>NZ_QMEX01000008.1 GCF_003284925.1 Mycolicibacter senuensis
GGTTGGGTCGGCGGCCTGCGGCGGATAGCCGCCCGGGTATGACGGAAGCTGGCCCGCGTAGGCCGGATCGACGTGCGGCGGAAAGCCGAAGGTCGACGGCTCGGTGGCCCCGCTGCGCTGCCAGGGTCGATCGGAATCCTCCGGTCGATAAGGATCGGTCATACCCACCTCATGGATTGCAGGGTACCTGCGCAGCGCCGCCCACGACCGTGTCGTCGGTCAGCCCGTTGAAAACCCGGCGGCACCCAGCGCGCTGATCGTCATCGCTCGCAACACCGCTCGGGAGCGCTCCGGCGCGGCCGACTTGGCACCGGCCGGCTTGACGCTGTAGGGGGTCGAGTTCAACAACCCGAACACCGCGTGGGCCATCAACCGAGCGTCGGGTTCGGCCAGTCCGGCGTACCGGGCGCACAGCACACCTACCCAGACCTCGACGTACTGCCGCTGGGCGCTACGTACCTGACGCTGCGCGCCGGCCGGCAGCTGAGCCAGGTCGCGGTCCTGGATCCGGATCAGATCCGGCTCTCCGAGCGCGAAGTCGAGATGGAACTCGATCAGGCCGTCCAGCACCTCGTCCGGGTTCCGCCCGCCGGATTCGACGGCGCGCGCTCCGGCGAGCAACCGGGTGCTGATGCCGACCAGCAGTTCGACCAACAGGGCTTCCTTGTTGGGGAAGTGCCGATAGATCGCCGGACCGCTGACGCCGGCGGCCGCGCCGATGTCCTCCAGGCGCACCGCCAGGAAGCCGCGTTGTGCAAACAGCCGTTCGGCGGCGGCAAGCAATTGGCTGCGCCGGTCGGATTTCAGCCTGCTTCGTCGGCTGGCCGGCTCGTCGTCGGCGGGAACGGATGCTGCCATCGCGCCTCCGCTCAATCGTGGACAGCTGAGTTAATGGTCACTAACGTAGCACCCATCCCTGGGGCCGAACCGGCTCCGGGCGACTCCGGTGGAGGACTGATGGCAACGGCGGGACGGCCCGCAGCTCGCGGCGATGTGTCCTACGCTCGCGGCGAGACCCGACCGGCCTTGCTGCAGATGACCATCGGAGCCTGTCTCGCCGCCACCGCGAGCGCGCACCCGGATCGCGATGCGCTGGTTGACTTTCCGGCCCGACGGCGATGGAACTATGCGCAGCTGTGGCGCGATGTGCGCCGGCTGGCGACCGGTCTGCTGCAGCTGGGGATCACCGCGGGGGACCGGGTCGGCATCTGGGCGCCCAACTGCGCCGAATGGGTGCTGACCCAGTACGCCACCGCTGAGATCGGCGCGATACTGGTCACCCTCAACCCCGCCTACCGCTCCCACGAGCTGGCCTACGCGCTCAAGCAGTCCGGGGTTGCAATGGTCATCGCTGCCCCGCGGTTCAAGACCTCCGACTACGTCGCGCTGCTGGGTGAGGTGGTGCCGGCGTGTCCGGACCTGCGTGAAGCGGTGTTCATCGGCAGCGCGCGTTGGCGTGAGCTGGCCGGCACACCCGCCGACACGGTGGCACTGGCGCACGCCTCCGGATCGCTGCGGGCCACCGATCCGATCAATATCCAATACACCTCGGGCACAACCGGTTACCCGAAGGGTGCGACGCTCAGTCATCACAACATCCTCAACAACGGCTACCTGGTCGGCGAGTTGCTGGGTTACACGCAGCTGGACCGGATCTGCCTGCCCGTCCCGTTTTATCACTGCTTCGGGATGGTGATGGGCAACCTGGCGGCCGCCAGCCATGGTGCGGCCATCGTCATCCCGGCGCCCGGCTTCGATCCGGCGGCCACGCTGCGCGCCGTGCAGGACGAGGCCTGCACCAGCCTCTACGGGGTGCCCACCATGTTCATCGCCGAACTCGAATTGCCCGGCTTCGCCGACTACGACCTCACCAGCCTGCGCACCGGGATCATGGCGGGCTCACCGTGCCCGGCGAAGGTGATGCGGCGGGTGATCGACGACATGCACATGACCGAGGTCGCCATCTGCTACGGCATGACCGAGACGTCGCCGGTGTCGACCCAAACCCGCAGCGGGGACTCGCTGATCCAGCGGGTGGAGACCGTCGGACGGGTGGGGCCGCACCTGGAGATCAAGCTGATCGACCCCGCCACCGGCCACCCGGTGCCGCGGGGACAGGTCGGCGAACTGTGCACCCGCGGCTATTCGGTGATGACCGGCTACTGGAACGACCCGGCTAAGACCGAAGCGGCCATCGACGCCGAAGGCTGGATGCACAGCGGCGATCTGGCCGTCATGGACGACGACGGATACGTGCGGATCACCGGGCGGATCAAAGACATGGTGATTCGCGGCGGGGAGAACATCTACCCGCGTGAGATCGAGGAGTTTCTGCACAGCCACCCTGACATCCTCGACGCTCAGGTCATCGGTGTGCCCGACGAAATCTACGGTGAGGAACTGATGGCGGTGGTCATGCTGCGCGACGGGGCGGGGCCGCTGACCATTGACCGACTGCGCGAGTTCTGCACCGGCCGACTGGCGCACTTCAAGGTGCCGCGGTACCTGCGCGTGGTAACGGAGTTCCCGATGACGGTCACCGGCAAGGTCCGTAAGGACGAGGTGCGTCGACAGGTGATCGAGCAGCTGGGTGACGGCTGACAGGACAGCGCGAGAATGGTATTCTCTGCTGTCAGTTAATCAACATTAACTGAAAACGAGGAGGCGCGGGTGGCGATAGACAAGGTCGTGGCGACGGCGGCAGCAGCCGTGGCCGACGTGACCGACGGCGCGTCACTGGCGGTGGGCGGGTTCGGACTCTGCGGCATACCGGAGGCGCTGATCAACGCCGTCCTGCAACTCGGTGTCACCGATCTGGAAACCGTCTCGAACAACTGCGGCGTCGACGGCATCGGGCTGGGAGTGCTCTTGGAACACAAGCGGATCCGACGCACCGTGAGCTCCTACGTCGGCGAGAACAAGGAATTCGCCCGGCAGTTCCTGTCCGGGGAGCTCGAGGTGGAGCTGACCCCGCAGGGCACGCTGGCCGAGCGGCTGCGGGCCGGGGGTGCCGGGATCCCGGCGTTCTACACACCGACCGGGGTGGGCACCCAGGTCGCCGACGGCGGCTTGCCGTGGCGCTACGACGGTGCCGGCGGGGTGGCGGTGGCCTCACCGCGCAAGGAGACCCGGGACTTCGACGGGCGCACCTACGTGCTGGAGCGGGCGATCCGCACCGATTTCGCGTTGGTGCACGCCTGGAAGGGCGATCGGCACGGAAACCTCGTCTACCGGGAGGCCGCGGCCAACTTCAACCCGGACTGCGCCGCAGCGGGCCGGATCACCATCGCCCAAGTCGAGCACCTGGTCGAGCCCGGCGAGATCTGTCCCGCCGAGGTGCACACCCCGGGTATTCACGTGCACCGGGTGGTGCACGTACCGAATCCGGAGAAACGAATCGAACGGGAGACGGTGCGCTGATGACACGCACACGTGACGAACTGGCCGCACGGGTCGCCGCGGAGTTGGAAGACGGGCAATACGTCAACCTGGGCATCGGGTTGCCGACCTTGATTCCCAACCACATCCCCGACGGTGTCAGCGTGGTGCTGCATTCGGAGAACGGGATCCTCGGTGTGGGGCCGTACCCGCGCCGCGAGGACCTCGACGCCGACTTGATCAACGCCGGCAAAGAAACAGTGACCGTCCTCCCGGGCGCGTCGTTCTTCTCATCGTCCGCGTCCTTCGGGGTGATCCGCGGCGGCCACCTCGACGTAGCGGTGCTCGGCGCCATGCAGGTGTCAGCGGTCGGCGACCTGGCCAACTGGATGATCCCCGGCAAGATGATCAAGGGCATGGGCGGGGCGATGGACCTGGTGCACGGGGCGCGCCGGGTCATCGTGATGATGGAACATGCCGCCAAGGACGGCAGCGCCAAGATCGTCGAACAGTGCACGTTGCCGCTCACCGGCGCCCGCTGCGTCGACCGCATCATCACCGACTTGGCCGTCATCGACGTCACCGAAGCGGGCCTCGAGTTGGTGGAGACCGCGCCCGGCGTCTCCGTCGATGAGGTGGTCGCGAAAACCGGTGCCCCGTTGAATCTTTCGAAGGTGTCATGACGGCCCCAGCATTCGCCGACGAGCACCGACGGCTGGTCACCGAGCTCAACACCAAGCTGGCGACCGCGGCGCTCGGCGGTAGCGAGCAGTCCCGGCAGCGGCACGTGTCGCGGGGCAAGCTATTGCCGCGCGACCGGGTCGACCGGTTGCTGGATCCGGGCAGCCCGTTTCTGGAGCTGGCGCCGCTGGCCGCCGACGGCATGTACGACGACGAGTGCCCCGGTGCCGGGATCATCACCGGGATCGGGCGGGTGTCCGGGCGGGAATGCGTGATCGTCGCCAACGACGCCACCGTCAAGGGCGGCACCTACTATCCGGTCACGGTCAAGAAGCACCTGCGCGCCCAGGAAGTCGCGCTGGGCAACCGGCTGCCCTGCATTTACCTGGTGGACTCCGGCGGCGCGTTTCTGCCCCGTCAGGACGAGGTGTTCCCCGATCGCGAGCACTTCGGCCGGATCTTCTACAACCAGGCGACCATGAGCGCGGCGGGCATCCCGCAGATCGCCGCGGTGCTCGGCTCCTGCACCGCCGGCGGCGCCTACGTTCCCGCGATGAGCGACGAGGCCGTCATCGTCCGCGAACAGGGCACCATCTTCCTGGGCGGCCCGCCGCTGGTGAAGGCCGCCACCGGAGAGGTGGTGACCGCCGAAGAACTGGGCGGGGGAGACCTGCACTCCAAGGTCTCCGGGGTCACCGACTATCTGGCCGATGACGATGAACATGCGCTGCGCATCGTCCGCCAGATCGCGCAGACCTTCGGGCCGAGATCCGAAAGCCCCTGGGAAATCAAGCGTTCCGTGGACCCGAACCATGACCCCGCGGAGCTCTACGACGTGGTCCCCCCGGACCCGCGGGTGCCCTATGACGTGCGGCAGGTCATCACCCGCATTGTCGACGGCAGCGAGTTCAGCGAGTTCAAGGCCGAATACGGCAAGACCCTGGTGACCGCGTTCGCCCGCATCCACGGCCACCCGGTGGGCATCATCGCCAACAACGGAGTGCTGTTCGGTGAGTCGGCGCTCAAGGGCGCGCATTTCATCGAACTGTGCGACAAGCGCGCCATCCCATTGGTGTTCTTGCAGAACATCGCCGGTTTCATGGTCGGCCGCGACTACGAGGCCGGCGGCATCGCCAAACACGGCGCCAAAATGGTCACCGCGGTGGCCTGCGCGCGGGTGCCCAAGCTGACGGTGGTGATCGGCGGGTCCTACGGGGCGGGCAACTACTCCATGTGCGGCCGGGCGTATTCGCCGCGATTTCTGTGGATGTGGCCCAACGCCCGGATCTCGGTGATGGGTGGCGAGCAGGCTGCGTCGGTGCTGGCCACGGTGCGCGGTGACCAGCTCGACGCGGCCGGCAAGCCCTGGTCGCCCGAGGACGAGGAGGCGTTCAAGGCCCCGATCCGGGACCAATACGAGGCGCAGGGCAACCCCTACTACTCGACCGCACGGCTGTGGGACGATGGCATCATCGACCCGGCCGACACCAGAACAGTGCTGGGGCTGGCGCTTTCGGTCTGCGCTAACGCGCCGCTGGACCCGGTCTCCTACGGCGTCTTCCGGATGTGACCCAGATGAATACAGCCATGTTCGATACGGTCCTGGTAGCCAATCGCGGTGAGATCGCAGTCCGGGTGATCCGCACCCTGCGCCGGATGGGGATCCGGTCGGTGGCGGTCTACAGCGACGCCGACGCCGGAGCGCGGCATGTGCGCGAAGCCGACACCGCGGTGCGGCTCGGCCCCGCGCCGGTGCTGGAGAGCTACCTGTCGATCCCCGCGGTGCTCGAAGCCGCCGCGGCCACCGGCGCACAGGCGATTCACCCCGGCTACGGGTTCCTTTCCGAGAACGCCGGATTCGCCGCCGCCTGCGAGGCGGCCGGGGTGGTGTTCATCGGGCCGCCGGCGCGCGCCATCGAGGTGATGGGCGACAAGATCTCCGCGAAGAACACCGTCACCGCCTTCGATGTACCGGTGGTTCCCGGCATCGCCCAGCCGGGCCTGACCGACGACGAGCTGACCGGTGCGGCAGCCGAGATCGGCTACCCGGTGTTGATCAAGCCGTCGGCGGGCGGCGGCGGCAAAGGCATGCACCTGGTCGACGACCCCGCGCAGCTGCGGGCTTCGCTGGCCACCGCGCGACGTGAGGCGGCGTCCGCGTTCGGCGACGACACGCTGTTCCTGGAGCGATTCGTGTTGCGGCCCCGCCACATCGAGGTCCAGGTGCTCGCCGATACCCAGGGCAACGTGGTGCACCTCGGCGAACGGGAATGCAGTCTGCAGCGACGCCATCAGAAGGTGATCGAGGAGGCGCCGTCACCGCTGCTGGATGCTGCGACCCGGGACCGGATCGGGACCGCGGCGTGCAACACCGCCCGCAGCGTCGACTACGTCGGCGCCGGCACGGTGGAGTTCATCGTCTCCGCGGATCGCCCGGACGAGTTCTTCTTCATGGAGATGAACACCCGGCTGCAGGTCGAGCACCCGGTTACCGAAGCGATCACCGGCCTCGACCTCGTCGAGTGGCAGCTGCGGGTTGCCGCCGGCGAGAAGCTGCCGTTCGCCCAGCACGAGATCACGTTGAGCGGACACGCGATCGAGGCCCGGGTGTACGCCGAAGACCCCGCGCGCGGCTTCCTGCCCACCGGCGGGCGGGTGCTGGCGGTGCACGAACCCACCGGCCCCGGTATTCGGGTGGACTCGTCGTTGCAGGACGGCACCGTGGTCGGCAGCGACTACGACCCGATGCTGTCCAAGGTGATCGCGCACGGCGCCGACCGGACGCAAGCGCTGGCGCGGCTCGATGCGGCGCTGGCCTGCACCGCCGTGTTCGGCGTGCAGACCAACGTCGAGTTTCTGCGGTTCCTGCTCGCCGACGAGCGGGTGGTCGTCGGGGATCTCGACACCGAACTGCTCGACACCAGGTCGGCCGACTTCGCGCCGGCACCCGCCCCTGACGACGTGCTGGCCGCCGGCGGCCTCTACCGCCAATGGGCGCTGTCCGGCCGTAAATCACTGTGGGCCAACCCCAGCGGATGGCGGATCGGCGCGTCGGCACCGGTACGCACCGAGATGCGCACGCCGCTTCGGTCGGAGACGGTGTCGGTGTGGGGGCTTCCGGCGGCCGCGCGGGTGCAGGTCGGCGGCGGGGAGATCCACAGCGGCAGCGCCGAAGTGGAGGGCGACCGGCTGACGGTGACACTGGCGGGCCGACGACGCCGTTACAGGTTCGCCGAGCACGACGGGCAGCTGTGGATCTCCGATGAGCGCGGCACCTGGCAGCTGCGTGAAGCCCAGGAAAGCACCGTGGTGCGGTCCGCCGTCGGTCCGCGCAGCGCCGAGATAGTCAGCCCGATGCCCGGCAGCGTGATCGCGGTGAATGTCGCGTCCGAAACGCCGGTCGACGAGGGCGATCCGGTCGTGGTGGTCGAGGCGATGAAGATGGAGCACACCTTGACCGCGCCGATCAGTGGCCGGGTGCAGGTATTGGTATCGGTGGGCGATCAGGTGACGGTGGACCAGGTATTGGCCCGACTGATTCCCGAATCAAGTGAGGACGAGCAGCAATGACGACAATCACGGCAGGCGAGCTGCCCAAGGAGTACCAGGATCTGCAGCACACGGTCGCCGAGTTCGCCCGCACCGTTGTCGCGCCGGTGTCGGCCAAACACGACGAAGAGCACAGCTTCCCCTACGAGGTGGTCGCCAAGATGGCGGACATGGGGCTGTTCGGCCTGCCGTTCCCCGAGGAGTACGGCGGGATGGGCGGCGACTACTTTGCGCTGGCGCTCGCCCTGGAGGAGCTCGGCAAGGTCGACCAGTCCGTTGCGATGACACTCGAGGCGGGGGTGGGCCTCGGGGCGATGCCGATCTACCGATTCGGCACCGAGGAACAGCGGCAGACCTGGCTGCCCGACCTGGTCGCCGGCCGTGCGCTTGCCGGATTCGGCCTCACCGAGCCCGGTGCCGGTTCGGATGCCGGCGGCACCCGCACCACCGCGCGGCTGGACGGCGACGAGTGGGTCATCAACGGCACCAAGCAGTTCATCACCAACTCCGGCACCGACATCACCTCGTTGGTGACAGTCACCGCCGTCACCGGGACCGCGCCCGACGGCCGCAAGGAGATCTCCACGATCATCGTCCCTTCCGGCACACCGGGTTTCACCGTCGAACCGGCTTACAACAAGGTGGGTTGGAACGCCTCGGACACCCATCCGCTCACCTTCGTCGACGCCCGTGTCCCGCAAGCCAATCTGCTCGGCGAAGAGGGCCGGGGGTACGCGAACTTCCTGTCGATCCTCGATGAGGGCCGCATCGCGATCGCCGCGGTGGCCACCGGGGTCGCACAGGGTTGCGTCGACGAGAGCGTCAAGTACGCCGGTGAGCGCGAGGCATTCGGCCAGCCGATCGGCTCCTACCAGGCGATCAGCTTCAAGATCGCGCGGATGGAGGCGCGCGCTCACGTGGCGCGCACCGCCTACTACGACGCCGCGGCGAAGATGATGGCGGGCAAGCCGTTCAAGAAGGAGGCGGCGATCGCCAAGATGATCTCCTCGGAGGCGGCGATGGACAACGCCCGCGACGCCACCCAGATTCACGGCGGGTACGGCTTCATCAACGAATACCCGGTGGCCCGCCATTACCGGGACAGCAAGATCCTGGAGATCGGCGAGGGCACCACCGAGGTGCAGTTGATGCTGATCGCACGGTCGCTGGGACTGTGATGAGCACCGGCAACGACCGCGAGCGGGAATCTCGCGACACAGCAGCGGCGTGTCGCGTCGCAGAATTGCGAGTCGACGAACGAGAGGGGACAGGGCGTGGGTAAAACCGTCGAGCAGCGCGGACTGTGGTTCGAGGAGTACGAGATCGGCACCACGTATGCCCACCGCCCCGGGCGCACCGTCACCGAGGCCGACAACGTGCTGTTCACCACGCTGACCATGAACACCCAGTCGCTGCACCTGGATGCGGCCTGGGCCGCCGAGCAGCCCGGCTTCCGTGGTGAGCGGCTGGTGAACTCCATGTTCACCCTGTCCACGCTCGTCGGGCTGTCGGTCGCTCAGTTGACGCTGGGCACCATCGTGGCCAACCTCGGATTCTCGGAGGTGTCGTTTCCCAAGCCGGTGTTTCACGGCGACACCCTCTACGCCGAGACGGTCTGCACCGACAAGCGCGAGTCCAAGAGCCGTCCCGGGGAGGGCATCGTGACGCTAGAGCATGTCGGGCGCAACCAGCACGGCGACGTGGTGGCCCGCGCGGTGCGGACCACGTTGGTGCGCAAGCGGCCGGCAGGAGAGTCGGCATGAACCTGCTCTCCACCGGACCGGCCTGGCTGTTCTGCCCGGCCGATCGCCCGGAGCGCTACGCAAAGGCCGCCGCGGCAGCCGACGTGGTCATCCTCGACCTGGAGGACGGGGTGGCCGCCGCCGACCGGCCCGCTGCCCGGGAAGCGTTGCGGGACAACCCGCTCGACCCGGAGCGGACCGTGGTGCGGATCAACCCTTCCGGTACCGAGGATCAGTCGCGCGATCTGGCGGCGCTGGCCGACACCGCCTACACGACGGTGATGCTGGCCAAGACCGAGTCGGCGGCCCAGGTCGATGCGCTGGCGCCGCGGCAGGTCGTCGCGCTGGCCGAAACCCCGCGCGGCGTCGTGTTCGCGACCGAGATCGCCGCCGCGCAGGCCTGTGCGGCGATGATGTGGGGTGCCGAGGACCTGGTCGCCGCCATGGGCGGGGGCTCCAGCCGTCACGTGGACGGCAGCTATCGGGACTTCGCCCGGCACGCGCGTTCGACGGTGCTGCTGGCGGCGTCGGCGTTCGGGCGTGCCGCGCTCGACGCCGTCTACCTCAATATCGGTGATCTCGACGGGTTGCGGGCCGAGGCGCTCGACGGCGCCGCAGTCGGGTTCGCCGCCACGGTGTGCATCCATCCCACCCAGGTTGCGGTGGTGCGCGACGCCTACCGACCGGCCGAGGACAAGATCGACTGGGCGCGAAGGGTACTCGCCGCGGCACAGCACGAGCGGGGCGTGTTCGCCTTCGAGGGACAAATGGTGGACTCGCCGGTGCTGCGGCACGCTGAGGCTATCCTGCGGCGTGCGGAGTAACGCCTACCGACAGGAGCGACGGCGCGTGCGCATCACCCGGATCGTCGAAAGATCGGTGCCGTTGAGCGGCGAGATCGCCAACGCACTGGTGGATTTCTCCCGGCACACCGTGTCACTGGTCGCCATCGTCACCGACCGGATACGGAACGGAAAACCGGTGATCGGCATCGCGTTCAACTCGATCGGCCGGTTCGCTCAGGGCGGCATCCTGGCCGATCGGATGATCCCGCGGGTGCTGCGCGCCGACCCGGAGTCGCTACTCGACGATGACGGCCACATCGACCCCGCCCGGGTGCTGTACCAGGCGCTCGTCGACGAGAAGCCCGGCGGCCACGGCGACCGCGCCGGCGCGGCGGCGGCCTTGGAACTGGCGTGCTGGGATCTCAAAGCGAAACTCGCCGACGAGCCCGCCTACCGCACCATCGCGCGACACTTCGGCCGCAACTTGGGCTGGGATGGGGCCGTGCCAGCGGTTCCGGTGTACGCCGCAGGCGGGTACTACTATCCGGCAGACGGCGTGGACCGGCTCCGGACCGAGATGCGTGGCTATCTCGATCTGGGCTATGACGCGGTCAAGATAAAGATCGGCGGCGCGCCGATGCGCGAGGACCTGGACCGTATCGAGGCGGCCATCGACGTGCTGGGCAGCGGCGCACGGGTGGCCGTCGACGCCAACGGTCGATTCGACGCCACAGCCGCTGGGCAGTGGGCGCAGACGCTGAGCCCCTACGGCCTGCGCTGGTACGAGGAGCCCGGCGACCCGCTGGACTTCGTGTTGAATGCCCAGCTGACCACCGGTTACCCGGGAGCGATCGCCACCGGCGAGAACCTGTTCTCCGCGCGTGACGTGACCAACCTGGTGCGCTACGGCGGCATGCGCCCGGGCCGCGACATCTTCCAGATGGACGCGGGACTCAGCTACGGGCTGACCGAATACGCCCGCATGATCGAGGTGCTCGAGTCACACGGCTTCGACCGCGGTTGCGCCTTCCCGCACGGCGGCCACCTGATCAACCTGCACATCGCGGTGGGACTGGGCTTGGGAGGCTGCGAGTCCTATCCGGGGGTGTTCGCACCCTTCGGCGGCTACTCGCCCGGATGCCGGCTGGCCGGTGGCACCATCGCGCCCACCGACGCCCCGGGATTCGGGCTCGAGGAAAAGCCCGACCTGCTCGCCGCGATCGCCCTCATGGAGGCATGAGCAGGTGAAGGTCGCGGTCATCGGATGCGGCGCCATGGGATCGATCTACGCCGGGCGACTGGCTGCCGCCGGCAACGACGTCCTGGCCCTGGACCGCTCACCCGCCCACGTCGAAGCGATCAACCGGGACGGCTTGCGCATCAGCGGGCCGCAATCCGATCAGGTGGTGGCGATGCGGGCGGTCACCGTGGCGCCGGCAGAGCCGATGGACCTGGTGGTGCTCGCGGTCAAAGCCGCCGACGTCGCCGCCGGGGCTGCCCAGGCACTGCCGCTGCTCGGCGAGGACACACCGGTGCTGACCATCCAGAACGGACTGGGATCGGCCGACACCGTCGCCGACATCGTGGGAGCCGAGCGGGTGGCGGTGGGCATCGCCAGTGGTTTCGGCGCGTCACGTCCCGCGCCCGGACACGTGCATCACAACGCCATGCGGGCAGTCCGGTTCGGAGCCTTTGCGGCGCTGCCGTTTGCGGCGGTCGAGGAGACCGCGCGAGTGTGGACCGACGCCGGATTCGACGCGGCCGCAGTCGCCGACATCGCCGCGATGCAGTGGGAGAAGTTGATCTGCAATGTCGCCTACAGCGCGCCCTGCGCACTGACCGGCATGACGGTGGGGCAGGTCATGGACGACGCAGATATGGGACCGGTCAGCCGCGCCGCCGCCACCGAGGCCTGGGCGGTGGCCCGCGCCGCCGGGATCGACATCGCCGTGGCGGACCCGGTTGCGCACGTCCGGGACTTCGGGGCGCAGCTGCCCGACGCCAAGCCGTCGGCACTGCTGGACCACCTGGCCCGCCGGGTCAGCGAGATCGACGTGATCAACGGCGCGGTAGTGCGCCGGGCGGCACCGGCCGGCCAGCAGGCCCCCGTCAACGCGACACTGACCGCGCTGGTGAAAGCCGTTGAACGGCAGTGGATGACGCCCGACGGCTGAACACCTCGCCGGGAGGCGTTCAGTTCGGGACGCGGTGCCGGTGGCGGGGTTAGCCTCAGACCCGTGACCGATGACAAGGCGCGGGTGGACCTGCACGGCGCCCCGCAGACCATGCTCGCGACGCTGTACGCCAAGGCGCTGGACGCGGACCTGCCCCACCCGATCCTGGGTGATCACTACGCCAAGGCCGTGGTCGAACGCATCGACTACGACTGGAGCGCGACCACGATCACCGCCGCCCGGTCACCGTCGGTGACCACCCGCTCGGCGCACTTCGACGCCTGGGCCGGCCAATTCCTGGCGGTCAACCCCGACGCGGTGGTGCTGCATGTGGGGTGTGGGCTCGACGCCCGCTATCTCCGGCTGCAGCCCGGCGAGGGCGTCGACTGGTATGACATCGACTATAGGTGCGTCGCCGACCTGCGGCGGCGGCTACTTCCTGCGCGCGAACACAACCACGTGGTGGCGGCATCGGTCACCGACCCGGCGTGGTTGGCCGAAATCCCCACGGGTCGACCGACATTGATGGTCGGCGAAGGGCTGACCATGTACCTCACCGAGCGCGACGGCCTCGCCTTGCTGCGTCGCGTGGTCGAGCACTGCGTGCGCGGGGAGTTGCAGTTCGACGCGTTCAGTTCGCTGGCCATCAAAACACAATGGTCCAACGCGGTGGTGCGGCGTTCCGGCGCGAAACTGCACTGGGCGATCAACGGCCCCGACGACATCCTGGCGGCGGTGCCGGGCACCCGGCTGCTGCAATGGGTCCGCTGGTTCGAGTCGGACACCTACGGGCGGCTTCCCCGCCGCTACCGGGCGCTGAGCAAAGTGGTGTCGCGGGTTCCGGCGGTGGCCAACATGTCGCAGTATCACCGCTACGCCTTCTGACGGGCACACCATTGACGAATTACGTTACGTAATGTAAATATTTGGTTCGTGGGCAGGGACAGTCGGGCGACGGCTCCGCAATCCGCCCCCGCCGCCCGCGGACGGCCGCGCAATCCGCGCACCGAGCGGGCGATCGCCGAGGCCGCCCGCCGGCTGCTCGCCCGGGATGGCTACGACCAGGTGTCCATCGAGGCGATCGCCCGTGAGGCGGACGTCAGCCGTCCCACGGTCTACCGGCGCTGGCCGTCGAAGACTCACCTGGTCTTCGACGCGGTCTTCGGCTCGAGCGTCGGGGACCTGCTGACCAGTTCGGGCGACTTCGAGGCGGACCTGCGCCGGTTCGTGGCCGGGGTCTTCGCGTTCTGGCGCTCGCCGGAGGTGGCCGCCGCGGCGCTGGGCATCTTGGCCGACCGCCACCGCGACCCGGAGCTGTTCATCCGCACCCAGCAGCTGCTCGACGAGCAGACCCGCACCGCGTTCGGGGAACTGATCAGCACCGGCATCGACCAAGGCGTGCTCGACGCCGACGTCGACGTCGAGATCGCCTACGACCTGCTGGTGGGCACCAGTTTCTATATCGCTCAGGTGCTGGCCGCCGATGCCGTCGACTCCGCCGCCGACCGACTCTGCTCCCTGGTGCTGCAAGGAATGCGAAAGAAGGAGAACCGTGATGGGTGACGAGTCGTCGGAGCTGTCTCAGGCATTCGGGGACCTGCTCGAAGAGGTTCGCGCCGTTGAGCAGCGGCTGTTGGGCGCCGATCCGCCGCTGCCGGAGGCCGACATCCTCGACGGCTACCGCTGGGCGTTGAGCCTGCTGCGGGTGGCCGCCGACGCCTACATCTGGGGGGACGCTGACAAGCCGATCCTGGTCGACGTGATCGGCCCGTACCTGAAGTGGGGCGGTGACAACTCCGACGCCTTCTACCAGCTGGCGCCGATCGACCCCGGCCGCAGCTACCGGGTCACCGGTAACCGCGGCGAGGCGGTCTATCTGTCGATGACGGTCTACGGCGGCCCCGACGACGGCCGCTACAGCGACCGCATCATCGACACCATCAACGACCGTGACCTGGGATGCGACACCGACGGTGCCTTCGAGTTCGTCATCAGCGCCACTGAGCAACAGGGCAATTGGCTCAAGCTCGAACCCGACGCGGTCTTCATCCTGACGCGCGACTACTGCACCGAGCCGGGCACGGACCGGCGAGCCCAATGGAAGATCGAGGCGCTCGACGACACGCCGCGTCGCCCCGATGGCCGCGCCGACCTGAGCCGGCGGATGCGCGCGGCGCGGACCTGGATCCGCGAGCAGGCCGCCATGGCACCGGTACGACTACCGGCCAACGAGCTGCAGGACCCCTACCCGGTCCCGAGCCGCACTGTCGGCTGGGCCGCCGGTGACGCCGCGTACGCCATGGGGGCCTACCAGCTGCAACCCGGCCAGGCCCTCGTCGTCGACGGAACCTCACCGGAGTGTGTGTTCTGGAACATGTGCCTGTGGAATCCGTTCCTGCACACCTACGACTACACCCGTGAGCGGGTCACGATCAACGGTGCCCAGGTCGGCTACGCGCCGGACGGCTCGTGGCAGATCGTGATCAGCGACACCGACCCCGGGCATCCGAACTGGGTGTCGACCGGGGGCCGATCGAGCGGCCTGATCTGGTTCCGCTGGTTCCTGCCGGAGACAACCCCGGACCCGCTGAGCTGCCGGGTCGTCGACATCGCTGAGCTGAGCTCATGAACAGCCCGCGCCCGGCGCCGATCCGCCTCGATGACCTCGCCAGGCCGGTGTTCCCGGAGGCCGCCGCGCCGATGCGCGACGGGCTGGCCGGCTACGGCGCCGCGCTGCAGCTGACACCCGAGGCGCTGCTGCAGACCGCGACCGAGCGAACGGGACTGGACAACTGGGGCGACAACGCATTCCGGGAACGTCTCGACGTCCTGTGCGGATCGCTGGTGGACGAGGCCGAGCTGTCCGGCGTGGGGCGAGCGATGGCGTTCGAGCAACTGGCCGGTCACCTGGTCAACCGGCTACGACTCGAAGACCTGATCGCGACGAACCCCGAGATCGAAGACGTCGCGATCGAACGCCCGATCATCATCTGCGGGCTGCCCCGCACCGGGACCACCCATCTGCACAACCTGATCGCCGCCGACCCCGCGCTGCGGTATTTGCCCTACTGGGAAAGTCTGGAGCCGATAGCCACCCCCGGCGAGCCCGATCCGCAGGCCCGGCGTGACCGCTGCGCGGTCGGGCTCGACCTGATCAACACCTCGATGCCCGAGTTCAAGCGCATGCACGACATGACCGTCGACCACGCCCACGAGGAGATCCAACTGCTGGGCAACGACATCTCCGGAATGCTCTTCGAGTGCAGCTATTTTCTGCCGACCTTCGCGCAGCACTACAAGGCCCACGACCAGACCGCGTCATACGCCTACCTGAAACGCAGCCTGCAGGCGCTGCAATGGCTGCGCGGCGGCTCCCGCTGGGTGCTCAAATCGCCGCAGCATCTGGAACAGTTCCCGGCGCTGTACGCGACCTTCCCCGACGCCACCTTCGTTGTCACCCACCGGGACCCGGTGGAGGTGACGCAGTCGATGACAACGATGATCAGCTATGCGGCGCGAATGGGATGCGACCGTCCGGACCCGGTCAAGATCTCGGCGTACTGGTTCGACCGTGCCGACGACCTACTCAGCGGGTGTCTGGCCGATCGCGACGTGCTGCCGGCGGCGCAGTCCATCGATGTCCGCTTCGATGACTTCATGGCCGACGAGGACGGCACCGTCGCCGCCATCTACCAACTGGCCGATCAACCGCTCGATGACCGGGCGCGGCAAGCGATGACTCAGTTCTGCGCCGACCACCCCCGCGGCCGCTTCGGCACGGTGGACTACCAGCCGGCCGACTTGGGGCTGAACACCGACGAGATCGCCGAACGGCTGCGTGACTACCGGAACCGGTTCGTCGCCGACTGATCGGAGGCCAATCCGGGCCATTGAGGGCCATCGGTGTCTAAGGGCACTTTCTCCTGGTAGCGCCATCACCGTAGCCTGGCGATCATGATTCAGTTGGGGTCACCGCCGTCCGCGGCGCCACCGGTAAAGCGCCGCCGCGGCGGGCCGCGCGGGCCGGTGTTCCTGGGCGCCAACATCGTGGTGCTGGTCTGGCTGGCCGTCTCGGTGGCGTTGCTGATCGGCCACAACGCCATCGCGCACCCGATCTGGCTGCCGATGCATGCGCTGCTGCTCGGCGCGGCCACCAACGCGATCGTGATCTGGTCGGGACACTTCACCACGACGCTGTGCCGGGTCCCCGATCCGCCGCACTGGCACCTGGTGGCCAAACTCGCCGTGCTCAATACGGGCGTGATCGCCGCCCTGGCGGGTGTCGCCTGGAACGCCGGGGCGCTGACCGGCGTCGGCGGCGCCGTCGTGGCCGTCGTCGGCGTCGCTCACGGCGCGGAGTTGATCGCGATGAAGAAGTCGGCGCTCTCGGCGCGCTTCGACTATCTCGTCGGCTTCTATCTGGCAGCCATCGTCGCCCTGTTGATCGGATCGGCGGCCGGCGCCACCATGGCCTTCGGCGTTGCCCGGTGGTATGCGCGGTTGTGGACGACCCACGTGCACGTGATGCTCTACGGCTGGATCGGACTGACCGTGGTGGGCACGCTGTTCACGCTGTGGCCCACCACGATCCGCGAGAAGATCACCCCGCGCAGCTTCGCGATGGCCCGTCGTGCGCTGCCGACCCTGACGGCTGGTTTGGCGATCGCCACGGCGGGCCTGCTCGCCGACAGCTGGTGGCTGGCGGCGGCAGGTCTGGCGGGTTACGCGATCGGCGCCGGTCTGGCGATCGTCGGCCTGTGGCCGGGACGAAGCTTCACCGGCCCGGCGGCCTGGATGCTGGTCGGTGCGACCGGCTGGCTCGGGGCGGCCGTCGTGACGGAGGTGGTCGCGCTGATCGCGGGCCGCTCCGTCGATGTGCTGCCCGCATTCGTCGAGCACACCCTGCTGCCGCTGCTGGCGGTGGGTTTCGTCGCTCAGATCCTGCTCGGTGCGCTCAGTCAGCTGCTGCCGATCCTGGTGGCCCACGGCCCGCCGATTCGTAAGGCCGTCATCGCCTACCTGGATCAGGGCTGGCAGGTGCGGGTGGTCGCGATCAACGTCGCCGTGCCGCTGGTGGCCGGGCCGTGGCGCGGGCCGTTGCCCATCGTCGGCTGGGTGTTGGCCGCCGTCGCGGTGGCCAGTTTCGTGCTGCTGGCGCTGCGACTGGCGCTGCCGGTGGCGCTGCGCGGACCGATCGACGTCGAGGCGATCAAGCCGCACTCCGCTGCGGTGACCGGGGCGGTCGCGGTGGCTGCGGTGGCCGCGGTCGCATCGGCGCTGACACTGGGGGCGCCGGCCGCCTCGGAAGTGGCTGACGTCGCCGGTGAGGCACATACGGTCGAGGTGACGCTGAACAACATGCGGTTCTCCCCGGATGTGCTCGAGGTGGCGGCCGGAACCCGACTGGTGCTGCGGGTCACCAACATCGACGGGCTGCCGCATGACCTGCACGTCGACACCGGCGAGCACACGCCGCGGCTGAGCCGCGGCCAGACCGCGGTGCTCGACCTCGGGGTGATCCGCCAAGACCATGACGTTTGGTGCGACGTGCCCGGCCACCGGGCCGCCGGGATGACGATGACAATCCGCGCCGTCGGCGGCGTGCCACGCCACCAGCACACCGTCGGTGACCACGGTGGGGGAGTTCCCGCGCCGGAAACGCTGGACCTGGCCGCCGACCCGTCGCCGGGATGGCGCCCGTACGACGCGGTGCTGGCGCCGGCAACACCCGGCGTGCACCGGGTGGAGCTGCGCGCCGTGGACCGCGAACTCGAAGTCGCGCCCGGCCGCCGCGAGATCCGCTGGACCTTCGGCGGTAGCGAGCCGGCCCCCACATTGCACGGCCGGGTGGGGGACACCTTCGAGATCACCTTGATCAACGACTCCAGCATGGGCCACGGGATCGACTTTCACGCCGGGGCGCTAGCACCCGACCAGCCGATGCGCACGCTGGAGCCGGGGGAGCGGCTGGTCTACCGGTTCACCGCGCGACGGGCCGGCGCCTGGCTGTATCACTGCAGCACCCCGCCGATGACGCTGCACATCGCCAACGGCATGTATGGCGCGGTGATCATCGACCCGCCCGGGCTGCCGGCCGTGGACCGGGAATACGCCCTGGTCGGCGCGCAGCTCTATGCCGCAGCGCCCGATGCCGACGCCAAGACGACCGCGATCCGGGCCGGACAGCCCGACGGTTGGATGTTCAACGGCACCGCGGCCCAGTACATGCACGCCCCGCTGCCGGCGCGCGCCGGTGAACGGGTGCGGGTCTGGGTGGTCAACGCCGGGCCCGGCGACACGATCGCCTTCCACATCGTCGGCACCCAGTTCGACACCGTCTACAAAGAGGGTGCCTGGCTGCTGCGGCCCGGCGACCCCTCGGCCCCGGCCGGCGGCTCCCAGGTGCTGGACCTGGCGACCGCCCAGGGCGGTTTCGTCGAGCTGACCTTCCCTGAAGCGGGGCATTACCCGTTCATGGACCACGACATGCGGCACGCCGAGAACGGCGCCCACGGCATCTTCGAGGTCACGGATTAGTCGGAACGCGTCATTTACGGTGTGGCAGTTCTGATTCCGGCTAGCAGCAGTTCCAGGGCTCCGGCGAAGTCGTCGGCCGGCGTCGAGCGTTGACTGACTTTGCTGAGCGCAGCAATGCGGCGGTGTTCGTCGCCGGCCAACGCACCGATGTAGCCGGCGGCCTCGCGCTGTTGCTGGTCGCGATCCCCACCGGCCGACCTCGCGGGCAATTCGACCTGCGCACTGCCCATCACCAGGCTCAACACCGCCCGAAAAGCCGTGAGGAGGGGTCCATCGGCCAGCTTGCCGCGGCTCAGCGCTTCGATGAGGCTTTCGGCGACAACATAGCTCGACGACGACATGGTCCGGCGGGTGAGCACCAAGGGGATTGCGTTGGGGTGATTGTGGACCGCCTGCCACATGGCCGTCGCGATCGACCGGACGTCATCGACCCAGTCGTCGCTCGCCGGCGGGACTTCGACGTCGGCAATCACTGCCTCGGCAACGAGGGCTTCGAGTTCATCGCGGTTTTGCACATAGTTGTAGAGCGTCATCGGTCCGGTACTCAGTGCGGCCGCAAGCGATCGCATGCTCAAGCCGGATAGACCCTCGAGGTCGACGATTCGCAGGGCGGCCGCCTGAATCTCGGCCACGGTGAATCGCGCTCGCATGACCACCTCCACTTGACACGTACAACGTACGTAATATACAACACGTACAACGTACGCATTGGAGAATCGCATGCCGTTAGCCACAACCAGGACCGAATTCGACTCGCATGGCACCCGCTGTGCCGCATGGTTGACGTTGCCCCGCGCGCCCGGCCCGCATCCGGTGATCGTTCTGGCGCACGGGTTCGGGGCCAATCACACGATGTCGATGGCCCAATACGAGCAGCACTTTGCCCGGGCGGACATCGCCACTCTGGCGTTCGACTATCGCCACACGGGGGAATCCGGCGGTCTGCCACGGCAACGCCTCAGCCTGCGTCGGCACCGGGAGGACATCTCGGCGGCACTGGACTTCGCGCGCAACGTTCCAGAACTCGACCACACTCGAATGGCTCTGTGGGGCACCAGTCTCGGCGCGATGCACGTCCTGAAGGTCGCCGCGGTTCGCGATGATCTGGCCGCCGTGGTAGTGCAGTGCCCCATCGTCGATGGCTTCGCGACGGTTCGCCGGTTCGGGTTCGGCGCAGCTCTGCGGCTCGGGCCTGCCATCCTCGCGGACGCCGTCCGACGGCTACTCAATGCCACACCGCACTATGTGCCGATTGTCGGCCCGCCGGGCAGCTCAGCGGCGGTGACCGTGGCAGGTGCACAGGACGGTTGGAACGGGGTGGTCTCGCCGGGCGGGTCGTTCGACAACCGGGTCGGGGCGTCCGACGTGCTCGGGATCGCAGTCACCAGCGCACTACGGTCTGCCGGCGGCATCGCGGCGCCCTTGCTGGTGTGCGTGTCCCAGCGTGAGACGTTGATGGACCCGCGGCATGCGGTCGCCGTGGCGCGGCGAGCTCCACTTGGTGCGGCCCGTCACTACGACAGTGACCATTTCGACGTGTACCACCAACCGCTACTCGACACCGTGCTCGCTGACCAGACCGACTTTCTGCGGAGGAACCTCGATGTATCCAACGCGTGAGTTGCTCTTTGACCACGACATTCGGTTCTTGGCGGCGGTTCGGGAGTTGTCGGCGACGGATTGGGCGCAACCGAGCCTGTGCTCGCAGTGGACCAACCACGATGTGCTGGCGCACCTGGCTATGGGCTACCGGGCCTCCACCGTGCGGATGGCTGTCGAAATGGGACGACACGGCGGGTCGTTCGACCGTGCTAACGCGGCGCTGGCGCAACGGCTCGCTCGGCGGCGGTCCCCAGCGGAGTTGATCCAGGACTTTGCCGCCGGGATGGCGGCGCCACGTGGCCTCGGCCGAGTCTTCCCGCGGCGTCTTCTGCTGGGGGATCACGTGATTCATGAGCTGGATATCCGCTTCGGGCTCGGGCTGAAGTCAACGGCCGGATTGCCCCAGCTGGCGGCGGTGCTCCACACACAGGTGCAGATACCGAACCCGTTCATTCCTTCGCGTTCCTGGACCCGCGGCTTGTCGTTGCACGCTGTCGACCTCGACTGGCATAACGGCGACGGGCCCCCGGTCACCGGTACAGCAGCGCACCTGGCCTCGGTACTCGCGGGTCGGCCCTGGGCGCTGAGGCACCTCAGCGGCGACGGAGTCGACGTGTTACGGCGTCGCTTGGGTGCCCCGGCTGCTCCAAACAGCTGAACCCCTACCTGGTGACGCGGTTTGGAACGGCGATCAACCGGTAGCCAGCTGGCCATCACGGTCTGCGGTAGCGCGTCAAGTAGGAAGGCAGTGAGATCCCCGGGTCGAGGTCGTCGGCCGGTTCGGGCGATCCGGCGGCCATGGCCAACGGGACGACCCCGGCCCAGTACGGCAGTGTGAGGTCTTCGGGATCGTCGACCGGACCGCCGGTGCGCACCTTCGCGGAGACTTCGACCATGTCGAGCGCCAGCACGGCGGTCATGGCCAGCTCACGTTCGTTCGGGGGTCGGCTGTCGGCGGCGCGGCCAGACGCGGCATGGTCGACGAGGGCGGCCAGCGCTTCGCGCTTCTCGCCGCTATCAGCGACCAGCCGCGCCGCGCCCCGGACGATCACGGAGCGATAGGCCAGCGAGTGGTGCAATGCCGAGCGGGCCAGCACCAAGCCGTCGATCAGCGTGACGGTGACGCAGACCGGCAAGCCGGCCGGCGCTTTCGCGGCTGCCAGCATCGGGCCGCTTCCGGTGGAGCCGTGCAGATAGAGGACCTCGCCGTGCCGAGCGTGGGTAGTGGGCAGCACCACCGGGGAACCCTCGCTGAGGTAGCCGAGGTGACAGATCAGCGCCTCATCGAGGATGCGGTGGACGGTTTCGCTGTCATAGCGCGCCCGTTCCCGGTATCTGGTGGGCGTGGTGCGAGCCGTGGGTGCATAAGACCGAGCCATCACGGTTGCCTTTCAATAATGTAATAGTACATACTGAAATATGTGACGGTACAATATCCTATTGCCGGGGTGGGTGCCGAGTCGATAGCCGCCAGCATCGAAGCGGGCATCTCCGACGGCCTGCTGGCACCGGGATCTGCGTTACCGTCGATCCGCGACCTGGCCGTTCAGCTCGCCGTGAACCCCAACACAGTCGCCGCCGCCTACCGGTTACTGCGCGACCGCGGGGCCGTCGAAACCGCCGGGCGGCGGGGAACGCGGGTACGGGCTCGGCCGGCGACGACACCACGGTCGCTGCGCGGGCTCACGGTCCCCGCCGGCGTCCGCGACCTCTCAACCGGCAACCCGAACCCGGCGCTGCTCCCGATCGCCACCGCCAGGCTGTCGCCGCCCGCGACGCCGGTGCTCTACGGGCAGCCATCCGTCTCACCGGAGTTGGCCGACTACGCTCGGGCCACCCTGGCCGCCGACGGGGTGGCGGCCGAGCATCTCGCGGTGACATCAGGTGCCCTCGATGCGATCGAGCGGGTACTGGCGGCTCACCTGCGTCCCGGAGACCGGGTGGCCGTCGAGGACCCCGGGTGGGCTAACCTGCTGGACCTGCTCGGGGCGCTGGGGCTGGTTGTGGAGCCGGTCGGCGTCGACGGCGACGGACCACTGGTCGCCGACCTGGCGCGGGCGTTGCGCCGCCGAGTACGGGCGGTGGTGGTGACCAGCCGCGCCCAAAACCCCACCGGCGGCGCGATCTCGGCGGTGCGTGCCGATGCGTTACGCACCGTGCTGGCTGAAGCCGGCAACGAGGTGCTGCTGATCGAAGACGACCACTGCGCCGGCGTGGCGGGGGTGGGACTGCACCCGCTCGCCGGGGCCGTGCGGGACTGGGCGTTCGTGCGGTCCGCGGCCAAGGCCTACGGCCCGGACCTGCGGCTGGCACTTTTGGCGGGGGACCGTCGCACGATCGAGCGGGTGCACGGCAGGCAGCGGCTCGGACCGGGCTGGGTCAGCCATCTGCTGCAGGACGCCGCTGTCGGCATGTGGCGCCACAAGGCAGCCACGCGGCTGGTGGCCGACGCCGAAGCCGTCTACACCGACCGGCGCACCCGGCTGTGCGCGGCGCTGGCGGATCGCGGCCTGGCGTCCCACGGCCGCTCGGGGCTCAACGTGTGGATCCCGGTACCCGACGAGTCGGCGGCGATCACGCGGTTGTTCGCCGCGGGCTGGGCCGCGGCCCCGGGCAGCCGGTTCCGAATCGGCAGCTCGCCGGGAATTCGCATCACCATCGCCGATCTCGCCGCCGCCGAGATCGAACCGCTCGCCGATGCCCTAGCCGATTCGGTGGGTGGCGCCGGATACGCCAGCGTCTGACGAGCCGACACGTCAACGCCGGGGCGTGCGATGAACCAGGGCGGCCGATCTTCGCTGGCATAATGAGAGCAGCGTCACAAGGAGGCTCGCATGGGCCAGCTGCCAGGCATCACCGGTCCCCAGGTCGCCCTCGAACCTGTGCAGCTGATCGGGCCCGACGGCGCACCGACGGCGGAGAATCGCTACAGCCGGGACCTGCCCGAGGAAACGCTGTGCTGGCTCTACGAACTGCTGGTGCTCACCCGCGAGCTCGACACCGAGCTGGTCAACTTGCAGCGCCAAGGGGAGCTGGCGTTGTACGCCTCCTGCCACGGACAGGAGGCGGCTCAGATCGGCGCCACCGCCTGCCTGCGCAAGACCGACTGGCTGTTCCCGCAGTACCGCGAGCTGGGAGTGTTCGTCGCCCGGGGAATCCCGGCATGGAACGTGGCGGCCGCCTGGCGCGGAACATGGAACGGCGGACTGGAATTCACCGCGAAATGCTGTGCGCCGATCTCGGTTCCAATCGGCACCCAGGCGCTGCACGCTGTGGGTGCCGCGATGGGCGCGCAACGCCTCGGCGAGGACTCGGTCACCGTCGCGTTCGTCGGCGACGGTGCCACCAGCGAGGGAGACGTCCATGAGGCGCTGAACTTCGCCGCGGTGTTCGGCGCCCCATGCGTGTTCTATGTGCAGAACAACCAGTGGGCGATCTCGGTGCCGCTGCATCGGCAGACCGCCGCTCCGTCGCTGGCGCACAAGGCGATCGGCTACGGGATGCCCGGCATCCGGGTGGACGGCAACGATCCGTTGGCCTGTTATGCGGTGATGGCCGAAGCGGCCGAGCGGGCCCGCGCCGGCGGGGGCCCCACCCTGGTCGAGGCCGTCACCTACCGGCTCGGCCCGCACACCACCTCCGACGATCCGACGCGCTACCGCAGCAGCGCCGAACTCGAGGGCTGGAGGGTGCTCGACCCGATCCCGCGTTACCGCAACTATTTGCGCAACGCCGGCGTATGGACGCAGCGCCTCGAGGACCGGGTCGCGGCCCGGGCGCAGCGGCTGCGCACCGAGTTGCGGGACGCGACGGTCGGTGCGACCGATTTCGACGTCGACGAGGTGTTCGCCACGGTGTTCGCCGATCTCACCCCGGAGCTGCAGCAGCAGCGCCGCGCGCTGCGTGCCGAGCTGGCGACGGAGCGCTGATGACCCAGATCCTTGAGCCGCCCACCCGCTCGCCGGCCACGGCCCCGACGACCGGGCCGAATCCGGGCATCGAGCACCTGACCATGGTGGCCGCGCTCAACCGGGCGCTACGTGACGCGATGGACGCCGATCGCAAGGTGCTGGTGTTCGGTACCGACGTCGGGGTGCAGGGCGGCGTGTTCCGGGTGACCGAAGGCCTGGCCGAAACCTTCGGCGAGCAACGCTGTTTCGATACCCCATTGGCCGAGTCCGCGGTGATCGGGATCGCCGTCGGGCTGGCGGTGCGCGGCTTCGTGCCCGTCCCGGAGATCCAGTTCGACGGGTTCAGCTACCCCGCGCTGGACCAGATGGTCAGCCACCTGGCCAAATATCGGACCCGGACCCGGGGCGAGATACCGATGCCGGTCACCGTGCGCATCCCGTCATTCGGTGGAATCGGTGCGGCCGAACACCATTCGGAGTCCACCGAAACCTACTGGGCTCACACCGCGGGGCTGAAGGTGGTGGTTCCCGCCGATCCGTCGGACGCCTACTGGCTGCTGCGGCATGCCATCTGCGCGCCGGACCCGGTGATCTTCCTGGAGCCGAAGCGCCGGTACTGGGCCCGCGGCGCCGTCGACACCGCTCGCCCGCAGCCGGGCATCGGTTGTGCCGCGGTGCGCCGGACCGGTGCCGACGTCACCGTGCTGACCTACGGTGGCGGGGTGGCCACGGCGCTCTCGGCGGCCGAAATCGGTGCGCGGCAACATGGGTGGAGTCTGGAAGTGGTCGACCTGCGGTCCCTGGTCCCGCTCGACTTCGACACCGTTGCGGCATCGGTGCGGCGCACCGGCCGATGCGTGGTGCTGCACGAGGGCCCGCGAAATCTCGGCTACGGTGCCGAATTGGCGGCCCGTGTGCAGGAGGAACTGTTCTACGAACTGGAGGCGCCGGTGTTGCGCGCCACCGGATTCGACACCCCGTACCCGCCGGCCCGGCTGGAGCGGTTGTGGCTTCCGGGACCCGACCGGCTGCTGGACTGCGTCCAGCGCGTCCTGGAGGCGCCGTGAGCACGGCACAGATCCAGACGTTCGCGGTTCCCGACCTGGGTGAGGGGCTCGAAGAGCTCACGGTGACCCGCTGGGACGTGGCCGTCGGCGACGAGGTGGAACTCAACCAGCCGCTGTGCACGGTGGAGACGGCCAAAGCCGAAGTGGAGATTCCCAGCCCGTACGCCGGGCGGATCGTCGAACTCGGTGGTGCCGAGGGTGAGGTGCTCGCGGTCGGAGCGCCGCTGGTGCGAATCGACACCGGTCCGGCGGCGGACTCTCCGGACGCGACCCCGGCCGGGCGTGCGCCGGTGTTGGTGGGCTACGGCGCCGACGACACCGTCGACACCAGCCGCCGAGCGTGCGCGAGCAGCCCCCGGCCCAAAGCCAAGCCGGGCGCCCGCAAGCTCGCTGCGGAGCTGGGCGTGGATCTGGGCGGCGTGCCACCGGGCCCGCGCGGGGTGATCACCACCGACGGCGTGCTGGCCGCGGCGACCGGCGACCGGCCGGCCGACGAATTGCACCCGGTGAGTCCGGTGCAGGCTGCGATGGCACAACGAATGGCCATGTCCCGCAGCAGGATCCCCGACGCCCATGCCGCCGTACAGGTGGACTGCGCCAACCTACTGCACCTGCGCGACCGCCTTGCCGACGGTGTGGAGGGCGCGTCGATCACGCCGTTCACACTGACGCTGCGACTGCTGATTCTCGCTCTGGCCCGTCATCCGGTGCTCAACGCGACCTGGGTCGACGCGCCGGAGGGCCCACAGGTCCGCGCCCACCGCGCCATCCACCTCGGATTCGGGGTGGCCGCCCCCCGTGGCCTGCTGGTCCCGGTGGTATTCGACGCGCACCGCAAGACCACCCGGGAACTCGCGGACTGCGTGACGCGGCTCATCGCCGGCGCGCGCGCCGGTAGCCTTCGACCGGCCGAGTTGCAGGGGTCGACGTTCACCGTCTCCAACTTCGGCGCTCTTGGCATCGACGACGGGGTGCCGGTGATCAACTACCCCGAGGCGGCGATTCTGGGGATGGGTTCGCTGAAGCCGCGGCCGGTGGCCATCGACGGCGCCGTCGTCGTCCGCCCGCAGATGACTCTGACCTGCGCGTTCGACCACCGTATCGCCGACGGTGCGCAGGTCGCCGAATTCCTCTGTGCGCTACGCGATCTGATCGAACAACCCGATACCGCGCTGCTGGACCTGTAGCGCTGCTGCTCAGCGGCGTCGCGCGGCGGCCAGCCGAGACGAGAACTCCGGTGATTCCACGGTCGCCGCCTGCGGACCCAGTTCGGTGCGTTTGGCGAACTCGTGCTGCTCGCCCTCGACCGCGCCCGGAACAGCCGTGGTGCGCATCGTGGCTTTGGTCGCCAACACCACCTCTCGCGGAGCCGACGCCGGCCCGGTGGCCAACGTGATCGCCGCGTCGACCGGATCGTCGGCGACCTGCAGGGCCAACCCGTGCTGCACGGCGGCCCGGGCGTCGAAACGCATACCGAACAACAGCGCCGCCCGGGCAACCTGGGGTCCCACCGCCCGATGCAGCATCCAGGTGGCGCCGCCGCCAGGATGCAGACCCAACTGCTGGAACCGGGCGTCGAACACCGCTGCCGGGCCGGCGATCCGTACGTCGGCCGCCAGTGCCAGATTCAGCCCGGCGCCCACGGCGGCGCCGTTGACCGCGGCCACGGTGGGCAACGTGCACTGCGCGACCGCCATGAAGCCGTCGTAGAGCGCCAGCAGCCCGTCTTCGGTGGCAGCTCCGAGGGCCGACAGGTCAGCGCCGGCGCAGAACGCCCGGCCCGCGCCGGTGACCACCACCGCGTGCACGCCGGTGTCGGCTTCGGCCCGCTGCACCGCTGCCCGCAATTGTGCCGACATCGCGCCGGTGACCGCGTTACGCCGGTCGGGATCATTGACGGTAATCAACGCCACCCGGTCAGCGACGCGGAACAAGACGAGATCGGATTGTGTCATCGACGATGACGGCATCGGAACCCGGTCAAGCGACCCAGGCGATGATCACGGCGGACACCGCAATCAGCGCGATCATGAAGACCGTGTAGAGGATGAGGGTGCGTTCGTGGCCCATGGACCTGCCTTTCCAGGTTTACCCGGCATCATTGCGGGTTTCCGGCACTATGTCACGCAAAGTGCCGTTGCGCTTCGCCTCGTTGGCGCGCCCCCGGCAGGACTCGAACCTGCGACCACAAGATTAGAAGTCATGTTTTAGGTATACTCCCATCATGTCGGTTAGGCAAACATGCAGGTCACGGTATCGTCATCTATGGTCATCTACGGCCACCTGCGGCTAACGTAGGGTAGCACGTAGAGACTGATCGGAGTCCACATGACCGAATGCCCAACCCCTCGCCTCAAGTCCTACGACACCGAGGCCGATGTCCCCGCCAAGGCATACCTGTGCGCCTGCGGAAACTGGCACGCCAAGCCCCGCCGTCCGCGCGGCGACGGCGGCCTCTACAAGACCGCAGACGGACGCTGGACCGCCCGCGTGGAACTGCCCCGCGCCGCCGACGGCACCCGCCGCTGGAAACGCATCAGCCGCAGCAGCCGAAACGAGGCCATCGCCGAACTGAAGAAAATCCGCAAGGAAGTCGACTCCGGCCGCATCGCCGCCACCGACAAGGCCACCGTTGAGCAATGGCTGCACCGATGGCTGACTGAGATCCATCGCGGCAAGATCCGCCCCGGCACCTACCAGGGCTACGAGCGCATCATCCGCCTGCATATCAACCCGCGCATCGGCGACAAGCGCCTCGATCAGCTCACCGCCGCCCACATTCGGACGATGAGCGAGGGCATCTCATCGACCCGCAACGCCCAGCTGGCCCACGTCATCCTCCAACGGGCCTTGCGTGACGCCGAGCGCGAAGGACTCATCGGCCGCAACGTGGCCCTACTGGTGGACAAACCCGGCCACGTCCCCGCCGAACGGGAGCCGCTGACCGCCGACCAGGCCAAGCACCTGCTGCGGTCGGCGATCGATCACAAGGACCCGTGGGCGACTCGCTGGGCCGCCGCACTGCTGCTCGGGGCGCGGCAGGGTGAATGCCTCGGGCTGACATGGGACCGCCTCGACCTCGAGGCCGGGATCGTCGACTTCTCGCTACAGCTACAGCAGTTGCCACAGATCCATGGGTGCGGGGAGCGTCACAGTGACGACACGTGGCCGTGTCACCGTAAGGCGCCCGCCGCCTGCCCGAAGGCCAAGCTCGACATCCCCCGAACCTTCAAGCCCATCATCCTCGACGGGGCACTCGCCCTGACGCCACCGAAGACGAAGGCCCGTGTCGTTCCGATCCCGGCACCGCTGGGGGAGATGCTGAAACGCCACCCCCGCGGCCGGAAGAACCCGCACAACCTCATCTGGCATCTGCCCGACGGACGACCGCAGGACCGCTACAGCGACTACCAGGCTTGGCAAGCGGCGTTGGCGGCCGCCGGACTACCGCCGGCCCCCCTGCACATCGCCCGCCACACGACGGCCACACTCCTGATGCAGGCCGGGGTTCCCGAAGAGATCCGCATGGCGATCCTCGGACATGCGGGCGCACAGGTGCATCGAGGGTATGCGCATGTCGACCTGTCACTGTCTCGCGCGGCGATGGACGGGGCACTCAAGGGACTGCTGGGCTAGTCGAAGATTCCCTGGTCACGCGCTGGCCGCATGTCGGGCATTCCCTCGCCAAGAAAACTGCCCCGGTCTTGCATGTGCGCGATCCAGCGTCCCCATGCTTTCGCGTTCGGATCGCCTTCGCGCTGTGCCGCCTCCACTTCGTCATCAAGAACCAGTGACACGACCGCCTTCAGCGGTATGCCCTTCGCATCATCGACGGAGCCGGGTCCGGTGACTACCGCATAGCAGCCGTCAGGATGTATTGCGCTGGTGACCACGACCCGCTGACCCACCACAGGCGGGGAGTCGAACGGCCAGAAATAGGCGTAGCGATGTTCGGGGCCGTTGTCCGGAACCTCTTCCTCGTAGAGTTCCTGGTAGGCGATCCTGACGACCGGCCGCTCGTGCCGCGGTGGCGGCACCGGCCGTCTTCGTCGCCAAGGGGGCCGCATGTTCCCGAACCCTAGTTCACTTCCTATTTCTCCATGGTCACTTTGTGGCAACAGGATGGTTGTGGGTGTGTCGTGGCACGTGATGTTTGGTTAACGTCCGGAATCTAGGGGCTGTCCCGAAGTGAGGATGCCTTGGACGACCCCGGCGAGTTGGAGCAGTTGCAGATTGAATACGTTCAGCTCATTGAGGACCATCCGCCGAGCACGTGGTCGCCGAACCTATTTCGCGTCGTCAATGCGGCGATTTGCCTTCAGTTCGGCGGCGGTCTTCCTGGCGGATTCGTCGGCAGCGGCCGCCACCTGACCCTCGTTCGATGACTTCAGCCGCTTGCCCTTGGGCGTGATCGCACCGTCACCGCCCCGCAATAGCAGCTTCGCATTGGGGTCGGACCGGCGCACAACCTCTGCCAGTAACTCGCGGTTGGTGGCCGCCTTGAGTGCGTCGGCGATCCCGACGACCTGAACGTCGGAACCCCGTAGATAGCCGGTATCCACCAGCGCATCTACCGGCGATACTCCGCACGCGCGCGCCAGTGTGATGACCAGGTCCGGGTCGAGGCGTCCAGCGGCGAGCTGGCGGCTGATCTTTGACTGCTGGACGCCGGCCTTAGTGGCGATGCTGCGCTGACTTTGGCCACCAGATGCTGCGCTGAGCCACTCTCCATGTTCCATGCGATGCACTATAGCATCGCCCACTGACGTGTGCTCACCTGGGCTTTTAGCGGAACGACTCGCCGCGAATCGCCACGTCTTTGCAAAACCGGATCGAATGATGCATAGTCGGTTCATACCGAACTGCTAACGCATCAGTGATTCATTGGGAGGGTCGCGCCAGATGCACCGAATCCGCCTACGGCACGGCGTAATTGACCAGATCAAGCAAGACCGAAACCTCGACAGCGATGCCCAGATCGGCGCAGTCCTCGGCGCCACCGTCGCCGAGGTGGAGCAGATGCGGCACGGCGCGGCGATCTCCCCCGAGATGGCCCTGCTGGTCGCCACGATCCAAGGTACGATTCCGGCGGCGCTTCGTTCAGTGTCTCCTCGGTGACGCCGTCGGCATCCGCGAAGTCCTCGTCCCGGCGCCGCTTTCCGGGCATTGCAACCTCGGTAGCCTGCGTGAACGGATCCATGGTGGGTGCCGTTTTCGCACGCTGCTCCATGATCGGTGGCGGCAGCGGAGTGCTGGCGTAGAGTACCTGAACCTTGTCGGTGAGTATGCCCGCAGCCAAGACCGCACCACCCAAGCCCAGATTGCCTGGCCACCACAGTACGTATTGCCGATACCCGGGAGGCTCCGGAATGCCATCCCCGCCGCCGATTGGGGTACCCCAATTCCTCCTCGATACTCAGCTGATGCTCGCCGGGCACATACTCCACCGATTCGAGCAGGCTGCCGTCCCAGTTGCGTGGATGTTTGCGCACCCCGATACGAGACCCCTTCCCGTCGACCAGAACAATCCCAAACCCGTTGCCCTTGATCGCCTTCAAAGTCGAGTCCTCGGTCTGGCGACGCCACCTCGAGAACAGCAACGTCTCCAGCAGCGTGCATGACACGGTGATTCCTCGGGGATCGTTCCCCTGATCGACGTACCGGTCCGGAACCTCCGCCAACCTCGCACACAGATCGCCATGCGTTTCGCCCAACACGAGAGCATGCTGCTCGACGAACTTCTCCACCAGCAGTTGTGGATTGTCGTGTAGGTCCATGGGGTGAATTTTTACCCCGGTATCCCACATCGGCCGGCGCGCCACGCCGTGCAAACTTGGAAAATGTTTGGCCAACCATACCTAAGAGGATACATGTATACGATGATTAATGTGCAGGTAAACACGCTGATTGACCAATAGAACGTGTTAAACCTCTGATAAGCGGTCCGGGGTCCATTCCCAATCGGGCCGCATCGTCACGCGCTTCGTCGGCGCACTGCTCCCATGCCGTGGCGACGGCGAGAACTTGGGCGGCGGTGACCGAATTCTCCTGTGCGGCAACCGGCTCGACCAGATGTCCATCCTCTGCGTAGGGACTCACGTAGTGTCCGTGCTCTACGCCGATATTGCCTTGACCTGCGCCCCCGGCAGGACTCGAACCTGCGACCACAAGATTAGAAGTCATGTGCTCTATCCACCTGAGCTACGGGGGCAATACAGCCCAGTTTATCGGCTGGTGGCAATGGAGCGGCGCCGGTCTCAGCACGCCGGCCGGTGAAACCAGCGGGAACCGACGGTCACACCGCGCCAGCGCCATGAGCCAAGGAACGCCCGAGAAGGGCGGTGTCGAACAACCACCACAGTTGTTCGACATGCTTTAGCGTTGAATGGTGCTCGTGAAGAGGGTGAATCAGGAGGGGAACGTGGTGGTCGCGGCGTCGGTGCGCGGGGCAGGCACTGGCGGCGAGCCCTCGGGAGCTTCACATGGGTGACCTCATCGACGCCACGGGCCTGCCCACCGAACTGGGGGCCGTCGACTACCTGTTGCACCGCGGCGAGGCCAATCCTCGCACCCGGTCGGGAATCATGGGCGTGGAGTTACTCGACACCACCCCGGACTGGAATCGTTTCCGGAGCCTGTTCGAGAACGTGTCCCGGCGGGTACTGCGATTGCGCCAGAAGGTGGTGGTGCCGACGCTGCCGACGGCGGCGCCGCGCTGGGTGGTGGACCCCGACTTCAACCTGGATTTTCACGTGCGCCGGCTCCGGGTGCCCGAACCCGGGGGGCTGCGCGAAGTGCTCGACCTGGCCGAGGTGAGCCTGCAATCACCGCTGGACATTCAGCGGCCGCTGTGGTCGGCGACGTTGGTGGAGGGGTTGGCCGGCGGGCGCGCCGCCACCATGCTGCATCTGAGCCACGCGGTCACCGACGGTGTCGGTGGCGCTGCGATGTTCGGACAGATCTACGACCTGGAACGCGACCCGCCGGCCCGAGCCATGCCGCCGCAACCGGTGCCGCAGGACCTGTCGTCGAACGATTTGATGCGCGACGGCATCAACCACCTGCCGGCCGCGGTGCTCGGCGGCACCCGCGACGTGCTGTTGGGGACGCTGTGGGCGGCCACCCGCACGGTTCGTGATCCGTTGTCGGCGGTGGCCGGCGTCATCGGCTATGTCCGCTCGGGCGCACGGGTGATGAGCCAGGCCGCCGAACCGTCGCCGCTACTGCGGCGACGCAGCCTGAGCAGCCGCACCCAGGCGCTCGACATCCGGCTGGCGGATCTGCACCGGGCCGCCAAGGCCGGCGGCGGATCGATCAACGACGCCTACCTGGCCGCGCTCTCCGGGGCGCTGGGGCGATACCACCGGGCGCTGGGTGTCCCGATCGCCACGTTGCCGATGGCGATTCCGGTAAACCTGCGTGCCGAGGCCGATCCCGCGGGCGGTAACCGGTTCACCGGGGTGAATCTGGCCGCCCCGATCGGGGTCGCCGACCCGGTGGAGCGGATGAAACGGATCCGGGCCCAGATGACCCAGCGGCGCGAAGAACCCGCGATGGACGTGATCGGATCCGTGGCGCCGCTGCTGAGCGTCTTCCCGACGCCCGTGCTGGAGAAGATGACCGAGTCGGTGGTCGCGGCCGACGTGCAGGCCAGCAACGTGGCCTTCTATCCCGGCGACACCTACATCGCGGGTGCCAAAGTGTTGCGGCACTACGGAATCGGTCCACTGCCCGGTGTGGCGATGATGGTGGTGCTGATCTCCCGCGGCGGCGAGTGCACCATCACGGTCCGCTACGACCGGGCCGCGGTCCGCGACGAGAAGCTGTTCGGCACCTGTCTGGTGCAGGGATTCGACGAGGTGTTGGCGCTCGCCGGTGACCCGGTACCGCGCTGTGTGGCGGCATCGTTCGAGTCGGATGCCGAGTCATGACCGGTGAAAAGTCGCCGCCGCGCGACATGCGGCTGCCCGGATCGGTGGCTGAGATCGCCGCCAGCCCGCCCGGTCCCAAGATCGGCGCCTTCTTCGACCTCGACGGCACCCTGGTGGCCGGCTTCACCGCCGTCATTCTCACCCGGGAACGAGTCCGCAGCCGCGACATGGGGATCGGGGAGCTGTTCGGCATGATCCAGGCCGGGCTCAATCACCAACTCGGCCGCATTGAATTCGAGCAACTCATCACCAAGGCGTCGTCGGCATTGCGGGGCCGCTCGATCAGCGATCTCGACGAGATCGGCGAGCGGTTGTTCGCGCAGAAGATCGCCGGGCGTATCTACCCGGAGATGCGCGAAGTGGTGCGCGCCCATCAGGCCCGCGGGCACACCGTGGTGCTGAGTTCCTCGGCGCTGACCATCCAGGTCGAACCGGTCGCCCGTTTCCTCGGTATCACCAACACCCTGACCAATGCCTTCGTTACCGACGAGAACGGTGTGCTCACCGGGGAGGTGGCCGAACCGATCCTGTGGGGACCGGGGAAAGCCGCCGCGGTGCAGAAATTCGCCGCCGAACACGACATCGATCTGCAGGACAGCTATTTCTACGCCGACGGCGACGAGGACGTCGCGTTGATGCATCTTGTCGGCAACCCCAGGCCGACCAATCCCGAAGGCAAGATGGCCTCGGTCGCGCGCAAGCGGGGGTGGCCGATCCTGCGGTTCAGCAGCCGCGGCAGTGGCGTCGTCGGTCAGCTGCGCAACCTTGCCGCGCTGGGATCGATGGTGCCGGTGGGCGCCGGCGCGATCGGGCTGGGCCTGTTGAGCGGCAGCCGGCGCCGGGGCGTCAACTTCTTCACGGCGTACTTTCCGCAGCTGCTGCTGGGCCTCAACGGTGTGCGGCTCAACGTGATCGGCAAGGAGAACCTCACCGCAACCCGACCCGCGGTGTTCATCTTCAATCATCGCAACCAGGTCGACCCGGTCATCAGCGCAGCGCTGGTGCGCGACAACTGGATCAGCGTCGGCAAACGAGAGCTGGAACGAGACCCGATCGCCGGCCCGCTGGGAAAGCTGACCGAGATGGTGTTCATCGACCGGGACGACGCGGCATCCGCGGTGGAATCCCTGCACGCGGTCGAGGAACGCGCCAAGCGGGGACTGTCGGTGGTGATCGCACCCGAGGGCACCCGGGTCGACACCACCGGGGTAGGGCCGTTCAAGAAGGGGCCGTTCCGTATCGCGATGGCGGCCGGGATTCCGATTGTGCCGATCGTGATCCGCAACGCCGAGGTGGTCGCCGCCCGGGACTCGATGAGCGCCAACCCCGGCACCGTCGATGTCGCGGTGTTCCCGGCGATTTCGGTCGAGGACTGGACAGTCGACGACCTGGCCGACCGAATCGCGGAGATCCGTCAGCTCTATCTGGACACGCTGGCCGACTGGCCGGTCGACGAGTTGCCGCAGTGGTCGCCCACGCCGGCCAAGAAGTCCGCCGCCAAGAAGACGCCGGCCAAAAAGTCCGCCGCCAAGAAGACGCCGGCCAAGAAGGCTTCCGCCAAGAAAGCGGCGGCGCCGAAGGCGAAGAAGACCGCCGGCCCGAAAGAGGTGCCGTGACGACATCCCCGGCCACCGACCCCGCCGATCACTCCGGATCCACCGTGACCGGCGACACGCTCGTGCTGGCATTCGTGTCGTCGGACGTGGAGGCGGGCCTGGTCCGGGATTGGGTGGATCGGTACCGGCAGGCGAATCCCGATGTGCTCGCCGAGCTGTTCCCGCTGGAACCGGACAGGCCGCCGTCGACGATGGCTCGGCTGGTGGGACAGCTCGAACGCGACGAACAGCGCTCGGTTCTGCCGGTGCGAGTGTTCTGGATGCCGCGTGCCGGAGCGTCAGCGCTGTCCCGAGTGGCCGCGCTGCTGCCCGGCCGTAACCCATACCGGCCCGGTGAGCGTCAGCAACGTCAGATCGTGCGTACCGACTCGGCGCTGGCCCGGGTGGTCGCCGGTGAACCGGCCACCGTCGCCCAGCTGCGCGAGCAGTGGCGTGAGAACACCGTCGGCGACAACCCCCGCGACTTCGCGCACTTCGTCACCCGGCGGGCGGTGCTGGCGCTGGAACGTGCCGAATACCGAATCCTGGGGCCACAGTACAAGTCGCCGCGGCTGGTGAAGCCGGAGATCTTGGCCTCCGCCCGTTTTCGCGAGGGACTCAAGGCCATTCCCGGTGCCACGCTCGAAGAGGCGGGCAAGATGCTCGACGAGCTGTCCACCGGGTGGAGTCGTGTCTCCGTCGACCTGGTCGGGGTGCTGACCCGGTTGCTCAGCCGCGGCTTCGACCCCGAGATCGACTACGACGAGTATCAGGTGGCCGCGCTGCGCACTGCGCTGGAAAGCCATCCCGCGGTGCTGCTGTTCTCCCACCGCTCCTACATCGACGGTGCGGTCATGCCGGTCGCGATGGCCGAGAACCGGCTGCCGCCGGTTCACGTATTCGCCGGGATCAACCTGTCTTTCGGATTGATGGGACCGCTACTGCGCCGGGCCGGGGTGATCTTCATCCGGCGTAGCATCGGCAACAACCCGCTCTACAAGTACGTGCTCAAGGAGTACGTCGGCTACGTGATGGAGAAACGGTTCAACCTGAGCTGGTCCATCGAGGGAACCCGGTCGCGCACCGGCAAGATGCTGCCCCCCAAGCTGGGGCTGATGACCTACGTCGCCGATGCATACCTGGATGACCGCACTGATGATGTGCTGCTGCAAGGTGTTTCGATCAGCTTCGATCAGTTACACGAGACCGACGAATATGCCGCCTACGCCCGCGGTGGGGAGAAGACACCGGAGGGTGCTCGCTGGCTCTATCGGTTCATCAAGGCGCAGGGCGAACGCAGCTACGGCAAGATCTACGTGCGTTTCCCCGAAGCGGTGTCGATGCGCCAGTACCTCGGTGCCCCCGACGGTCCCGCGGCGACCGATCCGGATGCCAAGCGGCTTGCCATGCAGAAGATGGCCATCGAGGTGGCATGGCGGATTCAGCGCGTCACCCCGATCAGTGCCACCGGTCTGGTGTCGGCGCTGCTGTTGACCACCCACGGGCTGGCGTTGACGCTGGACCAGATCCATCATTCGCTGCAAGACGGTCTGGACTTTCTGGAACGCAAGCAGACCCCGATCTCCACCAGCGCGCTGCGGCTGCGCAGCCGCGACGGGGTGCGCGCGGCGGTCGATGCGATGTCCAACGGGCACCCGGTCACCCGCGTCGACGGGGGCCGCGAGTCGGTGTGGCGGATCGCCCCCGAGGACGAGCACGCCGCCTCGTTCTACCGCAATTCGGTCATCCACGCCTTCCTGGAGACCTCGATCGTCGAGCTGGCACTGGCTCACGCCCGTCGCGGCGAGGGTGACCGGCTCGAGGCGTTCTGGACTCAGGCGATGCGGTTGCGGGACCTGCTGAAGTTCGATTTCTACTTCGCCGACTCGGCCACGTTCCGCGACAACATCGCCGAGGAGATGTCCTGGTTCTCCGATTGGGAGTCGCGGGTCGCCGCCGGTGGCGCCGAGGTCGACGGGATTCTGTCGGAGAAGACCCCGGTGACCTCCGATGTCATGCTGCGGGTTTTCTTCGAGGCCTACGAGATCGTCGCCGACGTGCTCTGCGATGCGCCGGCCGACGTCGGCGAGCAGGAACTGACCCAGTCGGCCCTGGGGGTCGGCCGCCAGTACGTGGCGCAGGGGCGGGTCCGCAGCAGTGAGTCGGTGTCCACCTTGCTGTTCGCCACGGCATGCCAAGTCGTCGCCGACCAGGAGCTGTTGGAGAACACCGCGGACCTGGCCGAGCGCCGCCGGGCGTTCCGGGCTGAATTACGGAGCATCCTGAAGGACTCCGACCACATCGCCCGGATCGCCCGGGAGGCATTCGTCGCCCGAGACACCGAGATGCGCCGGCATTGGCGTGGAGTGGCCGGCCAATAGCGCCGCGGCGCCTCGATACGCGGAGTTTCGGGAGCGCACCATACGCTGGGACCATGACCTCTGCTCCGGCCACCCGTGCCCGCTCGGCCAAGTTCGTGCCGGTGCTGGCCGGGGTGGCGATCCTGGCCGGCGGTACCGCCGCCGCGATCGCCGCGTTGTCGCTGGCCGATGCCCTGACGGTGACCGGCCTGCCCGATCCGGGCCCGGTGACGACCCTGGGCCTGCCGTTCGTGCGGGCGGTCGGCGAGATCGCCGCGGTGTTGGCGGTCGGCTCGTTTCTGCTCGCCGCGTTCCTGGTGCCGCCACAATCCAGCGGTGTGCTCGACGTCGCCGGCTACCGCGCCCTGCGGCTGGGCGCCGTGGCGTCGGGGATCTGGGCGGTGTGCGCGGCGCTGCTGGTGCCGCTGACCATCTCCGATGTCTCCGGACACCCCCTGTCGGAGTTCCTGAATCCGGCCACCACCTGGTCGCTGACCGGGATGATCAACACCGCGTCCGCGTGGCGATGGACGGCAGCTCTCGCCGCGGCGGTGACCTTGGTCAGCCTGGCGGTGCTGCGCTGGTCCTGGACGCCGGTGCTGCTGGCGGGTTCGCTGTTCACCCTCGTCCCGCTGGGTCTGACCGGGCACTCGGCGGCCGGCGGCTCACATGATTTGGCCACCAACAGCCTGCTGATCCACCTGGCCGCGGCCGGGCTGTGGGCCGGCGGTCTGTTCGCGCTGTTGGTACACGCGCTGCGCGGCGGTGAACACGCCGGTCTGGCGGCCCGGCGGTTCTCCGCGGTGGCGTTGTGGTGCTTTGTGGCCATGGGATTGTCCGGGGTGCTCAACGCGTTGGTGCGCGTCGCCCCGTCGGACCTGCTGACCAGCGAGTACGGCCGATTGGTGCTGGCCAAGGTCGTCGCGCTGTGCCTGCTCGGTGTGCTGGGCTGGCAGCAGCGGCGCAGCGGGGTCGCGGCGCTGCAGACCGACCCGCCGTCGAGCGCCGCGCTGATCCGACTGGCCCTGGTCGAGGCCGCTATCCTCGCGGCCACCTTCGGGATCGCGGTCGGACTGGGGCGAACCCCTCCGCCGCCACCGCCAGTGCTGAACCCGTCGGTGCCGATGGTGAAGATCGGCTACGACTTCGCCGGCCCGCCCACCGTGGCGCGGATCCTGTTCGACTGGCGGTTCGACGTGATCTTCGGCACCGCCGCAGTGGTGCTGGCTGCCGTCTACCTGGCCGGTGTGCTGCGCCTGCGGCGCCGCGGCGACGCCTGGCCGGCGGGCCGCACCACGGCTTGGCTGCTGGGCTGTGCGACGCTGCTCGTCGCCACCTCGTCGGGAACCGGGCGCTACATGCCGGCGATGTTCAGCATGCACATGGTGGTGCACATGCTGCTGTCGATGCTGGTGCCGATCCTGCTGGTGCTGGGCGGGCCGACCACGTTGGCGCTGCGGGCGCTGCCGGCCGCCGGGCGCGGCGAACCGCCCGGAATGCGGGAATGGCTGTTGGCGGCACTGCACAGCCGGGTCTCGCGATTTTTCACCAACCCGGTCATCGCGGCGGTGATCTTCGTCGCCGGCTTCTACGGGCTGTACTTCAGCACCATCTTCGACTCGATCGTCGGCAGCCACGCGGGGCACGTCGCGATGAACGTGCACTTCATGCTCAGCGGCTACCTCTTCTACTGGGTCGTGATCGGGGTGGATCCCACTCCGCGTCCGATCTCACCGCTGGCCAGACTGGCGGTGGTGTTCGCCTCGCTGCCGATGCACGGCTTCTTCGGGGTGCTGCTGATGGGCATGCACAAGGTGCTGGGCGAGTGGTTCTATGCCAGCCTGGGGTTGCCCTGGCACACCGACCTGGCCGGTGATCAGCACCTGGGTGGGGGAATCACTTGGGCGGCAGGGGAATTGCCGCTGGTGATGGTGATGATCGCGCTATTGGTGCAGTGGCATCGCAGTGATAGCCGGACGGCGAAACGGATGGACCGGTCCGCCGACCGGGACGACGACGCCGAGTTGGCCGCCTATAACGCGATGCTGGCCCAGGTGGCTCGCCGCGACGCCCTCGGGCGGCACTGACGCTATTCGCGCAATCCGGTCTCGGCGATGGCGTCCGCTTCCTGCTCGGTTGCCACCGAAGGCCCCGAGCCCGGCAGCACCTTCCCGGCCGTCTCGGGCGTGAACCACAGCGTGATCGCGCCCACGACGCCCGCGGCCATGAGGATGAAGGCCGGCAACATCACGTTGCCGGTTCCCGAGACCAGCGTCTCGGCGACCAGCGGAGTGGTGCCACCGAACAACGAGACCGAGATGTTGAATCCGATGGCCACCGCGAAAAAGCGCACCTGGGTGGGGAACAGCGCGGGCAGCGTCGACGGTGTGGTGCTGTTGAAGCACACCAGCATCAGCCCGATGAGCAGCACACCGAGTAGCCGGATCGGATAGCTTCCGCCGTGGCGGATCAGTAGGAACGCCGGCACGGAGCCGAAGATCAGTAGGCTGCTGCCGGTCCACAGCAGCGGCTTGCGGCCGATGCGATCGGACAATCTGGCCAGCGGCATCACGACGATCAACATCATCACCAGCGCCACCACGATCATCGTCAGCCCGCGGCTGCCGCTGATACCGCCGACCTGTTTGAAGTACGTCGGCAGGTATCCGGTGAGCATGTAGTTGGTGACGTTCTCCGCCAGCACCAGGCCCATGCAGATCAACAGCCCGCTGCGCTGTCCCACGACGGTCTGCCGGAACTGCTGCCACCCGGTTTCGCCGGCCACCGAGTTGTCCTCACCGGCCTGCCCCAGCTCTTCAAAGGCCGGTGATTCATCGATGCGCAGCCGCATGTACAGCGTGACGAACGCCAGTGGCACGCCCAGCAGGAAGGGGACTCGCCAGCCCCAGTGCAGCATGTCCGAAACCGGCAGTTGGGACTGGATCAGCGTGACCACGCCGGCGCCGGTGATGTAGCCGCCCAGTGTGCCCAACGGCAGATATCCGGTCAGCGCGCCCCGGCTGCGGTCCGGGGCGTGTTCGCTGACGTAGGTCATCGCGCCGACGTACTCGCCGCCGGTGGAGAAGCCCTGCATCAGCTTGGTGATGATCAGCAGGATCGGAGCCCAGACCCCGATCGCCTCGTAGGACGGCAGCAGTCCCGTGATGGTGGTGCCGATCGCCATCAGCGAGACGGTCATGATCAGGACCTTCTTGCGGCCGATGCGGTCACCGAGCGCGCCGAAGAATATCCCGCCGAACGGCCGCACCGCGAAAGCTGCCGCCAAGGTGCCGAACGTGGCGATCAGACCCACCGCGCTGGAGCTGTCGCCGGGGTAGAAGACCTGCGCGAGCGTGGTGGCGAGGAAGCCGTAGATGCCGAAGTCGTACCACTCCATGAAGTTGCCGACAGCAGTGCCGGCGATCGAGCGTTGCATGGCTTTTGGGTCCGAGACCCGGATTTCGTCGCGTGCCCATGTGCTGCGGTCGGTGTGTGCACCGCTGCCGGACTGGCCTTTGGTATCCACCGCTAAGCAAGGTATACCAACGGTTTCATCGTGGTGCGGTGCCCCTGCCGGGTCCGCGTGGTCGAGGGCACCTAGCATGACGGGCATGCGCAGGCTTCCCGCCGTACTGACTGTTGCGAGTGCCGCCGCTGCCCTGGTCGCCGGTTGCTCGTCCACCCCGCCAACCGCGCCGTCGGTTTCGTCGTCTGCTGTCACCTCGACAGTCGCGCCGACCACCGCGCCGGCCTCCGCGCCGACGGCGTCGTCGGCTCCCGAATCACCGTCGGCTGTGGAATCGCCCACGTCTTCGAAGCCGTCGGCCACGTCCTCGAAAAAGGCCAGCGAGCCACTACCGACCGCCGCAGCGATTCTCAAGGATTCCAGCGTCACCACCGCAGCAGTCGACAGCGCGCACCTGAGTCTGTCGGCGAGCAGCAGTATCGAGAACATGGCGATCAGCGCGCTCGACGGCGACGTGACCCGGCAGCCTGCCGAGGCGGCGAAGGGCTACGCCAAGATCAGGTACCGGGGGGCGCCGGCTTACGTGGAGTTCGTGGTGTTCGGGGGCGACCTCTACGTGTCGCAAGATGAGGGCCGGTGGATCGACTACGGGCCTGCCGCGAACTTCTACGACGTGGCGTCGATCCTGAGCCCGGATACCGGACTCGCCGAGATGCTGACCGAGTTCATCGACCCGGAGGTCGAGGGCCGCGAGACGATCGAGCTGGGCACTGACGAAGTGCACACCGTCCGGATCAGCGGCCAGGTGTCGGCCCGCGCGGCGAAGAAGATCGTGCCGCAGTTGCAGGCCACCAAACGCACGTCGTGCACGGTCTGGATCCAGGAGACCGGTGATCATCACCTGGTGGCGCTCAAGCTGGCGTCCGGTGCCGACGAGTCCGTTGTGATCACCTTCTCGAATTGGAATGCGCCGGTGAGCGTCGCCAAGCCGCGGGTGTAGCACCGCTGTCGGGGTTATCCCCAGTTCGTATTCCTTCCACAGCCGGCCGTGACAGCCACGGTCGGCCCGCCCCGGTTGTCGGCTGCTGCGGGCTCAATGGGTGCAGCACCGGCGGGCTGATCGCGTCCGCCGCAACCAGGAAGGAAACCCGCAATGTACGAAACGAACTTGACCGTGGTGGGCAACGTGGCCTCCGATCCGATCCGCCGCCGGGTGGGGGAGCACGAACTCATCAAGTTCCGGGTCGCAAGCAACTCGCGCCGGCGTGGCGCCGACGGCAACTGGGAGGCGGGCAACTCACTGTTCGTCACGGTCAACTGCTGGGACAAATTGGTCACCGGAGTGGGCGCATCGTTGAGTAAGGGCCTGCCGGTCGTGGTGGTCGGGCACGTGTTCACCAGCGAGTACGAGGACAGGGACGGCGTTCGGCGCTCATCGGTGGAGCTGCGCGCCACGGCGGTCGGACCGGATCTGGCTCGGTGCGCCGCGCGCGTCGAGAAGATCATCGCCGCCGGACCGGACCAGCCGCCGGCCGCTCTTCCCGCCGACGCCGACCCGGGGCTTGCGGACGGGGAACCGGGTGCCGAGGCCGCTGACACCGCCGAGGCCGACGATGGGATGGCGCTGACCGCCTGACCAGCGCCCGACGGTCGCGCCGGCTCGACCGCCTAGGATGGGCCGCGAGCAAATTCGCGAGACCAGGAGGCGACACCGCGGTATGGCTGAGTTCATCTACACGATGAGGAAGGTCCGCAAGGCGCACGGCGACAAGGTCATCCTCGACGACGTCACGTTGAGTTTCCTGCCAGGCGCCAAGATCGGTGTGGTCGGCCCCAACGGGGCCGGCAAGTCGAGCGTCTTGCGGATCATGGCGGGTCTGGACACCCCCAATAACGGCGACGCGTTCCTGGCTCCGGGGGCCAGCGTCGGCATCCTCCAACAGGAGCCGCCGCTGAACGAGGAGAAGACCGTCCGCGGCAACGTCGAGGAGGGCCTCGGCGACATCAAGGTCAAGCTGGATCGGTTCAACGAAGTCGCCGAACTGATGGCCACCGACTACTCCGACGAGCTGATGGAGGAGATGGGCCGGCTGCAGGAGGAGCTCGACCACGCCAACGCATGGGACATCGACTCGCAGCTCGAGCAGGCCATGGACGCGCTGCGCTGCCCGCCGCCCGACGAGCCGGTGACCAACCTCTCCGGTGGTGAGCGGCGGCGCGTCGCGCTGTGCAAGCTGTTGCTGTCCAAGCCTGATCTGCTGCTGCTCGACGAGCCCACCAACCACCTCGACGCCGAGAGTGTGCAGTGGCTGGAATCGCACCTGGCCAGCTACCCGGGCGCGATCCTGGCGGTGACCCACGACCGCTACTTCCTCGACAACGTGGCGGAATGGATCCTCGAGCTCGACCGCGGCCGGGCCTACCCCTACGAGGGCAACTACTCGACCTATCTGGAGAAGAAGGCCGAGCGCATCGCGGTGGCCGGCCGCAAGGACGCCAAGCTGCAGAAGCGGCTGCAAGAGGAGCTGGCCTGGGTGCGCTCGGGCGCCAAGGCGCGTCAGGCCAAGAACAAGGCCCGCCTGCAGCGCTACGAGGAGATGGTGGCCGAGGCGGAGAAGACCCGCAAACTCGACTTCGAGGAGATCCAGATCCCGGTCGGGCCGCGGCTGGGCAACCTGGTCGTGGAGGTCAAAAACCTCGACAAGGGCTTTGGCGGGCGCATGCTCATCAAGGACCTGTCATTCACGTTGCCCCGCAACGGCATCGTCGGGGTGATCGGCCCCAACGGTGTCGGCAAGACCACACTGTTCAAGACCATCGTCGGCCTCGAGGAACCCGACAGCGGCACGGTCAAAGTCGGCGAGACCGTCAAGCTGAGCTACGTCGACCAGTCCCGGGCGGGCATCGACCCGAAGAAGACGGTCTGGGAGGTGGTCTCCGACGGGCTCGACCACATCCAGGTGGGGCAGAACGAGATCCCGTCGCGTGCCTACGTGTCGGCGTTCGGCTTCAAAGGCCCCGACCAGCAGAAGCCGGCCGGAGTGCTCTCCGGCGGCGAACGCAACCGGCTGAACCTGGCGCTGACCCTCAAAGAGGGCGGCAACCTGATCCTGCTCGACGAGCCGACCAACGACCTGGACGTCGAAACCCTGGGTTCGCTGGAGAACGCGCTGGTGAACTTCCCGGGCTGTGCGGTGGTGATCTCCCACGACCGCTGGTTCCTCGACCGCACCTGCACCCACATCCTGGCCTGGGAAGGCGACGCGGATGATGAGGCCAAATGGTTCTGGTTCGAAGGCAACTTCGGCGCCTACGAGGAGAACAAGATCGAACGCCTCGGAGCCGAGGCGGCGCGTCCGCATCGAGTGACCCACCGCAGACTCACCCGCGACTAGTGTGAGGCCGGTAGCGGCGCTGCCGGAGCTGACACGTGCTCAGGAGGGGTGGGGATGACGGAATCCACCGAGCGGCGAACAGCCGCATGGACAACGCTTCCCGATCCCGCTCAGCCACACGACATCCCCGACTGGGTCGCGGGCGCCTATGTCGCCACCTACCGGGGCCCACACAGCGATGCGCTGACCGGCGACGATCGGTCCGGTGAGGATTTGGCCGGACGGGCCGCGGCTGTGGTGACGCCGTCGTTGCTGGCAGCCCACGCCCGGCTGGCGCAACACCGGCCTGCCGGTGAAACCCGGGTCGGCGTCTACGCCGCCGACGACGCCGCCGGTTTCGGCCCGGCCCTGCAAGCGGTCACCGGGCATGCCGGCATGTTGGTGGATTCCGTGGCGGTGCTGCTTCACCGGCTGGGGGTGGCCTACACCGGCATCATGACGCCGGTGTTCACCGTTGGCCGCGACGCCGACGGCGAACTTCGCTGGGTCGCGCCGAAGCCTTCGGACGGCGACAAGTCGGCAGACGGTTCGGCCGGCGAGACCTGGATTCATGTTCAGCTCTCACCGTCGGTCAGCCGCGAAGCGCTGGCCGAGGCCAAACAGCTGCTGCCCCACGTGATGGCCGACGTCCGCCAGGTCGCCACCGACTCGCAGGCGATGCACGATGCGCTCAACACCCTGGCCGGGGACGTCGAAACCAACGCGCACGGGCACTACACCGCGCCGGACCGCGACGATGTCGCCGCGCTGCTGCGCTGGCTGGCCGACGGGCACTTCGTGCTGCTCGGCTACCAACGCGGCGTGGTCCGTGACGGGCAGGTGCTGGTCGACGACGCCGACCGGCTGGGCGTGCTGCAGACGCGGAAGTCGGTGCGGCCCATGCTCACCGGTGATGACCTGCTGACCCTGGCGCAGGCCACCGTGCCCAGCTACATGCGTTTCGGCTCACACACCTACGTGGTGGTGATCCGGGAGAACACCGGTGAGGACATCGTCGCGCACCGTTTCGTCGGGCTGTTCACCGCCGGCGCCATGAACGCCGATGTCTTCGAGATCCCGGTCATCTCCCGGACCGTGCGCCACGCACTGGCGCTCTCGGAGAGCGAGCCGGGTCACCCGGGCCAGTTGCTGCTCGACATCATCCAAACCGTCCCGCGCTCAGAGCTTTTCGCGATCAGCTCCGAGCAACTGCTGAACATGGCGATGGCCGTTGCCAACCTGGGCTCGCGGCGCGGCGCGTTGCTGTTCCTGCGAGGCGACCGGACCGGGCGCTTCGTGTCATGCCTGGTGTACCTGCCGCGTGACCGCTACACCACCCCGGTCCGGCTGCAGATGGAGGAGATCCTGGCCGCCGAGTTCGGTGGCGTCGGCGTGGAGTACAGCGCCCGGGTCAGCGAAGCCCCTTGGGCGCTGATCCATTTCATGGTCCGGCTGCCCACTGACCCGAAGGCGCGCACCGTCGACACCTCCGAGGCCAACCGGGTGCGGATCCAGGCGCGGTTGACCGAGGCCAGCCGCACCTGGGCGGACCGGATGATCGGCGCGGCGGGCGGAACCCCGGTAGAACAGCACGCGCAGCACTACGCGGCGGCGTTCACCGGGACCTACAAGCAGGCCGTGACACCGGCAGAAGCCGTCGAGGACATCGCGATCATCGAGGCGGTGACCGATGGCTCGGTCCGATTGGTGGTCTCCGATTACGGCAAGGCCGACGCGGTCCCATTGACGTGGTTCCTCGGCGGACGCGGTGCCTCATTGAGTCAGCTGCTGCCGATGCTGCAGTCCATGGGTGTGGTGGTGCTCGAGGAGCGGCCGTTCACCGTCACCCGCACCGATGGTCTGACGGTGTGGATCTACAAGTTCAAGCTGTCGCCGCACCCCAGCATCGAGATTCCGCCAACCGACGCCGAACGCGACGCCGCCCAGCGACGCTTCGCCGACGGAGTCACCGCGATCTGGGAGGGCCGTGTCGAGATCGACCGGTTCAACGAGCTGGTGCTACGCGCCGGCCTGGCCTGGCAGCAGGTGGTGGTGCTGCGCGGCTACGCCAAATACCTGCGCCAGGCGCGTTTTCCCTACAGCGAGAGCCACATCGCCTCGGTGCTCAATGATCGCCCGGGCACCGCGCGGGCGTTGGTGGCGTTGTTCGAGGCGTTGTTCGATCCGTCCCGATCGTCTCGCGGCCGCGATGCGCAGGCGGCGGCAGCCGACGTGGCAGCCGATATCGACGCGGTGGTCAGCCTGGACACCGACCGGGTGCTGCGCGCGTTCGCCTCGCTGATCCAGGCCACGTTGCGCACCAACTACTTCGTGACCCGCGCCGAGTCGGCTCGCGCCCAAAATGTCTTGGCGTTCAAGCTGGACCCCCAATTGATCGACGAATTGCCGCTACCGCGGCCCAAATTCGAGATCTTCGTCTACTCGCCCCGCGTCGAAGGGGTGCACCTGCGATTCGGGTTCGTCTCGCGCGGTGGACTGCGGTGGTCGGACCGTCGTGAGGACTACCGCACCGAGATCCTCGGACTGGTCAAGGCCCAAGAGGTCAAGAACGCCGTCATCGTCCCGGTCGGCGCCAAGGGCGGATTCGTGGTCAAACGCCCCCCGATGCCCACCGGCGACCCCGGCGCCGACCGTGAAGCCACCCGCCAGGAGGGCATCGCCTGCTACAAGCTGCTGATCTCGGGCATGCTCGACGTCACCGACAACGTCGACCACGTCACCCACGCCGTCAGCGCGCCCCCGGAGGTGGTGCGCCGCGACGGCGACGATGCCTACCTGGTGGTCGCCGCCGACAAGGGAACCGCCAGTTTCTCCGACATCGCCAATGAGGTCGCGCAGTCCTACGGCTTCTGGCTCGGCGATGCGTTCGCCTCCGGTGGATCAGTCGGCTACGACCACAAGGAAATGGGCATCACCGCCAAGGGCGCCTGGGAATCGGTCAAGCGGCACTTCCGCGAGATGGGGATCGACACCCAGACCCAGAACTTCACCGTCGTCGGCATCGGGGACATGAGCGGCGACGTGTTCGGCAACGGAATGCTGCGCAGCGAACATATCCGGTTGCTGGCCGCGTTCGACCACCGGCACATCTTCTTGGATCCGGACCCGGATGCGGCCCGGTCCTTCGCCGAGCGGCAGCGGCTGTTCGACCTGCCCCGATCCAGTTGGGACGACTACGACAAGGCGCTGATCAGTGCCGGTGGCGGTGTCTATCAGCGCGAGCTGAAATCGGTGCCGATCAGCCCGCAAATGCGAGCGGTGCTGGGCCTTGACGAGGGAGTCACCGAACTGCACCCGCCCGCGCTGATCCGGGCGATTTTGTGCGCGCCGGTGGACCTGTTGTTCAACGGCGGCATCGGAACCTACATCAAGGCCGAGACCGAATCCGACAGCGACGTCGGCGATCGCGCCAACGATCTGGTCCGCGTGAACGGAAACCAGTTGCGCGCCAAGGTGATCGGTGAAGGCGGGAACCTCGGCGTGACACCGCTGGGCCGCGTCGAGTTCGACCTGGCCGGCGGCCGGATCAACACCGACGCGCTGGACAATTCGGCCGGTGTCGACTGCTCCGACCACGAGGTCAACATCAAGATCCTGATCGACTCGCTGATCACGCGCGGCAAGCTCGACCCCGCCGACCGGCCACAGCTGCTGGCGTCGATGACCGAGGAAGTCAGTGCGCTGGTGCTGGCCGACAACACCGCACAGAACGACCTGATGGGCACCAGCCGGGCCAATGCGGCCAGCCTGCTGCCGGTGCATGCCGACCAGATCCGGCACCTGGTGGCCGACCGCGGTCTGAACCGTGAGCTGGAGGCGCTGCCGTCGGAGAAGGAGATCGCCCGGCGCTCCGAAGCCGGGCTGGGCCTGGCGTCACCGGAACTGGCCACGCTGATGGCGCACGTCAAGTTGACCCTCAAGGCTGCGGTGCTGGCAACCGACATGCCGGAACAGGACGTGTTCGCGGCCCGGTTGCCGCAGTACTTCCCGCGTGTGCTGCAGCAGCGGTTCACACCCGAGATCCGCTCGCATCAGCTGCGCCGCGAGATCGTGACCACCATGCTGATCAACGATGTGGTGGACACCGCCGGCATCACCTACGCCTTCCGGATCACCGAGGACGTGGGTGTCGAGCTGACCGACGCGGTACGCGCCTACGTGGCGACCGACGCGATCTTCGGGGTGGGCGAGCTGTGGCGCCGGATCCGGGTGGCCGGCGAGCAGGACGGACTTCCGGTGGCCGTCTGCGACCGGATGACGCTGGATCTGCGTCGGCTCATCGACCGCGCCGGGCGCTGGCTGCTCAACTACCGTCCGCAACCGTTGGCGGTGGGCGCCGAGATCAACCGGTTCGCCGAACAGGTCGGGCAGTTGACGCCGCGGATGTCGGAATGGCTGCGCGGCGCCGACGCCGGCATCGTCGCCAAGCACACCGGTGAGTTCCGGGATCAAGGCGTACCCGAGGATCTTGCCGCCCTCATCGCCATGGGACTGTACCGCTACAGCCTGCTCGATGTCATCGACGTCGCCGACATCACCGAGCGCGACGCCGCCGAGGTTGCCGACACCTACTTCGCGCTGATGGACCGGCTCGGCACCGACGGGCTGCTGACCGCGGTGGCGCAATTGCCGCGGGCTGACCGCTGGCATGCCTTGGCGCGGTTGGCGATCCGTGATGACATCTACAATTCGGTGCGGTCGCTGTGCTTGGACGTGCTGGCGGTCGGCGAACCGGACGAGGACGGGATGCAGAAAATCACCGAGTGGGAATCGACCAACGGGTCACGGGTGGAACGGGCGCGGCGCACCTTGACCCAGATCTACCGATCCGATCAGCGGGATCTGGCCGCACTGTCGGTGGCCGCGCGGCAGCTCCGCAGCATGACCCGGGCCAGCGGCCGGGGATCGGCGTCATGAGCAAACCCGCCGGCGACGATGCCGTGAAACCGGGTTTCATCGCCGCAGTTCCGGTGCGCTGGTCGGACATCGACATGTACCAGCACGTCAACCACGCGACCATGGTCACCATCCTCGAAGAGGCGCGGGTGCCGTTCCTGTCGCCGGCGTTCGCGGTCGACATCACCAGCGTGGGCCTGCTGATCGCCGAGGTGAAGGTCACCTACAAGGGACAGCTGCGGCTGACGGACTCGCCGTTGCAGGTGACGATGTGGATCTCACGGCTGCGCACAGTGGACTTCACCATCGGCTACGAGGTGCGCTCGGTCAGCGCCGCACCGGATTCGAAGCCGGCGGTGATTGCCGAAAGCCAGTTGGCCGCCTTCAGCATCGACGAGCAGAAGCTGGTGCGGCTGTCACCGGCGCACCGGGAGTACCTGCAGCGGTGGACACGCTGAGCAGGCCGGGTCTGGTCGGGTGGTCGCGGGTGACCCCTCCGGCCCTCAGGCCAGCCACGCCGCGGCGTCGGGCGGCAACATGCCGTCGCCGAGTGCTGCGCTGGCCAGAATCAGCCGGCCCTCGGGCAGCACCACCGGACGCTCACCGGCGTTCAGGACGCACACCAGGCCACCGCGCCGGAACGCCAGGGTTCCCGGCGGTGAATCCAGCCAGTTCACCTGCCGTCCGCTGAATTCGGCTCGGCTGCTGCGCAATTCGATTGCTCGGCGGTAGAGCTGCAGCGTCGAGTGGCCGTCGGCGAGCTGGTTCTCGACGGTCAGCGGCGCCCAGTCCGGCGGCATCGGCAGCCAAGTGTCGGGATTGTCGGAGAACCCGAACGCCGGCTCGGTACCCGACCACGGCAGCGGCACCCGGCAGCCGTCGCGGCCGCGCTTGGTGTGCCCGGAGCGCTCCCACACCGGATCCTGCAGCGCCGCATCGGGCAACTCGACTTCCGGCAGGCCCAACTCCTGACCGTTGTAGATGAACACCGCCCCCGGCAGCGCGAGCAGCACCAGTGCCATCGCCCGCGCCCGCGCCAATCCGGTTGCGCCGCCGCCGTATCGGGTGACCGACCGCTGCACGTCATGGTTCTCCAGCGCCCAGGTAGCGGTGCCGTCCACCGATGCGACCGCGGCCAGCGAGTTCTCGATCGCGTCACGGATCCCGGCCGCATCGAAGTCGGCTTGGAGCAGCCGAAAGTTGAACGCAAGGTGCAGTTCGTCCGGGCGCAGGTATTCGGCGAACAGGTCGTTGTCGTGCACCCAGACTTCGCCGACGGACACCGCGCCCGGGTAGTCGTCAAAGACCGCGCGAATCGCACGGTGGATCCGATGAACGCCCGGCTGGTTGAACCGCGGATCGTCGTCGCGGTGCGCCAGCAGTTTCACGTCGGTGACCGGCATGTCGGGCAGTCCCGGCGGTTTGGCCATACCGTGTGAGACGTCGATCCGGAAGCCGTCGACGCCGCGGTCCATCCAGAACCGCAGCGTCCGCTCGAAATCCGCCATGACTTCCGGGTTGTCCCAGTTCAGATCGGGTTGCGTCGGGTCGAACAGGTGCAGATACCACTGGCCGGGGCCGTACGCATCGGTCACCCGGGTCCAGGCCGGACCGCCGAACACCGACACCCAGTTGTTGGGTGGCAGCTCGCCGCCGGGCCCGCGCCCGTCGCGGAAGACGTAGCGCTCCCGTTCGGGGCTGCCCGGCCCGGACGCCAGGGCCGCGACGAACCATGGATGCGCCGAACTGGTGTGGTTGGGCACCAGGTCCATGGTCAGCCTGATCCCGCGTTCGTGCGCGGCCGTCACCAGCCGGTCCAGCGCCGCCAGGTCGCCGAAGAGCGGATCGATGTCACGGGGATCCGCCACGTCGTAGCCGTGATCCGCCATCGGCGACACCGTCACCGGGTTCAGCCAGATCGCGTCGATCCCCAGACCCTGCAGGTAGTCCAGGTGGGCGATCACCCCGGGCAGATCGCCGACCCCGTCACCGTTGCTGTCGGCGAACGAGCGGGGATAGGCCTGGTAGAACACGCTGTCGGCCCACCAGGGGTGGTCGTCGGGGCTGCTGCTGTCGTCCATCAGATCGGCGCGTTGACCAGGAAATCGGCCGCCGAGTGCAGGTAGTCCAACAGCTCGGCGCGGCGTGCGTCATCGAGGGTGTCGCCGTCGATCTCGTTGATCGCGGTGACCATGCAGCGCAGCCAGGCGTCGCGTTGCAGCGGGCCGATCCGGAACGGGACGTGGCGCATCCGCAGCCGCGGGTGGCCGCGGCGTTCGGAATAGGTGCGCGGGCCGCCCCAGTACTGCTCGAGGAACATCCGTAACCGCTCCTCGGCGCCGTCCATGTCGTCGGCGGGGTACATCGGGCGCAGGATCGCGTCCTGGGCGACCAGTTGATAAAACCGCGACACGATGGCGTGGAAGGTTTCCGCCCCGCCGACGGCGTCATAAAACGAAGGTTCTTCTATCGGCTGCATCGCCACCATTGTGGGCTATCGCCGGTTCCTGCCAGACACACAGCTAGAACACACAGCAATTAGGCGTGCGACCAGCGTCGAATCATGGTGAACTGTTCCGCGGAGGATTTATGGTGCAGCACGAAAACGACTCCCGAAGGCCGATATGAAGCGTCGGGGCCACCGCAGACCCGGTGCCCCGGTGGCGAGCCTGACCGGGCTTGCCGCCACCCCCAGCCTGCACTCGGTCTCTGCTTCGGGGACTGGCGACGACGCCGCCTCGATCTGGACCCGGCGGCGGGTGCTGCTGCTGAACTCCACCTTCGAGCCGTTGACGGCGCTTCCACTGCGGCGTGCCATCGTCATGCTGATCTGCGGCAAGGCCGATGTGGTGCACGACGACCCGGCCGGCCCGGTCATCCACTCGGCGACCCGGTCGGTGGTGGTGCCGTCGGTGATCCGGCTGCGGTCCTATGTCCGGGTGCCCTACCGCGCCCGGATCCCGTTGACCCGCGCCGCGCTGATGCACCGCGACCGGCACAGCTGCGCCTACTGCGGCGGCAGGGCCGACACCGTCGACCACGTGGTGCCGCGCAGCCGGGGCGGCGACCACTCCTGGGAGAACTGCGTGGCCGCCTGCTCGGCCTGCAATCACCGCAAGGCTGACCGGTTGCTGGCCGAACTCGGCTGGACGCTGCGGTTGGTGCCCACCTCGCCGAAGGGCCAGCACTGGCGGCTGCTGGCGGTGATCCACGACCTCGATCCGGTGTGGATGCGCTACCTCGGCGAAGGTGCCGCCTGAACTAGGCCGGTTGAACGACGTGGCGCCGGTACCAGCGACGGCCATGCCAGCGCTGGTAGTGCCACACCGCGGAAGGCAGCGCCCCTCGCCGATGCAGCCAGAAGCCGGCGGGCGGGTCGAGTCGGGCCGGTTGCCGCCCCAGCGTGATCTCACCCAGGACGATGCCCTCGCCCTCGTCGGCACGCCGTTCGGCGACGACGGTGCCGTCGGCGTCGGTGATCAAGGTGGCGCCTTCGAAGTGGCCCTGATACGTCAAGGGCAGCCACGGCATGGCGCAGGTCAGGGTGCCCGCATGGGCGGCGTGCACCACCGGGGCGCCGACGTACTGGGCGAACGACACCGCCGCCCGCCGGGCGGTGCCGGCGTTATTTCGTTCCAGGCGGTCGAATAGCGCGTGCGGTCGCCACCGCGGAATCGACCACCAGCCCGAGCCTGTCATCATCAGGTCCACCCGGCCGCGCAGCCGGCGCACGGTCTGGGTGCGCATCAGCTCCCAGCACACCGCGGCTCCCACCGTGTGTTCGGCCGCGGCGAGCACCCCGTCGTCGTCGCCGGTGGTGTAGAAGGCGTTCTCCCACATCGTGGGCAGATCCTTGTCGTGCCGGCCCACCAGCCCGTCGGGATCGGCGAGCAGGTAGGCATTGCGGACGTGGCCGTCGGGATCGCGGCACAGGAATGACCCACCCACCAGGGCGCGATGTCGGCGGGCCAGGGCGGTGAGAAGCTCGGTCGCCGCACCATCGGGCGGCAGCGCGGCGGTGGCCAGCGACTCGTCGAAGCCGATCCCGGTGGTGAAGAACTCCGGCAGCGCGATCACTTCGGCACCGGCCCGGCCCGCCTCATCGGCAAGGCGCTCACAGGCGGCCAGATTGGCCGACACATCGCCCAGCACGGCCTGCAACTGGACAGCTGCCGCAAGAACCATTGATCATCGCCCTTCTGCAACGACGGTGCAGACCAGCCGCACGCTGGTTGCCAGTGCGAAGATATGGCCTCAGCCCGGGTTCCCGCCACCGGTCGATTCCCGGTGGGATACCGTCTACGGCGTGAGCGTGTTGTCATTCCTCGGCTACTTCGTCGGCATTCCGGTTGTGCTGGTCGCGCTGCTATCAGCCCGGATCTGGTCGCAGAAGGGGCCGCGCGCGGCCGTTTACCAGATGGCCGACCGTTGGACACATCCACCGATCCTGTGGGCGGCGACCGACGAGGCCGTCGGTCGCGGCCATGGTCACGGCAAGTCCGAGTTCAGTGTGGGGGGTGGAGCCAGTGGCAACTGGTGAGGTCGCGACGATCGACCCGGCGGACCTGCCGTACGGGTCGGCGATCACCTACAGCGGCCGGATTTCCGGGGTCACGGAGCCGGGCGAGGCGTCGCTGCACTACCCGTTCCCGGTCAAGGAGCTGGTGGCGCTCGATGATGCGCTGACCTACGGGTCACGGCAGACCAACGCCCGTTTCGCCGTCTACATCGGGGACCTGGGCTCAGACACCGCCGCGCGGGCCCGCGAGATCCTGGCGAAGGTGCCCACCCCCAACGACGCGGTGCTCATCGCGGTCTCGCCGGACCAGCGGGCCATCGAGGTGGTCTACGGCGCCGGTGTGGCCGACCGCATCGCCCCGGTGGCGCCATCGCAGGGTGTGGCCGCGGCGGCCGCGGAATTCAGCGACGGCAAGCTGATCGACGGCCTGGTCAGCGCGGTGCAGGTGCTCAGCGCCGGCATCACCCCGGCCTAGCCGCCGTCTTTCGGTCGCGGACGTGGCTGGGGGTGCCTCGCGCTGGCGCGGGAGCCCCGGTGGACCCACTCGCGCTGCCGTCGTATCGGCGTCGCCGGCGCACCACAGCTGGCTGGCGAACCTCGACCGGCGCGGGGTTGCCCCGCAGGCGGTGGCCGATATCGTCCGCCGGCAGCGCCTCTCCCGTGACAGCTTCCGGGCTCTGGACGCGATGGAGCAGATCACCGACCCGCACGGTCAGAGCTTCTTCGTGGTTCCCCGCGGTGCCGGCGGGAAGGAGACCCGTCACGCGGTGCGGCTGACATACCTGCTCAACGCGGGTACCGGCTACGGCCGGACCAGCACCCGCAACGATTTTCCCGAGACGCCGTACGATGTGGCCGAATTCGAGCGGATTATTCAGCGGCAGCGAGCTAACCGCTGGAGCTACGACGCGGTCCGGGTCATCTGCAACACCGGCGGTTGCCTGGTCACCACGCCCAACGGGTTGCTGATGGGGCTGGGCGGTAATCGGCTTCACGCCCAGCTCACCCGCCGTGCCGGGACCATGTGGGGTGACCTGTTCATGGTCAACATCGATCACGGGCCCGACCCGATGCGCAGGCTGCGAGAGATCGTCGAAGCCGGACGGATCTCGCCCGGTGGTCCCGAGCTGGACCGGGTGTTGCATCACGAGGAGATTCACGCCCAGCAGTGGGCCGCGCTGGGGTCGATACAGTTTCCCGCGCGCTATCTCGCCGAGGAGGCAAGAGTGCGGATCTTCGGCGGCACCAACAGCTTTGAAAGCGACGCGGGATTGTCCGACGGCGGTTACCAGTGAGCCGGCACCGGGCCTGAGCGGGTCGGGAGCTGTCCGCTCCGGCGGTGTCTGTTCAAGCGGCGTCGAAGGTGCGCGCCCGCAACGACCGCTCCACCCCGGCCCGGCCCTCCAGCACCAGCCGCCGAAGGGCCGGCGGCACCGCGGGATCGGCCAGGAACGCCTCGGCGGCGTCCAATCCGGCCTGACTGACGTCCCAGCCCGGATACAGCCCCACCACTACCGTCTGCGCCACCTCGCTGGAGCGCCGCTCCCAGACACCACGGATCGCGGCGAAGTACTTCTCGGTCAACGGCGCCAACAGCTCGCGCTGCCCGGGCTGCACGATCCCGGCGATGATCGCCCGGCCGGTGATGTTGGCCAGCGTGTCGTCCTCGATCACCTGCTGCCAGGCCGCCTGTTTGACCTCCGGGTGCGGCCGCGCCGCCGAGGCCTGCGCGCCCTGGCGCTTGCCCGCCGCGGTGGGATCACGCCGAATCTCGGCGTCGATCGCCTCGGAATCGAGCACGCCGCTGCGGGCCAGGGCCACCACGATCCGCCAGCGCAGATCGGTGTCGACCGCCAACCCGGCCAACCCCTGATCTGCGGGGTCGGCGTCTAGCAGCGCCGCCAGCACCGCGGTGTGCCGTTCGGACAGCACCGACGTGCACAGTGCGTTGACGTAGGCCAGTTGGTGATCGGAGCCGGGCTCGGCTGCGCGGGCCAACTCCAGCAGCCGGTCGGCGAACGCCGGCCAACCGTGCTCGGCGGCCCAGCCGGGTTCGGCGTAGAACCCCAGCGCGGTCTGCGCCTGCAGCAGCAGCCGCGAGGCGACCCCGACCTCGGTTTCGGCCTGAATACCGCCTTGCACCAGTGCCAGGAAATCCCGGGCGCGCAGCTCGGCCTCGCGGGTCATCTCCCAGGCCGCCGACCAGACCAGCGTGCGCGGCAACGGCTCGGCGATATCGGCGATGCGCTCCAGCGCGGTCGCCAGCGACTCCGGGTCCAGTCGCAGTGCGCAGTAGGTCAGGTCGTCGTCGTTGACCAGGATCAGCTTTCCTCGCGAAACCCCCTCCAGCGCCGGCACTGCCGTTGCCGGCCCCTCGACGTCGAGTTCTTCGCGGTGGGTGCGCACCAGGCGCCCGGCGCCGTCGTCGTCGTAGATGCCGATGGCCAGCCGGTGCACCCGGGTCTCGCCGTCGCCCGGGGCGGCACCGTCCTGGGTGACGGCGAACCGGGTGAACTTCCCGGCGTCGTCGAGATCGAAGTTCGCGCGCAGGGTGTTCAGGCCGGTGGTCTTGAGCCACTGGCGGCCCCAGTCGGACAGGTCGCGGCCCGAGGCCTTCTCCAGGGCGGCCAGCAGGTCGTCGAACGTCGCGTTGCCGAAGGCGTGCGCAGCGAAGTAGTCGCGCAGCCCGGCCAGGAAGTGGTCCAGGCCGACGTAGGCCACCAACTGTTTGAGCACCGATGCGCCCTTGGCGTAGGTGATCCCGTCGAAATTGACCTCGACGGCGGCCAGATCGGGGATGTCGGCGGCGATCGGATGCGTCGAGGGCAGTTGGTCCTGGCGGTAGGCCCACGACTTCTCGGCGTTGGCGAACGTCGTCCAGGCACTGGTGTACTCGGTCGCCTCGCTCTGGCACAACACCGAGGCGAATGTCGCGAACGACTCGTTGAGCCACAGGTCATCCCACCAGCGCATGGTGACCAGGTCGCCGAACCACATGTGTGCCATCTCGTGCAGCACGGTCTCGGCGCGCCGCTCATAGGACGCCCGGGTCACCTTGCTGCGAAAGACGTAGTCCTCCAGGAACGTCACCGCGCCGGCGTTCTCCATTGCCCCGGCGTTGAACTCGGGCACGAACAGTTGGTCGTACTTGCCGAACGCATACGGCACACCGAAATTGCGGTGGTAGAAACCGAATCCCTGCTTGGTCTCGGTGAACAGCCGCTCGGCGTCCATGTGCTCGGCCAGCGATGCCCGGCAGAACAGGCCCAGCGGGATCTCGCCGTGCTCATCGCGGTAGACGTCGTCCCACCGGGCATAGGGCCCGGCGATCAGCGCCACCAGATACGTGCTCAACTTGGGGGTGGTGGTAAAGGTGTGCACGCCGTCTTCCACAGCGGTGGTGGCGCCGTTGGAAACCACCTGCCAGTGCCGCGGCGCGGTGACGGTGATGTCGAAGGTCGCTTTGAGGTCGGGCTGGTCGAAACAGGCGAACATCCGCTTGGCGTCCGCGGTTTCGAACTGCGAGTACAGATACACCTCGTCGTCGACCGGGTCGACAAAGCGGTGCAGGCCCTCACCGGTGTTGGAGTAGTAGCAGTCGGCGTCGACTTCGACCACGTTGCGCTCGGCCAGGCCGGTCAGCTCGATACCGATCGACTCGTCGTAGGCCGACACGTCGAGTGCGCGGCCGTTGAGGGTGGCAGCGCGGATCGTCTCGGCGGCGATGTCGATCACGGTGTTGGTGCCGGGCAGCGCCTCGAAGGTGACGGTCGTGGTGGAGCGGAACGTGCGCTCGCCCGGGTTGCCGCCGCCGTCGGTCAGGTCGAGGGCGATCCGGTAGTTGTCGACGGTGATCGAGGCGGCCCGCTCGGCGGCCTGGTCGCGGGTGAGGTTAGGAAGTGCCACGCCCGCCAACAGTAGCCGTTGACCCGCTCGGGAACACCGCGCGGACGGGCATAGTTGTGTTGCACAGATGTTCCCCCGCTCCCGAGAGGACCTTGCTGATGTCCGACAAGTCGACAGCCGAGTTCTGGTTCGACCCGCTGTGCCCGTGGTGCTGGATCACCTCGCGATGGATCCTCGAGGTGGAGAAGGTCCGCGATATCGAGGTGACCTTCCGCGTGATGAGCCTGGCCGTGCTCAACGAGGATCGCGACGATATCTCCGAGGAGTACCGCGAGGGGCTGAAGAACGCTCTGGGCCCGGTGCGGGTGGCGATCGCCGCCGAACAGCAGCACGGCCACGAGATCCTGCGCCCGCTGTACACCGCGATGGGCACCCGGATCCATAACCAGAACAACAAGGACCTCCCCGACGTCATCGCCGGTGCGCTGGCCGAGGTGGGCCTGCCGGCCGAGCTGGCCGACGCCGCCACCACCGACACCTACGACGAGGCGCTGCGCAAGAGCCACCACGCCGGGATGGACCCCGTCGGCAAGGACGTCGGCACCCCGACCATCCACGTCAACGGGGTGGCCTTCTTCGGTCCGGTGCTCTCCCGGATCCCGCGCGGCGAGCAGGCCGGGCAACTGTGGGATGCGTCGGTGACGTTCGCGTCCTACCCGCATTTCTGGGAGCTCAAGCGCACCCGCAGTGAGGCGCCCGAGTTCGACTGATGGTTAGCGAGCGCATCCTGGTGTTGGGTGCCGGAGAGCTCGGGATGGCGGTGTTGCGGGCGTTAACGGGCAGCGCGGGTCGGTCCGATACCGCGGTGTCGGTGCTGCTGCGGCCGGCGACCGTCGAATCGAGCGATCCGCCCAGACAACACGCGGTTGCCCGGATACGACAGTTGGGTGCCGGGATCGAGTCGGGCGACGTGGTCACGTGGACGTCGGCTCAGCTGGCGGAGGTATTCGGCGGTTTCGACACGGTCATCAGCTGTGTCGGATTTGCGGCGGGTGTCGGCACGCAGCTGAAACTGGCTCGCGCCGCGCTGGCCGCGGGTGTGAGGCGTTTCGTCCCATGGCAATTCGGTGTGGACTACGACGTTATCGGCCGGGGCAGTCCGCAGCATCTCTTCGATGAACAGCTCGACGTTCGGGACCTGTTGCGAAGCCAGAGCGATACCGAGTGGCTGATCATCTCCACCGGTATGTTCACCAGTTTCCTGTTCCACCCATCATTCGGTGTGGTCGATGCGCCCGGCCGAACGGTGTACGCGCTGGGCAGCTGGGATACCGCCGTCACGGTGACGACGCCGGAGGATATTGGGGCGCTGACGGCGCGCATTTTGTTTACCGTCCCGAGGCTCGCCAATGAGGTGATTTACCTGGCCGGCGACACCATCACGTACGCCGATCTCGCTGACCTTGCCGAGGAGGTGCTTGGGTGCAAAGTCGACCGGGTGCTTCGGCCGGTGTCCGGCTTGATCGAGGAATCCGAGCGCGATACCGACGACTCGATGAAGAAGTACCGCGCTGTTTTCGCGCAGGGAAAAGGGGTGGCGTGGGACATCGGCGACACGTTCAACGGACGGCACAACATCGCCACCACGACCGCCGCTCAGTGGGCACGGGATAACCTGAAACCCGCGCCGGCGCGCTGAGGAGACTCTGACACAATGACCGCCATGCGCGTCTACCTCGGCTGCGACCACGCCGGCTACGAGCTCAAAGAGCAGATCCTCGAGCACCTGAAGCAGGCCGGGCACGAACCGGTCGACTGCGGGGCCTTCGCCTACGACGCCGAGGACGACTACCCGGCGTTCTGCATCGCCGCGGCGTCGCGCACGGTGGCCGACCCCGGCAGCCTGGGCATCGTGATCGGCGGATCCGGCAACGGGGAGCAGATCGCCGCCAACAAGGTGCCCGGGGCGCGGTGCGCGCTGGCGTGGAGCACCGAGACGGCAAAGTTGGCCCGCGAGCACAACAATGCGCAGTTGATCGGCATCGGCGGCCGCATGCACTCCACCGCCGAGGCGCTCGCCATCGTGGACGCGTTCCTGAGCACACCGTGGTCGAAAGCCGAACGCCATCAGCGGCGCATCGACATCCTGGCGGCCTACGAACGCACTCACGAGGCGCCGCCGGTGCCGGGCGCCCCGGCCTGACCAGGGGACCGTCCGGCATGCCCGAGGGGCACATCCTGCACCGGCTGGCCCGGTTGCATCAACGGCGTTTCGCCGGCGCTCCGGTAGCGGTGTCCAGTCCGCAGGGCAGGTTCGAAGCCGGTGCCGCCACGGTCGACGGACGGGCGCTCACCCGTGCGGAAGCCTGGGGAAAGCAGCTGTTCCACCATTACGCGGGCGGACCGATCGTGCGCGTCCACTTGGGCATCTACGGCCACTTCACCGAATTCCACCTCGCCGACGGCGTGCCGGCACCGGTCGGCCAGGTCCGGATGCGCATGATCGGTGCCGAGTACGGCACCGACCTGCGCGGCCCGACCGCCTGTGAGGTGGTCGACGAGGCATTCGCCGCTGATGTGATCGCGCGGCTCGGGCCGGATCCGCTGCGCGCCGATGCCGACCCGGCGCTGGCCTTCAAGCGAATCAGCAAGTCCCGCAGAACTATCGGCGCGCTGTTGATGGACCAATCGGTGCTCGCCGGCGTCGGCAACGTCTACCGCAGCGAGGTGCTGTTCCGGCATCGGATCGACCCGTTCCGGCCCGGCACCGCCATCGACGAAGCGGAATTCGACGCCATCTGGACCGATCTGGTGGCGCTGATGAAGGTGGGGCTGCGGCGCGGCAACATCGTGGTGGTCCGGCCCGAAGATGATCACGGTGCACCGGCCTACGCGCCCGGCAAGCCACGTACCTACGTGTATCGCCGCGCCGGGGATCCGTGCCGGTTGTGCGGGAACACCGTGCGCACTGCGGAATTGGAGGCCCGCAACGTGTTCTGGTGCCCGTCTTGCCAAAGCTAGGCAGGTGCGCGCCGCCACCGAGGGCAGCGCGTCAGTCGTCGTAGACCGTTTCGCGGCGGGGGCGAATCGGCACCCCGAGTGCGCGGTAGATCTCGTTGGACAGCACCACGCTGCGCGGGTCGGCATTGGCCTGGGTGTGGTCGAACCGGTTCATCACGTAGCCGTAGCCGATGCGGTGCTCCAGATCGACGAACGCGAACGAGCCACCCAGTCCGCCGTGCCCGAAGATCCGCCGGTTGGGACCGTTGACGCCCTGGGCGTTGAGCATGTAGCCCATGCCCCACCCGTGTTCGGCGACTCGGGGACCGAGCACCAGATCGGTTTCGGTGCCGCCCTGCAGCACCCGCAGCCGGTCCATGGTGGGACGGCTGAGCAGCTTCTCCTGCACCAGTGCGTTGTAGAACGTGGCCATTCCCAGCGCGGAGACCTGAGCGTTGGTGCCGGGGAACTCCAGTTGCCGCCACAGCGTCAGGTCGTTGGTGGCGATCTCGTCGTCGGGGGCGAACCCCATTGCCACCGCAAGCCCCGCCTTGGAATGGTGGTCCAGCGAGGTGGGGCGCTTGGGCGCGCCGGCCGAGGCCAGCATCTCCCGGATCGTCGGCTTGCCCACCGGGTCGGCGCAGCGGTAAGGCTGCTGGTCGGCCGGCACGCCGATGTGGACTTCGGCGCCGAGCGGGCCGGCGACTTCACTGTGCAGATACTGGCCCACCGTCATACCGGTCACGCGGCGGACGACCTCGCCGATGATGAAGCCGTAGGTGGTCATGTGGTAGCCCTGCGCGGTGCCGGGCCGCCACCACGGTTCGGCGGCCGCCAACCGCCGGCAGACCAGGTCCCAGTCGGTGACGTCGCGCCAGTGCATCGGTTCGCGCGGCCCGATCGCCCCGGAGCGGTGCGCCAACACCATCGCCAGTGAGATGTCGCCCTTGCCGGCCCGGCCGAACTCCGGCCAGTAGTGGGCCACCGGTCGCCGGAGGTCCAGTTCGCCGCCCTCGGCGAGCCGGTGCACGCAGGTGCTGGTCAGCCCCTTGGTGCCGGACAGCACGGTGCTCAGCGTGTCTTCCTGCCAGGGGCGCTGACCGTCGACATCGGCCGAGCCGGCCCACAGGTTCACGACGAGTTCCCCGTCGACATATGCCGCGACGGCAGCGCCGAGCTCGTCGCGCAGCGTGAAATTGCGCTCGAACTCGTACCGCACCCGTTCGAAGCGCGGCGAGCACGACCCGTGAATCCGGACGTGCTGGGTGCCGCCCATAGGCGTGCCTTCCTGCCAGGGAAAATCCCCGTTTCGAGCGGGCGACGGGAATCGAACCCGCGTAGCTAGTTTGGAAGACTAGGGCTCTACCATTGAGCTACGCCCGCATTATCCAGGCCAGACTGTACCGGCGTTGCCGACCTCAAATCCAATTGGCACTCCCCGCTGCGGCCCGTCAGGTGCGGGCGGCTGTGTTGCCGTTGTCGCCGGGCCGTAGGATCGCCTGGTCAGTGCGGGGTGTAGCGCAGCTTGGTAGCGCATCCGCTTTGGGAGCGGAAGGCCGCAGGTTCAAATCCTGTCACCCCGACCAGCAGCGCGCGCCGCACCGGCACGACAGACCGTCAACGATATCGAGGAGTACGCCCGTGAAGAGCACCGTCGAGCAGCTGACCCCCACCCGGGTTCGCATCAACGTGGAGGTGCCGTTCACCGAGTTGCAGCCGGACTTCGACCGGACCTACAAGCAGCTGGCCCAGCAGGTGCGCATGCCGGGCTTCCGGCCGGGCAAGGCGCCGGCCAAGCTCATCGAGGCCCGTTTCGGCCGCGCCGCGGTTTTGCAGCAGGTGGTCAATGAGGCGCTGCCCAGTCGCTACAGCGAGGCGGTCACCAGTTCGGAGCTCAAGCCGCTGGGTCAGCCCGACATCGAGGTGACCAAGCTCGACGACGGCGACCAGATCACCTTCACCGCCGAGGTCGACGTGCGACCGGAGATCACGCTGCCCGACCTGGAGCAGCTCAAGATCAGCGTGGACCCGATCGAGGTCGGCGACGACGAGGTGGACGCCGAGCTGGACGCGCTGCGCGCCCGATTCGGCACGCTGACCGGTGTCGACCGGCCCGCCGCCGAGGGCGACTTCGTCTCGATCGACCTGGACGCGACGGTCGACGGCGAGGTGGTTGAAGGCGCCGCCACCGAGGGGTTGTCGCACGAGGTCGGCTCGGGCCAGCTCATCGATGGCCTTGACGACGCGATCGTGGGCATGTCGGCCGGTGAGAGCAAGACCTTCACCACCAAGCTGGCGGCCGGCCCACATGCCGGCAAGGACGCCGAGGTCACCGTGACGGTGCAGTCGGTCAAGGAACGTGAGTTGCCGGAAGCCGACGATGAGTTCGCGCAGCTGGCCAGCGAATTCGACACCATGGGCGAGCTGCGGGAGAACCTCACCGAGCAGGTCAGCCGGACCAAGCGCATCCAGCAGGCCGAGAAGGTACGAGAGGCGACGCTGGAGGCCCTGGTCGAGCAGGTCGAGATGCCGCTGCCCGAGGCCGTGGTGCAGGCCCACATCGACAATGCGCTGCACAACGCGCTGCACGCTGTGGACCACGACGAGAACAAGTTCGCCGAGTCGCTGGCCGAGCAGGGCTCCTCGCGCGCCGAGTTCGACTCCAACACCCGCAGCGAGGCCGAGAAGTCCGTCAAGACGCAACTGCTGCTCGACGCGCTCGGCGACGAGCTGGAGATCCAGGTGGGCCAGAACGACCTCACCCAGCACCTGGTGCTGATGTCGCGGCAGTACGGCGTCGCACCGCAGCAGTTGATGCAGTTCCTGCAGCAGAACAACCAACTGCCCGCGGTCTTCGCCGATGTGCGCCGGGGTATGGCGCTGGCAGCGGCCGTGCGCGCCGCCTCCGTCAGCGACACCGACGGTAACGAGATCGACACCGCCGAGTTCTTCGGTCGCGGCGCCGAGGCCCCCGCCGATGACGCTCAGGCCGATGAAGCCGAGGCGGCCGTCGCCGATGAGCCGGCCGGGGCCGCGGACGACGCGGTCGAAGCCGGGGCGGCATCCGACGAGTGACGCTGTAAGCGAACGAAGCCGGTTCGGGCCGCCTACAGCCGCGCCGGTTCGTTAGGGTCGTAAGCATGTCTCGGCATATGAATCTCGAGAAAGCAGGTATCCAACTGTGAGCCAGCCCGGTCTGAACCTCGTCGACTCCGTGTACGAGCGGTTGCTGCGAGAACGCATCATCTTCCTGGGGTCGCAGGTGGACGACGACATCGCCAACCGGCTGTGCGCGCAGATCCTGTTGTTGGCCGCCGAAGACCCCACCAAGGACATCTCGCTCTACATCAACTCCCCGGGCGGTTCGATCAGCGCCGGGATGGCGATCTACGACACCATGGTGCTCGCGCCGTGCGATGTCGCCACCTACGCGATGGGGATGGCCGCCTCGATGGGCGAGTTCCTGCTCGCGGCCGGCACCAAGGGCAAGCGTTACGCTCTGCCGCACGCCCGGATCCTGATGCACCAGCCGCTGGGCGGGGTGACCGGCAGCGCCGCCGACATCGCCATTCAGGCCGAACAGTTCGCGGTCATCAAGAAAGAGATGTTCCGGCTCAACGCCGAGTTCACCGGTCAGCCGATCGAGCGCATCGAGGCGGACTCCGACCGTGATCGCTGGTTCACCGCCCAGGAAGCCCTGGAATACGGCTTCGTCGACCACATCATCACCCGCGCCCACGTCAACGGAGATGCCTCATGAACCCCGAGACCTTGCGAGCCATCGCACCGCAGGCCCGCTACATCCTGCCGTCGTTCGTCGAGCACTCCAGTTGGGGCGTCAAGGAGTCCAACCCCTACAACAAGCTGTTCGAGGAGCGCATCATCTTCCTCGGCGTGCAGGTCGACGACGCGTCGGCCAACGACATCATGGCGCAGTTGCTGGTGCTGGAGTCGCTGGACCCGGACCGTGACATCACCATGTACATCAACTCGCCGGGCGGCTCGTTCACGTCGCTGATGGCGATCTACGACACCATGCAGTACGTGCGGGCCGACATCCAGACCGTCTGCCTGGGGCAGGCCGCCTCGGCGGCCGCGGTGTTGCTGGCGGCCGGTACGCCGGGTAAGCGGATGGCGTTGCCGAACGCCCGGGTGCTGATCCACCAGCCGTCGCTGTCCGGGGTGATCCAGGGGCAGTTCTCCGACCTGGAGATCCAGGCCGCCGAGATCGAGCGGATGCGGACCCTGATGGAGTCCACCCTGGCCCGCCACACCGGTAAGGACCCCGAGGTGATCCGCAAGGACACCGACCGGGACAAGATCCTGACCGCCGAAGACGCCAAAGAGTACGGGATCATCGACACCGTGCTGGAGTACCGCAAGCTCTCGGCGCAGACGGCCTGAGTTTTTCTCGCCGAGCAGTCGCGAAAGCCCCCTCAATCCCGCTTTGGAGGGGGCTTTCGCGACTGCTCGCGCAATAGGGTGGCGACTGCTGCGATATCGACCGGGCCGACCCGGCAGCAGCCGCCGACGATGCGCGCCCCGGCGGCTACCCACGCCGGCACCAGGGCGGGGGAGAAGCGCGCTGGACCGGACCAGCGACCCGCGCTCCAGCCTTCGCCACTGTTGGGGTAGACGATCACCGGCTTTCCGGTGATCTCGCGGGCGATCTCGATCGCCGGCAGGACATCGTCCGGGGCGCAGCAATTCACGCCCACCGCGACGATCTGTGGCACCCCGGCGGCGACGGCGAATGCGTCGGTCAGCGGTTGGCCGGCGCGGGTCGCGTTGCCCTCGATGGTGTAGCTGAGCCAGGCCGGAACGTCGGCCTCGCTCACCAGGTGCAGCAGTGCCTCGGCCTCGTCGACGTCCGGGACGGTTTCGAGCGCGAGCACATCGGCCCCGGCGTCGGCCAGGATCTCCAGCCGGGGGCGGTGCCAGGCCGTCAACTCCGAGACCGAAAGCCCATAACGGCCAACGTATTCCGAGCCATCGGCGCGCGCGGCGCCGTACGGGCCGACCGACGCCGCCACCCAGTGCCCAGGTGCGCCGCCGCCGGCCAGGCGGGCCAGGTCCACGCTGCGGCGCAGCAGCCGTTCGGCGGCCCGGCGATCGATCCCCCGGGCGGCGAAACCGTCGAAACTCGCCTGATAGCTGGCGGTGGTCGCGATCATCGCCCCGGCGGCGAAGAAGGCGGCGTGCACCGCGGCGATGTCGTCGGGGGCATCGAGCAGCAGGCGGGCCGACCACAGCGGGTCGCAGAAGTCCCCGGAAAGATCAAAGCCGCGGGCTTCCAGTTCGGTGGCCAACCCGCCATCGGCGACGATCACGGTATCGTCGGGCACGGCGAACCCCACGTTCGCCACTGTAGGGCTCCGAGTTGCCGCCCGCCTCACAGCGGGGTAACGGCGACGATTCGCTCACGCCGCGCCAGCGCGTCACGCGCCGGGTGGGGCAGTTGGGGCGATATCTTCTTGGAGCACACGGACAGCAACGAATACCAACGACGCGATTCGGCCTTATCGGTCGCCTCGCATCGGAACAAGCGGGTAGCGTCGGGGCCAGACACCGGTACCTCGACGACTGACGGCGAACAGGAAGTAGGTCCTCACGCACCATGGCGCGCATCGGAGACGGCGGTGACTTGCTGAAATGTTCGTTCTGCGGGAAGAGCCAGAAGCAGGTCAAGAAGCTCATTGCGGGTCCCGGCGTCTACATCTGCGATGAGTGCATCGACCTGTGCAACGAGATCATCGAAGAGGAGCTGGCCGACGCCGACGACGTCAAGCTCGACGAGCTGCCCAAGCCCGCTGAGATCCGGGACTTCCTGGAGGGCTACGTCATCGGCCAGGACACGGCCAAGCGCACCTTGGCGGTGGCTGTCTACAACCACTACAAGCGCATCCAGGCCGGCGAGAAGAGCCGGGATTCCCGCTCCGGTGAGCCCGTTGAGCTGACCAAGTCCAACATCTTGATGCTGGGCCCCACCGGCTGCGGCAAGACCTACCTGGCCCAGACGCTGGCCAAGATGCTCAATGTCCCGTTTGCGATAGCGGATGCGACAGCGCTCACCGAGGCGGGCTACGTCGGCGAAGACGTGGAGAACATTCTGCTCAAGCTGATTCAGGCCGCCGACTATGACGTCAAGCGCGCCGAGACCGGCATCGTCTACATCGACGAGGTCGACAAGATCGCCCGCAAGAGCGAGAACCCGTCGATAACCCGCGACGTCTCCGGTGAGGGCGTGCAGCAGGCGCTGCTGAAGATTCTGGAAGGCACCCAGGCGTCGGTTCCGCCGCAGGGCGGCCGCAAGCACCCGCACCAGGAGTTCATCCAGATCGACACCACCAACGTGCTGTTCATCGTGGCCGGCGCGTTCGCCGGGTTGGAGAAGATCGTCGCCGACCGGGTTGGCAAGCGCGGCTTGGGTTTCGGCGCCGAGGTCCGGTCCAAGGCGGAGGTCGACACCGTCGACCACTTCGCCGAGGTGATGCCCGAAGACCTGATCAAGTTCGGTCTGATCCCCGAGTTCATCGGCCGGCTGCCGGTGGTGGCCTCGGTGACGAACCTGGACATGGAGTCGTTGGTCAAGATCCTTTCGGAGCCGAAGAACGCTCTGGTCAAGCAGTACACCCGACTGTTCGAGATGGACGGGGTGGAGCTGGAGTTCAGCCAGGACGCGCTGGAGGCGATCGCCGATCAGGCCATCCACCGTGGCACCGGGGCACGTGGCCTGCGGGCAATCATGGAAGAAGTGCTGCTGCCGGTGATGTATGACATCCCCAGCCGCAACGACGTCGCCAAGGTCGTGGTCACCAAGGAAACGGTGCAGGACAACGTGTTGCCGACGATCGTGCCGCGCAAGACCTCGCGTGCCGAGCGTCGCGACAAGACCGCCTGATCCGAGCGTGGGCGCGCCCGTCGCGACGGGTTACTCACCGGTAGCGAACTTTTCTTAAAGTTCGACTGTCGTCAAACGTGACCAAAACCACATTTTTGCCGGAAGTCGACCGAGAACCGTACCCTGACGTCGGTGTTTGTCGGTAAGTCGGTCGGGTTCCGATACGGTGTGGCGTCGAACCGTCTCTAAGAACGGTGCAATAATCGGTACTGCCAGTGACAGAAAAACGTGTGGGTTGCGCCAGCCGCGCTGTGCGGGCCCGGTCAGACAGTGATGGAAGGCGGGGGCCGTGGGTCCGAGCGGTAACGGAGCCGGGTCGGCGCCCGGGCGCCAAAAACTCGAAAAAGTAGTAATCCGCTTCGCTGGCGACTCCGGCGACGGCATGCAGCTCACCGGCGACCGCTTCACCTCCGAAGCGGCGTTGTTCGGCAACGACCTGGCCACCCAGCCCAACTACCCGGCCGAGATCCGCGCCCCGCAGGGCACCCTGCCGGGCGTGTCGTCGTTCCAGATCCAGATCGCCGACTTCGACATCCTCACCGCCGGTGACCGCCCCGACGTGCTGGTGGCGATGAACCCGGCGGCGCTGAAGGCCAACATCGGCGACCTGCCGCGCGGCGGGATGGTGATCGTCAACTCCGACGAGTTCACCAAGCGCAACCTGGCCAAGATCGGCTACGAGGCCAATCCGCTTGAGACCGAGGCGCTCTCCGACTACGTGGTGGTCCCGGTCGCGATGACCTCGCTGACCCTGGGCGCCGTCGAGGCGATCGGCGCCACCAAGAAGGACGGCGCGCGGGCCAAGAACATGTTCGCGCTCGGCCTGCTGTCGTGGATGTACGGCCGGCCCATCGAGACCAGTGAGCAGTTCATCCGGGAGAAGTTCGCCAAGAAGCCCGATGTCGCCGACGCCAACGTGCTGGCGCTCAAGGCGGGCTGGAACTACGGCGAGACCACCGAGGCGTTCGGCACCACCTATGAGATCTCACCGGCCAAGCTGCCACCGGGGGAGTACCGCCAGATCTCGGGCAACACCGCCTTGGCCTACGGCGTGATCGCCGCCGGTCAGCTCGCCGACACGCAGGTGCTGCTGGGGACTTACCCCATCACCCCGGCGTCGGACATCCTGCACGAGCTGTCCAAGCACAAGAACTTCAACGTGCTGACCTTCCAGGCCGAAGACGAGATCGCCGGTATCGGCGCGGCGATCGGCGCCTCCTACGGCGGCGCGCTGGGCGTCACCAGCACCTCCGGTCCGGGCCTGGCGCTCAAGGCCGAGGCGCTGGGCTTGGCCGTGATGACCGAACTGCCGCTGCTGCTGATCAACGTCCAGCGTGGCGGTCCGTCGACCGGGCTGCCCACCAAGACCGAGCAGGCCGACCTGTTGCAGGCACTCTATGGCCGCAACGGCGAGTCACCGGTCGCGGTGGTGGCGCCATGCACGCCATCGGACTGCTTCGACGCCGCCATCGACGCCGTCCGGATCGCGCTGACCTACCGCACCCCGGTGGTGCTGCTCTCCGACGGCGCGATCGCCAACGGCTCCGAGCCGTGGCGCATCCCCGACATCAGCGCGATCGAGCCCATCGAACGCAACCTGGCCAAGGCCGGGGAGGAATTCCAGCCCTACGCGCGTGACCCGCAGACCCTGGCGCGCCAGTTCGCCATCCCCGGCACCCCCGGTCTGGAGCACCGCATCGGCGGTCTGGAGAAGGCCAACGGCTCCGGCGCGATCTCCTACGAGCCGGCCAACCACGACCTGATGGTGCGGCTGCGGCAGGCCAAGATCGACGGCATCAAGGTGCCCGACCTGGTCGTCGACGACCCGACCGGTGACGCCGAACTGCTGATGCTGGGCTGGGGCAGCTCGTACGGTCCGATCGCCGAGGCGTGCCGGCGGGCCCGGCGCGGCGGCGTGAAGGTCGCGCAGGCTCACCTGCGGCACCTCAGCCCGTTTCCGGCCAACCTGGGCGAGGTGCTGCGGCGCTACCCGAAGGTGGTGCTGCCGGAGATGAACCTGGGCCAGTTGGCGCTGCTGCTGCGCGGCCGCTACCTGGTCGATGTCCAGTCGGTGACCAAGGTCGCCGGTCAGGCGTTCCTCGCCGACGAGGTCGAGGCGATCATTGACGACGCGCTGGCCGGGACGCTGGCCGAGCGGGAGAACGAGAAGGCGTCGCTGGCCACGGCCGCGGCGGTGACCATCGCGGGCAGTACAGCAGGAGCGAATTCATGACCACAACCGAACCCGCCAGCTCCCTGGTAGGCACCGAGCTGGGGCTGACCGCCCTGAGCGGGGTGCCCACCACCGACGAGCCGCAGAAGTCCAAGGACTTCACCTCCGACCAGGAAGTGCGTTGGTGCCCGGGCTGTGGCGACTACGCGATCCTCAACTCGATCCGCAACTTCCTGCCCGAGCTGGGGGTGCGCCGAGAGAACGTGGTGTTCGTCAGCGGCATCGGTTGCTCGAGCCGGTTCCCGTACTACATGAACACCTACGGGGTGCACTCGATCCACGGCCGCGGCCCGACGTTCGCCACCGGGCTGGCGACCGCTCGGCCGGATCTGTCGGTGTTCTTGATCACCGGTGACGGCGACGCGCTGTCCATCGGCGGCAACCACCTGATCCACACGCTGCGCCGGAACGTCAACCTCACCATCCTGCTGTTCAACAACCGGATCTACGGGCTGACCAAGGGGCAGTACTCGCCGACGTCGGAGACCGGCAAGATCACCAAGTCCACACCGTTCGGTTCGCTGGACAACCCGTTCAACCCGGTCTCGCTGGCGATCGGCGCCGAGGCGACCTTCGTCGGCCGTGCCCTGGACTCCGACCGCAAGGGCCTCACCGAGGTGCTGCGCGGCGCCATGGAACACCGCGGTTCGGCACTGGTGGAGATCCTGCAGGACTGCCCGGTGTTCAACGACGGTTCCTTCGACCTGCTGCGCAAGGAGGGTGCGGAGAACCGCATCATCAACCTCCGGCAGGGCGAGAAGGTCACCTTCGGTGCCGAGGGCGAGTACTGCGTGATCAAGTCCGGCTTCGGGCTCGAGGTCGCCAAGACCGCCAACGTCTCGGCCGAGCAGATCGTCGTGCACGATGCCACGCTGCCCGACTCGTCCTACGCGTTCGCGTTGTCACGGCTCTCCGAGCAGGATCTGTCGCACTTCCCGATGGGCATCTTCCGCAAGGTCAACAAGCCCACCTACGACGACCTGGCGCGCGCGCAGGTCGCCGAGGCCCGCCAGGCCACCGCGCACGACACCGCCGCCCTGCAGGCGCTGCTGCGTGGCCGCGACACCTGGACCGTGGATTGAGGCGAGCCCTAAGGCCATGACCGGCCGACGGGTCGGTCTAGCCGGTGTTGTGCTCGCCGGTGGCGCATCGCGCCGGATGGGCCGCGACAAGGCCACCCTGACCGTGGCGGGTCGATTCGACGGCCGCACCCTGGTCGAGCACCTGGTATCGGTGGTCGCCCAGTGCTGCGATCCGGTCTTCGTGGTGGCCGCCCCGGGGCAGGCCCTTCCCGCATTGCCGGCGCAGGTGTTGCGCGACGAGGTGCCCGGGCTGGGGCCACTGCCCGCGGTCGGCCTGGGGTTGCGTGCCGCCGCGCGCGCCGGCGCGGATCGGGCGTTCGTCTGCGCGGTCGACATGCCGTTTCTGGCGCCCGCGGTGATCGACCTGCTCGCCGGCGCACATCCCGGTGCCGACGTGGTGCTGCCGCGGGCAGGCCGGGACCACTATCTGGCCGCGGTGTACCGGACGGCACTGGCCGGAACCATCGAAGCCTTGGTCGCCGATGGGGAGCGCCGGGTGAGGGCGTTGGTCGACATGGTCGAGGCGCAACGGATCGAACTCGAGGATCCGGCGCCGCTGGCCAACCTCAACTCTCCGGATGACATCGCCGGCCTCTGCTGAGCCCACACGCGACCCGACCGCCGGCAAGGGCGAAATGGGACAGCAAATACGGTGACGAAGGTGATGAAATGTATTTGGTTCCGCTGCCGACGCGTTGAATAAATGTTCGTGTTAGCGCTGTGAAATAGGACCTTTATCAAAAGTCGAGGGTCTCGACCGTCGACGGTCGAAGAGTGCTGATCATTCGACGAAAGCTGTTGTAGTGCAGCAGGAGTCATGCCGTTCTTCCACCGTGGCAGGCCTGGCGACCCGTTCGGACGCCGGTCTCGTCGCTCTCGGTCGCAATTGGATCTTTCGCGTATAGCTGTGCGGTGATACCGCCCATTCGTCACGCTGATTACCGGCTGTCCCGCCCGCAGTGCCCCGGGTAGCGGGCGAGCGCGAATATGGGTCCTGAACTGCGAGTTACGGCGGAGCTGGCGCAGTTCGGCCCGTCGCGGGCACGCGAGTCAGTGGCCCAGCCCACAAAATGTCCGTGATTTGACTCACGAAAAACAACCTAGCCGGTGGACGCTTAGAAAGACTAAAAGCTGTCGGTGACCTGGCGAAACCATTCGTCGCGGTGGTGTGATGGTTTCGTTATCTCTCCGAAATGCGTTCGTCATGCGGTTGGACTTCTCGCATGAACGTTTCGTAAGTTTCCCCTCGCCCGAATGCAGGGCAAACAAAGTGAATCCACGGAACCGCGTGTGAGCGGGGCCGCGGGCGGCCCCATGAATGCTTCCGCGGTGCCGGGTGTCATCCCGGCGGGCAGCCCTTGCCCCCGCTGTCGTGCCTGACCTAGACGGCACGTCTCGAAGATCAATCCCGCCTGAGGTCCATCCCGGCTGCACTTCGGAGCGCGCACCGCGAAAGGAACAATGTTGAAGAAGGTCCGTAAGCCCCTCACCCTGGCCGCGATCGCCGGCGCGCTGATCACCGGTGCGGTGGCACTCTCCGACGCGACCGCCAGGGCGGACAGCGTCAACTGGGACGCCATCGCGGCCTGCGAGTCCGGCGGCAACTGGTCGATCAACACCGGCAACGGTTACTACGGCGGTCTGCAGTTCAACGCCGGCACCTGGCGTGCCAACGGCGGCAGCGGCATGCCCCACCTCGCCAGTCGGTCCGAGCAGATCCGGGTGGCCGAGAACGTGCTGCGCAGCCAGGGCATCGGCGCGTGGCCGGTCTGCGGCCGTCGCGGCTGACCTTCCAGACGACCCTTCCAGACGACGGCGCCGGGCGATGAGCCCGGCGCCCTCGCCGTCTTCGGAATCCGGTGCGGCGGGTAGCGTCGGATCCATGTCTGAGACGCCACGTGAACTCGACGTCATCGTCTACGGGGCGACCGGTTTCGTCGGGAAGCTCACCGCCCAGTACCTGGCCCGCGTCGGGGGCGAGACCCGCGTCGGGTTGGCCGGCCGCTCGGCGGAGCGACTGCGCGCCGTCCGCGATGAGATCGGCAGCGCAGCGCAGGACTGGCCGATCGTGGTGGCCGACGCCGACAAACCGGCGTCGCTGGAGGCGATGGCGGCCCGCACCCGGGTGGTGATCACCACCGTCGGCCCCTACACCCGATACGGAATGCCGCTGGTCGCGGCGTGTGCGGCGGCGGGCACCGACTATGTCGACCTCACCGGCGAGGCGATGTTCGTGCGCGAGAGCATCGACACCTACCAGAAACAGGCCATCGACAACCGGGCGCGCATCGTGCACGCCTGCGGCTTCGACTCCATCCCGTCGGATCTGAGCGTCTACGCGCTCTACCGGGCGGCCCGCGATGACGGCGCCGGCGAGTTGCTCGACACCAATTTGGTGGTGCGGGGGTTCTCCGGCGGTCTGTCCGGCGGCACCATCGCCTCGATGACCGAGGTGCTGCGGACCGCCTCCACCGACGCCGACGCCCGACGTCAACTCTTCGACCCCTATACCCTCAGCGACGATCGCGGCGCCGAGCCCGAGCTGGGCGCGCAGCCAGACCTGACCTGGCGTCGCGGACGTGACATCGCCCCCGAACTCACCGGCATCTGGACCGCCGGCTTCGTCATGGCGCCCTACAACACCCGGATCGTGCGACGCACCAACGGGCTGTTGGAGTGGGCCTACGGCCGGCGGTTCCGCTACGCCGAGCACATGAGCGTCGGCTCGTCTGCGGTGGCTCCGGCGCTGTCGGGACTGGCGACCGGACTCGGCGCCGTGACCGTCGGACTCGGCAGCCGATTCTTCCGGTTGCTGCCGCGCCGACTGGTGGAGCGGGTGCTGCCCAAGCCGGGCACCGGCCCCAGCCAGAGCCGCCGTGAGAACGGCTATTACCGCGTCGAGACCTACACCACCACGAGCAGCGGTGCCCGCTACCTGGCGGTCATGGCGCAGCAGGGCGACCCCGGCTACCAGGCGACGTCGGTGTTGCTAGCCGAGAGCGGGCTGGCGCTGGCGTTGAACCGCGATGCATTGCCCGACCGCTTCGGGGTGCTCACCCCGGCGGCCGCGATGGGTGATGCGCTGCTGGTTCGGCTGCGCGCAGCGGGTGTGACGCTGGACGTTTCCCGGCTGAACTGACCGGTGCGGGCCGGCGGCGCTTTCCGCTAATGTCATCTTCGACCGCAGTCACGGCAGCACCCAGCAACGAAGGTGGAACTCTCATGGCCGGCCTCGACGATCTTTTCGCGCAGATCCCCGTACAAGACATCGCCAATCAGCTCGGCGCCGATTCGGGCGAGGTGGACAACACTATCCGTACCCTGGTGCCGGTGCTCGTCGGCGGATTGAGCCAGAACGCCCAGGACCCGGGCCAGGCCGACGACATCGCCAGCAAGGCCAACAGCTTCGCGGCGCAGGGGCTGCTGGGAAACGCGTTCGCCGGCAACCAGGCCGAAGGCCAGCAGGTGATCTCGACCATCTTCGGCGGCAACGACACCAGCCAGGTCGCTTCGGCACTGTCGGGTGCCGGCGCCGGAAACAACGACCTGCTGCAAAAGCTGCTCCCGATCATCGCTCCGATCGTGCTCGCCTACATCGGCAAGCAACTGTCGGGCCAGAAGGCCGAGCCGGCCCAGCAGCAGGCCTCCGGGGGCGGCGGACTCGGTGATGTTCTCGGCAGCATCCTCGGCGGTATGAGCGGCGGTGGCAGCGCCCAGAACCAGTCGATGGGCAGCATCCTGGGGAACATGATCGGCGGCAAAACCGGCGGCGCCATCGGCGACATCCTCGGCGGACTGCTCGGCGGCAAGAAATAGGCACTCGTTACCAGCCCCCGGACCGATCCCGGTCCGGGGGCTGTCACGTGCAGTGGGCCGTCGTTCCTAGAATTGAGCGGTGACCGCCACCCCCGACGCTGCCAACACCGAACACCTGCCCAAATCCTGGGAGCCGAGTGCGGTCGAGGACGCGATCTACCAGCGCTGGGTCGATGCCGGCTACTTCACCGCGGACCCGACCAGTACCAAGCCCGGCTATTCGATCGTGCTTCCGCCGCCGAACGTCACCGGCAGCCTGCACATGGGGCACGCACTCGACCACACCCTGATGGACGCGTTGACCCGCCGCAAGCGGATGCAGGGCTACGAGGTGTTGTGGCTGCCGGGCATGGATCACGCCGGTATCGCCACGCAGAGCGTGGTGGAGCGGCGGCTGAACGCCGCCGGGCAGACCAAGGAGGAATTGGGACGCGAAGGCTTCGTCGAGCAGGTCTGGGACTGGAAGCGGGAATCCGGCGGCACCATCGGCACCCAGATGCGCCGGATCGGCGACGGGGTGGACTGGAGCCGCGAGCGGTTCACCATGGACGATGGCCTGTCGCGCGCCGTCCGCGTCATCTTCAAGCGCCTCTATGATGCGGGCCTGATCTACCAGGCCGAGCGGCTGGTCAACTGGTCACCGGTGCTGGAGACCGCGATCAGCGACCTCGAGGTCAAATACGACGACATCGAGGGCGAACTGGTGTCGTTCCGGTACGGCTCCCTCGACGACGGGCAACCCCATATCGTGGTGGCCACCACCCGGCTGGAGACGATGCTCGGCGACACCGCGATCGCGGTGCACCCCGACGACGACCGGTACCGCGACCTGGTCGGGACCAGCCTGCCGCACCCGTTCCTGGACCGGCAGATCGGCGTGGTCGCCGATGCGCACGTGGACCCCGAATTCGGCACCGGCGCCGTCAAGGTCACCCCCGCCCACGACCCCAACGACTTCGAGATCGGGCTGCGGCACCAGTTGGCGATGCCGACCATCCTGGACACCAAGGGCCGGATCACCGGAACCGGCACGCAGTTCGACGGCATGGACCGCTTCGAGGCGCGTGTCGCGGTGCGCGAAGCGCTGGCCGGCCAAGGACGCATCGTCGCCGAGAAGCGGCCCTACCTGCACAGCGTCGGGCATTCCGAACGCAGCGGCGAGGTCATCGAGCCGCGCCTGTCGATGCAGTGGTGGGTCAACGTCTCCTCGCTGGCCAAGGCCGCCGGGGACGCGGTGCGTAACGGCGACACCGTCATCCACCCGAAAAGCCTGGAGCCCCGCTGGTTTTCCTGGGTCGACGACATGCACGACTGGTGCATCTCCCGGCAGCTGTGGTGGGGTCACCGCATCCCGATCTGGCACGGGCCCAACGGCGAGAAGGTCTGTGTCGGGCCGGATGAAACCCCGCCGGAGGGCTGGGAGCAGGATCCCGACGTGCTCGACACCTGGTTCTCCTCGGCGTTGTGGCCGTTCTCCACGATGGGCTGGCCCGACGCCACCGCCGAGCTGGAGAAGTTCTACCCCACAACGGTTCTGGTAACCGGTTACGACATCCTGTTCTTCTGGGTCGCCCGGATGATGATGTTCGGCACCTTCGTCGCCGACGATCCCGCCCTGCGGGGCGGCAAGGTGCCGTTCGAGAACGTGTTCCTGCACGGCCTGATCCGTGACGAGCACGGGCGCAAGATGAGCAAGTCCCGCGGCAACGGCATCGACCCACTGGACTGGGTGGACGCCTTCGGCGCCGACGCCCTGCGGTTCACGCTGGCTCGCGGCGCGAGCCCCGGCGGCGACCTGTCGATCGGCGAGGACCATGCCCGCGCGTCGCGCAACTTCGTCACCAAGCTGTTCAACGCCACTCGATTCGCACTGATCAACGGCGCGCGACCCGCCCCGTTGCCGGCGCTCGAGGAGCTCACCGATGCCGACCGGTGGATTCTGGGGCGGTTGGAAGAGGTTCGCGCCGAGGTGGATTCGGCTTTCGAGGGCTATGAGTTCGGCCGGGCCTGCGAGGCGCTGTACCACTTCGCGTGGGACGAGTTCTGCGACTGGTATGTCGAACTGGCCAAGACCCAGCTGGGTCAGGGGATTGCCCACACCACCGCCGTGCTGGCCGCGGTGCTCGACACGTTGCTGCGGTTGTTGCACCCGGTGATCCCGTTCGTCACCGAGACGCTGTGGCAGGAACTCACTGGCGCAGAGTCACTGGTGATCGCGGACTGGCCCGAGCCGTCTGGAATCGTCCTGGACCGTGTTGCCGCGCAACGGATCACCGACATGCAAAAGCTCGTGACCGAGGTGCGCCGGTTCCGCAGCGACCAGGGGCTGCGTGACCGGCAGAAGGTCCCGGCCCGACTGTCCGGTATCGACGACGCCGACCTGGCCACCCAGGTGGCCGCGCTGACCTCGCAGGCCTGGCTGACCGAGCCCGGCGCGGATTTCGCACCGTCGGCCACGGTCGAGGTGCGGCTGGGCCCCGCCCACAGCGCCAGCACCGTCGTGGTGGAACTGGACACCTCCGGCACCGTCGATGTCGCCGCCGAGCGCCGGCGCCTGGAGAAGGATCTCGCCGTTGCGGAGAAGGAGTTAGCGGCCACCGCGGCGAAGCTGGGCAATGAGGCGTTTCTGGCCAAGGCGCCGGAAGCCGTCGTCGACAAGATCCGAGGCCGCCAGCAATTGGCCCGAGACGAGGTCGACCGGATCACCGCGCGTCTTTCGGCCCTGGCATGACCGAGCACCCGGTCGGTGCCGAGCCGACACCGGACGAGATCGCGGCGCTGCTGCAGGTCGAGCACCTACTCGATCAGCGCTGGGGCGAAACCAAGATCGAACCCAGCCTGACCCGGATCAACGCCCTGCTGGAACTGCTCGGCTCCCCGCAGCGCGGGTATCCGTCGATTCACGTCGCCGGCACCAACGGCAAAACCTCGGTGGTGCGGATGATCGACGCGTTGCTGACGGCGTTTTCTCGCCGCACCGGGCGCACCACCAGCCCGCACCTGCAGTCGGCGGTCGAGCGCATCGGGATCGACGGTGTGCCGATCAGTCCCGCCAAATATGTGGAGACCTACGCCGAGATCGAACCGTTCGTGCAGCTGGTGGACGCGTCCTCGCAAGCCGAGAACGGGCCTGCCATGAGCAAGTTCGAGGTGCTCACCGGGATGGCCTTCGCGGCGTTCGCCGACGCCCCGGTCGACGTCGCCGTGGTGGAGGTCGGAATGGGCGGCCGCTGGGACGCCACCAACGTCGTCGAAGCACCCGTCGCGGTCATCACCCCGATCGGTGTCGATCACGTCGACTACCTCGGTGACGACATCGCCGGGATCGCCGCGGAGAAGGCCGGCATCATCCACCGCTCGTCGGACGAACTGACCGACACTGTCGCGGTGATTGCCCGGCAGACACCCGAGGTGATGGACGTGCTGCTGACGCAGTCGGTGCGTGCCGACGCAGCGGTCGCGCGGGAGAACTCCGAGTTCGCGGTACGCAGCCGCCAACTGGCGATCGGTGGTCAGCTGTTGGAGTTGCAGGGCCTGGGCGGGGTGTACTCGGACATCTTCTTGCCGCTGCACGGCGAGCACCAGGCGCACAACGCGGTGCTGGCCCTGGCGGCGGTGGAGGCGTTCTTCGGCGCGGGCGCCGAGCGCCAGCTCGACGCCGACACGGTTCGGGCGGGCTTTGCCGCGGTGCGCAGTCCGGGCCGGCTCGAGCGGATGCGCAGCTCGCCCACCGTCTTCATCGACGCCGCCCACAATCCGACCGGCGCCGCTGTGCTGGCCCAGGCGCTGACCGAGGATTTCGGCTTTCGGTTCCTGGTCGGCGTGGTCAGCGTGTTGGGGGATAAGGACGCCGACGGCATCCTTGCCGCTCTGGAGCCGGTTTTTGACCGGATCGTGGTGACCCACAACGGTTCCCCGCGTGCGGTGGATGTCGAGACGCTGACCGCCGTCGCGCTACGGTGGTTCGGTGAAGATCGGGTGGTGACGACCGACACGCTCGAGGACGCCATCGACACCGCGACCGCACTGGTCGACGAATTCGACTCCGACGGTGACACCACCGGAACCGGCATCGTGATCACCGGCTCAGTGGTCACCGCTGGTGCCGCCCGCACCTTGTTCGGAAAGGATCCGGCATGAGCGACCCAACGGGGGCGCCCGATCCGTGGCGCGGTTTCCGCGGCGTGATGTCGGCGACGCTGATCCTCGAGGCGATCGTGGTGCTGTTGGCGCTGCCGGTGGTCCACGTGGTCGGCGGCGGGCTCTCGCCGGTGTCGCTGGCCTACCTGCTCGGTCTGGCGCTGGTGTTGCTGCTGTTCACCGGTATCCAGGGCCGGCCCTGGGCGATCTGGGCCAATCTGGGTCTGCAAGTGGTGCTGGTCGCAGGCTTTGTGGTCTATCCGGCGGTGGGGATCATGGGGCTGGTGTTCGCCGTGGTGTGGGGATTGATCGCGCACTTCCGTGCCGAGGTGTTGCGCCGCCAGTGACGAGGCGGAGCGAAGCGACGGTGAGGAACGGCGTGTTGGTGCCGCTCGTGGCCGAGCGGCGATTCGGTACGCTGTCGCCCGTGCCGCTGGCGACGACCGGTGGGGTACCCGGCCGCGCGGCGGCGAGGGACACGGAGCGATGGATGAGGAGCGGCGCTTCATGACTGAGCGGACCTTGGTGCTGATCAAGCCGGACGGCGTCAACCGCCGGCTGGTGGGCGAGATCATCAGCCGGATCGAGAAGAAGGGCCTGACGCTGGCGGCGCTGGAATTGCGGCCGGTGCAGCAGGCGGTGGCCCGGCAGCACTATGGCGAGCACGAGGGCAAGGCGTTCTTCGCCTCACTGCTGGACTTCATCACCTCCGGCCCGGTGGTCGCGGCCGTGGTGGAGGGGCCGCGGGCCATCGAGGCGTTCCGGCAGCTCGCCGGCGGTACCGATCCGGTCGCCAAGGCCACGCCCGGCACCATCCGCGGTGACTTCGGGTTGGAGACCCAGTTCAACCTGGTGCACGGCTCCGACTCGCCGGAGTCGGCCGAGCGCGAGATCGCGCTGTGGTTTCCCGACCTGAAGCCGTCGGCGCCGACGTCCCCGATGACACTGGCCTGACGTCGGAGTTAATGCCTTTCGACCGGCTTGGTCTGGTTGTGTGGGATACTGGCCAATGGGTGAACGTCACCGGACCGGTGTCCGACACCCGAATGAAGACTTAGGCGAGTGCGACGGTCGCGAGATGTGATGCGGCGCCGATCGCCGGTCCTCATTCAGCCAGGCACCGAGTCGGTTCCACCCGAGCCCCTCGGAGCGAGACCACCACAAGCCCGGGGAAGTGAGCCGGGCGAATAACGAGAAGCCCTCGCGTGGCCGCGTCGTAACGACGCGCCCGGGGGCTTGAGGAGAATACGTGGCAGACCCGTCTCTTTTTAAGAGCCCTTTTTCCGATGTACCAGCGGAGCCGACCGAGCAGGATGAGCTGCCGGACCGGCTGCGGGTCCACTCGCTGGCGCGGGTTCTGGGCACCACCAGCAAACGGGTTCTCGACGCGCTGACCGAGCTGGACGGCCGGGCGCGCAGCGCCCACTCCAGCGTCGATCGGGTCGAAGCGGTCCGCGTTCGCGACCTGCTGGGTTCTACCGAATCGCCCAGCACCGAGGTGTCCGGGGAGTCCGGGGACGCCGTCGACGAGCCGGAGTCCCGGCTGTTGCTGGAGACCGCCCCGGAGGCGGCCAACGCGCGGGTCGACTACATGCCGTTGTTCGTGGCGCCGCAACCGGTCACGTTCGAGCCGTCGCCGCCTGGGGAGTCCGACGCCGAGTCCGACGATGACGACGACCTCGGCT
>NZ_QMEX01000090.1 GCF_003284925.1 Mycolicibacter senuensis
TGCCCGCGAGCGCCATCTGGCTGAAGGCACTGCCGGCGCCGGCCAGCGAACCGGCCGGTGCGGCGCCTACACCCGGGCCGGCCAGCGGCGTTGTGTAAGACAAAGTCTTGATCTCCGGGGCGTTGGCTGCCCAGCTGATCGGCACCGACAGTTTCCCCGCCGAGATCGCCTCCCCCATCGACGCCGACATCGACACCGTATTCGCCGATGACAGCGCATCGCCGATGAAGCCACCCGGTCGCGACGGGGTCAGCGGCGAGAACAGGTCGATGTTGTGCAGGATCTCGTACTCGACCTGTTCCAGCCGATCCTGCTGGTAGAGGATCTCCCGCGTGCTGGCATCCGCCGCCGTCCAGGCGCCGGCCGATATTCCGATGCCGATCGCCGACGCGGCCAGGGAAGTCGCCGCGATCAGGTTCAGCCCGAGCAGGTCGGGTATTGGGGACTCCTGGGCCACACCCACCGCGGCCGCAGCGCCCGCCTGCAGCAAGGTGTTCTGCGGCGCCCCGGAGAACCCGGAGGCCAGCTGCCCCAGCAGCGACTGGATGTTCGACGACGACGAGGACGCCTCGGATGCGGCGGTCGCGACGGCCTGGCTGACCGGTCCGGCCGGATTGCCGACCTGCGGTGGCTGCTGGAAGGGCGGCAGCCCGGTCGCGGCGGCCGAGGCCGCGGCGTAGGAGTACATCGCGGCGGCGTCCTGCGCCCACATCTCGCCGTAGGCGGCCTCATTGGCGGCGATCGCCGCGGTGTTGGTACCCAGCACGTTGGTGGCGACGAGCAGCAGCAGCTGCGCCCGGTTGGCGGCGACCACGGTAGGCGGCACCGTCGCACTGAACGCCGCCTCGTAGGCGGCGGCCGCGGCGTTCGCCTGCGCCGCCGTGTGGTCGACCTGCGCCGCGGTGGCGGCCATCCAACTCGCATACCGCGCCGCGGACTGCGCCAGCGCCAGCGACGCCGGTCCCAGCCAGGCCTGGCCGGTCAGCTCGGCGATCACCGACTCATACGAGGTGACCGCCGCATGCAGTTCCGCGGACAACGCGCCCCAGGCCGCGGCGGCAGCCCGCATCGGGGCGGAACCGGGGCCGGTATAGATGCGCAGCGAGTTGACCTCCGGCGGCAGGGCAGCGTAATTCATCACTGACCCCCTCCCTGGGCGCGGGCCGATGTAGACCGGCGTGAGTGTATTTGTAGCCGAAAAGCTGCCGGCAGGCCGGGGATTGTGGATATGCGGAGGGCGGGTCCGGCGACCTGCTGGGATGCCGGTCACAGCCGCACGCTGCGATAACATGCGCGCGTGCGGATGCTGATCACCGCGTTGCGCGACCTGCAGTGGCGGCTGCGCCGGTTCATCGTCGCCGCCGTCGGCACCGCGATGGTGTTCGCCCTGACCCTGGTGCTGGCCGGACTGACCCACGGCTTCCGGGTCGAGGCCGAGCACGTCGTCGACTCACTGGGCATCGACAGCTACCTGATCCAGACGGCCGCGGTCGGTCCGTTCATGGGCTCGTCACGGTTCCCGCAGAAAGAGGCCGGGGATGTCGCCGCGATCTCCGGTGTCGAGGCGGCGCTGCCGGTGGTCTACGGCAACACCATCCTGCAGGACGGCGAGTCGCCGCTGAACGTCAATGTCTACGGGGTGCCCAAGGCCGCGATGCCGCCGATCACCGCGGGGCGCGCACCGACCGAGCCCAACGAGATCGCGATGTCCGCCACGCTGAAGCGCGCCGTCGGCGATGACGTCGAACTGGGCGCGGGCAAGCTGCGCATCGTCGGGCTGGTGGGGAAGTCGACGACGCTGGCCGGGCAGCCCAACGCCTTCCTGACCGTGGCGGGCGCACAGCGGCTGATGTATTCCGGGCAGCCGGTGGCCTCGGCGATCGGCCTGCGGGGCACCCCGGCCGAGGTGCCGGAGGGCTACCGGGTGGTCGATCGGGCCGCCGCCGTCGACGACATGGTGCGCCCGCTGGCCGGGGCGCAGATGGCGCTGTCGTACATGTCGGTGCTGCTGTGGGGCGTCGCCGCGCTGATCGTGGGCTCGCTGATCTACCTCTCGGCGCTGGAGCGCACCCGCGACTTCGCGGTGTTCAAGGCGCTGGGGGTCACCACCGGGATGGTGCTGGCCGGGCTGGCGCTGCAGGCGGTGGCCGTGGCGGTGGCCGCGGCGGTGCTCGGCGGGGCGCTGGCCGTGGCGATCGGCCCGCTGTTCCCGATGCTGGTGGCGGTGACCACCTCGTCGTTCGCGCTGCTGGTGCTGACCGCGGTGGGTATCGGGCTGCTGGCCAGCCTGGCCGGCCTGCGGCACGCGGTGGCCGTCGACCCGGTGCTGGCGTTCGGGGGGCCGTAGGCCATGGGAGACCTGCGGATCAACGATCTGGTCATCGAGTACGCCACCGGCAGCGGCGAACCGATCCGGCCGATCCACGGCTTGAGCCTGGAGATTCCGGCCGGCTCACTGGTGGTCGTCCTCGGGCCCAGTGGCTGCGGCAAGACCACCCTGCTGTCGTGTCTGGGCGGCATCCTCAGCCCGACCAGCGGCCAGATCCGGTTCGGCGCCACCGAGGTCACCGCGTTGAGCCGCCGGGAAATCACCTCCTACCGGCGCCGCACCGTCGGCATCGTGTTCCAGGCCTTCAACCTGGTGCCGAGCCTGACCGCGCTGGAGAACGTGATGGTGCCGATGTGGGCGGCCGGCTGGACGCAGTGGTCGGCCACCGAACGCGCCCGGGACCTGCTCACCCGCGTCGGACTGGCCGACCGGACCCACCACCGGCCCGGCCAGCTCAGCGGCGGACAGCAGCAACGGGTTGCGGTGGCGCGGGCCCTGGCACTGGACCCGCCACTGATCCTGGCCGACGAACCCACTGCGCAACTGGACTTCGTCCGGGCCGGCGAGGTCGTGCAACTGTTGCGGGTGCTCGCCGCCGGGGACCGCGTCGTGGTGGTGGCCACCCACGACACCCGGATCGTGCCGCTGGCCGACATCGTCATCCAGCTCTCACCCACCGCCACGCCGGCGCGGGCCCAGCAGGCGCCGGTGCGACTGGGGCCCGGCGCGGTGCTGCTGGAGCAGGGCACCGTGGAGGACCTGATCTACGTCGTCACCGAGGGCGAGGTGGAGATCGCGCCGGAGTCCTCCGGGAGCGGCGGCGGCCTGCTCAAGATCGGCAAACCGGACAACTACGCCGGCCAACTCGGGCCGATGGTCCGTATCCCCCGCTCGGCGACGGTCCGTGCGCCCCGCGAGGCGACCGTGGTGAGCTACACCGTCGAGGCGTTCCGCCAACAGTTCGGCCAGCCGCCGCCTGACGTTTCTAACGAACCCGCATCAACCTGATCGGTGGCGCGGCGTGCCTGACCAACCGCGACGCGGGCCGGGAAATAATGGCCGTCATGGCTGATGTGACCCGCCGGGCTGCGTTGCGCCTTGGGGTCGCTGCCGCGGGGGCTGCGGGCCTGTTCGGAGCGGGTGTGGGGCGGCAGCCGGCCGTCTCGCGGGCCACCGGCAACGCCTATCCCACGCGAGAATCCGGGTCGTTCGTGTCCGCGGCCCGCGGCGGGGTGGAGACCAACTGGATCATCGCCCGGCCGCCCGGGCAGACCGCGCCGCTGCGCCCGGTGATCGCGCTGCACTGCAAGGACGCCGACGCCGCCTGGGTGATGGATCTCGGCGTCGAGGAGGAGTTGGCGAAGCTGACCGCGTCGGGGCGGCCACCGTTCGCCGTGGTGGCCGTCGACGGCGGCAACAGCTACTGGCGCCCACACGGCTCCGGCGAGGACGCCGGGGCGATGGTGCTGGGCGAGCTGATCCCGATGCTGGCCGACAAGGGCATCGACACCTCGCGGGTCGGGTTCATGGGCTGGTCGATGGGCGGCTACGGCGCGATGCTGCTGGGCACCCGCCTGGGCCCGGCGCGGACCGCCGGAATCTGCGCGATCAGCCCGGCGATCTACATGACCTACTTCGGCGCGCCGGCCGGGGCGTTCGACAGTGTCGACGACTGGCGGACGAACTCGCCGTTCACCCTGGTGCCGCAGCTGGCCCACATCCCGCTGCGGGTGGATTGCGGCACGTCGGACAGCTTCTACTACGCGACCCGAAGCTTCGTCGGACAGCTGAATCCACCGCCGGCGGGCGGATTCTCACCGGGCGGGCACGACGTGTCCTACTGGCGGGCCCAACTGCCCGCCCAGTTGGCCTGGCTGGATTCCTGAGTTCGAGCGGTCGCCATCGAACCGGGTCAGCGTTGACCGGGTTGGTCAGACGATTCCCGGACGCTACCGCGCGAACCGCCGTAACCGCAGGCTGTTGGTCACCACCAGCACCGACGACGCGGCCATCGCCGCACCGGCGATCATCGGGTTGAGCAACCCCGCCGCCGCCAGCGGAATCGCGGCGACGTTGTAGCCGAACGCCCAGACGAGGTTCTGCCGGATGATGCTCAGCGTGCGCGCCGAGAGCCGCAGCGCGGTAGGGACGGTGCCCAGGTCACCGCGGACCAGGGTCAGGTCGCCGGCCTCGATGGCGGCGTCGGTGCCGGTGCCCATCGCCATCCCGATGTCGGCGGTGGCCAGCGCGACCGAGTCGTTGACGCCGTCGCCGACCATCGCCACCCGCCGGCCCTGCGCCTGCAGCTGCTTGACGGCGTCGGCCTTGTCGGTGGGCAGCACGTTGGCGATGACATCGGCCGCGTCGATCCCCACCTCGCCGGCGACCTTGCGGGCTACGGCCGCGCCGTCGCCGGTGAGCAGCATCGGTGTGATGCCCATGGCCTTGAGCTCCGCCACGGCCGCGGCGCTGCTCGATCGCACGGTGTCGGTCAGCGTGATTGTTCCCCGGGTCCGGCCGTCCCAGCAGACCTCGACGGCGGTCCCGGTCTCATGGGCGGCCGCCGATCGGGTGACCTCGACGCGCACCCCGTCGACCACCCCGCTCACCCCGTGCCCGGTCCGGCTGGCGAACTCGCTCACCTGCCCGATCGGCAGCCCGGCCGCTTTGGCGCCGGCCACGATCGCCGCGGCGATCGGATGCTCGGAACCGGATTCGACGGCGGCGGCGCGCGCCAGCACGGTGTCGGGGTTCTCGCCGCGGTCGACCGCGAGGCCGCCGACGGCCATCACGCCGGTGGTGATCGTTCCGGTCTTGTCGAACACGACGGTGTCGATGTCCTTGACGGCCTCGAGGACCTGCGGGTTCTTGATCAGAATGCCCAACTGAGCGCCGCGGCCGGTGCCGACCAGGATGGCCGTCGGGGTGGCCAGCCCCAACGCGCAGGGGCAGGCGATGATCAGCACGGCCACCGCGGCGGTGAACGCCGCCGCGGCGGATTGCCCGGCCACCAGCCACCCGGCGAGGGTGAGCGCGGCGATCACCAGCACCACCGGCACGAACACCGCCGACACCCGGTCGGCCAGCCGCTGGATCGACGCCTTGCCGGCCTGGGCGTCGGTGACCAGCTTGGCCATCCGGGCCAGCTGGGTGTCGGCGCCCACCTTGGTGGCGCGGACCAGCACCAGTCCGGTGGTGTTGAGAGAGCCGCCCAGTACCGGGTCGCCTTCGGAGACGTCGACGGGCAGGGACTCACCGGTCATCGCCGAGGTGTCCAGCGCGGTGGCGCCGTCGATGACGATGCCGTCGGTGGCGATGCGCTCGCCCGGCCGGACCACGACGACATCGCCCACCCGCAGGTCGGCGACCGGCACTCGGGTCTCCTTCAGCCCGTCCGGGCCGCGCCGCATCACCGCGGCGTCCTTGGCGCCGAGTTCCAGCAGTTCGCGTAACGCCGCGCCCGCCGACCGTTTGGCGTGCGCCTCGGCGTAGCGGCCGGTCAGCAGGAAGACGGTTACCACCGCCGCCACCTCGAAATACAGGTGGCCGGCCCCGGTGAGTACCGCGACCGCCGACCACACGAAGGCCGCCACGGTGCCCAGCGACACCAGGGTGTCCATGGTGGCGGCGCCATGGGCGGCGTTGGCCAGCGCGGCACGGTGGAACGGATAGCCGCCCCACACCACGATCGGGACCGTCAGCGCGAAGACCACCCAGCCCCAGCCGCTGAACTGCCAGGCCGGCACCATCGACAGCGCCACCACCGGCGCGGCCAGCAGCGCCGAACCGATCAGCCGGGGACGCAGTTGCCCGGCCGGCACGTCTGCGTGTTCGGCCGGGTGCTCGTGCGCTGCACCGATCACCGCTGCCTGGTAGCCGGCCGATTCCACGGCCCGCAGCAGCTCATCGGCCGAGACGGTCTCGTCATGCTCGACGTGGGCGCGCTCCACCGCCAAATTCACCGTGGCGTGCACCCCGTCGAGCGCGTTCAGGCCGCGCTCCACCCGCGCCGCGCACGACGCACAGGTCATTCCGCGTAGTTCCAGGTCGGTGGTGATCACCCCGCCGATGATACCCCCGCGGGGTATACGGGCTCTGATCGGCGACGGGCCCGGCGCAGCCGCGCCGTACCGATCACCGCCAGCACACCGGCGGCGGTGGCCAACAGCAGTGCCAGCAGCAACATGCGCGGCTGGTAGGTCACCGAGGTGGTGGCCGGTTCACCGTCGATCACCGGCGCGACCAGGACCAGGTAGCGAACGCGCGCCCAACTCACCGCACAGCCCAGCGCGGCGGCACCGGCCAGGATGAGCTCGAGACACCCCCGGACCACCGGAGCGCTCACCATGACGATTCTTCGGCGTCGTCGTCGACGTCGGGCCGGGTGAGCTCGCCGGGCGGAATCGCCTCTGGAAGCAATTCGGTCAGCGCGGCACGCAGCCTGCGGTGATCCCGCGCCCAGGCCTGCACTGTGCGCCGTCCGCTCAGCCGCAGTCCGATGCCCACCCGACGGCGTGGCACCCCACTCAACTCGCCCAGCGCCCGGGATTCCTGCCACTTCTCCGGTTGGGCTTTGCCCCAGCCGGTCGGCCGCTTGGCCTCGGGGTAGATCATGACGATCTCGGCGAGCCGCAGGGTTTCGGTGCCCTGCCGCAGCGTGTCCCGGGTGAGCTCGACGGAGGTGTGGATCCGCGCCGCCTTCACCTGAATGGCGAGCATGCCGGAGACCAGCGCCATCATGATGACGGGGATCAGCGGCTGGAACTCACCGCCGCCTGAGTTCTGGATCAGCAGCAACAGTCCGCCGGCGAGCGGGCCGAACAGCACCCAATACCAGCTGGCACCGCATTCGAAGAACAGCGGTGCGGGCGGTGCGGGCGGCTCGGGGTCAGACATGTCGGGTCAGCCTAACGTGGCGCTGGGCCGCCCGGTGCGCGACCAGAACTCTCAGGCCGTCGCCCAGCCCAGCAGCTCCTCGACCGGCCAGGTGTTGACGATCCGCTCGGTCGCAATCTCGGCGTCAAGCGCGCGCTGGGCACCGAAGCCGAGGAAGTCGAGCTGCCCGGGAGCATGCGCGTCGGTGTCGATACTGAACAGACACCCCAACTCGTGTGCGAGATGCAGCAGCCGGGTGGGTGGGTCCCGTCGTTCCGGGCGGCAGTTGATCTCCACCGCCGTGTTGTGCTCGCGACAGGCGGTGAACACCGCCTCAGCGTCGAACTGCGACTCCGGCCGCCGGCCGCGCCCACCGGTCACCAGCCGCCCGGTGCAGTGCCCGAGCACGTTGACCCGCGGATCGGAGACCGCGCGTACCATCCGCCGCGTCATCGCGCCCGACTCCATCGCCAGCTTGGAGTGCACGCTGGCCACCACGATGTCGAGTCGCTCCAGTAACTCCGGTTCCTGATCCAGGCTGCCGTCGTCGAGGATGTCGACCTCGATGCCGGTCAGGATCCGCAGCGGCGCAAACTGCTCCCGCAGCCCGTCGATCACCTCGAGTTGGTGGCGTAGCCGCTGCGGTGAGAGCCCGTTGGCGATGGTCAGCCGCGGCGAATGATCGGTCAGCGCGCAATAGTCATGACCCAGTGCCGCCGCGGTGGTCATCATCTCCTCGATCGGCGCTGAGCCGTCCGACCAGTCCGAATGCAGATGCAAGTCACCGCGCAACGCCGCGCGCAACACCCCACCACCCAGATCCGCCGCCTCGTCGCGCAACCGCAGCAGGGCGTCGGGCACAGCGCCGGCCCAGGCCTGCGCGATCACCGCGGCGGTCTTCGGTCCGATCCCCGGCAGGGACTGCCAGCTCTCGGCCACGCCGTGACGGCGCCGCTCGTCGTCGCCCAGCGCCTCGATGACGTCGGCGGCGCGGCGGTAGGCCATCACCCGACGCGGGTCCTCACGGGCCCGATCCTTGTAGAACGCGATCTGGCGCAGCGCCTCCACCGGATCCATCACCCCAGTCTGCCGTGAGCGCGACCCCGCTCGAGGGGAAGCGGTTCGTGTGCACGGCTACCGGGTCAGGTACTCCTGGGCGTCGGAGCGGTGCAGCAGGAACATCCCGGCGGTGATCAGCACCGATCCGACGATGCCGGTGACCGCGACGGTCACCGCGACCGCCGGCCGCGCATCGGGATGTGTCAGCCCGCTCATCGCGTACGCCACCGACGCGATCGCCCCGCCGCTCAGCACGGTGCGGGCCCACCGGTACCCGGAGCGCATCAGCACCAGGAAGGTCGCCACCACCACGACCATCACCAACGCGGTCAGACCGATGATCGGGTAAGTCACCGGCAGCTCGGCGAATTCCGGGGCAGCCAGCAAGCTCACCACGTATCCGGTCGTCATCAACGGCAGGGCGGCCAGCCACAGCCAGAACCCGGTCTCGACATCGGCTGGCCGGGTCGCCGCCGGTGGCTGCGACCCGACATCCGGACCCGTCATGCCAGCCAGCCCGCCGCTTCGGCCGCCCAGTAGCTCAGCACGATGTCGGCGCCGGCGCGCCGGATGCCGATCAGCGACTCGAGCGCGGCGGCCCGCCCGTCGATCCAGCCGTTGGCGGCGGCCGCGGCGATCATCGCGTACTCCCCGGACACCTGGTAGGCGGCGACCGGAACCGGCGAGAGATCCGCCGCGGCCGCGATCACATCCAGGTAGCTCATGGCGGGTTTGACCATGACGATGTCGGCGCCCTGGGCGAGATCGAGGGCTACCTCGCGCAGTGCCTCGCGGGCATTGCCCGGCTCCTGCTGGTAGCTGCGGCGGTCGCCTTGCAGACTGGAGGCGACCGCGTCGCGGAACGGGCCGTAGAACGCCGACGCGAATTTCGCCGCGTAGGCCAGGATCACCACGTCGCTGTGGCCGGCGGCGTCCAGCCCGTCACGGATGGCGGCGACCTGGCCGTCCATCATCCCGCTGGGACTGACCACGTGTGCGCCGGAATCCGCTTGTGCCAACGCCAGTTCCACGTAGCGGTCCACCGTCGCGTCGTTGTCGACCCTGCCGCGGTCGTCGAGCACCCCGCAGTGGCCGTGGTCGGTGAACTCATCCAGGCAGGTGTCGGCCATCAGCACGGTGGCGTCCCCGAGATCAGCGGCCAGCTCCCGCAACGCGGTGTTGAGGATCCCGTCCGGGTCGATGCCCGCAGCGCCGGTGGCGTCCTTGTCCGCCTCGGCCGGAACGCCGAACAGCATCAGGCCACCCACCCCGGCGGTCACCGCCTCTTGAGCCGCGGCCCGCAGCGAATCGCGGGTGTGCTGATACACCCCCGGCATGGAAGGGATGGGGCGGGCGTCGGTTATCCCGTCGGCAACGAACATCGGCAACACCAGATGCCGCGGCTCCAAGGAGGTCTCGGCCACCAGGCGACGCAGCGCCGGCGTGGACCGCAGCCGGCGCGGACGCTCGATCATGCGCTGATGCTGCGGTGAGGGCGGACGCTACTCGCACTTCTCCGCCGTGGACGCAGCGCCACCGTAAGCCAGGTCATCGCCGCACTCGCAATCAGCGCCGGCGGCTCTTCTTACGCGGCGGCGGCAGGGCGCCCTCGGCACGCAACCGGGCGGCGTGCTCGGCCAGCGCGTCGACCAGCGGACCGATCGCGGCCGTCTCCGGCTGCACGTCGACCCGCAACCCGAATTCCGCTGCCGTCTCGGCGGTCTTGGGGCCGATGCAGGCCACGATCGTGCGGGTGTGCGGCTTGCCGGCGATGCCGACCAGGTTGCGCACCGTGGAACTCGACGTGAAGCACACCGCGTCGAATCCGCCGGTCTTGATCATCTCCCGGATGGTCGCCGGCGGCGGTGCGGCCCGCACCGTGCGGTAGGCGGTGACGTCCTCGATCTCCCAGCCCCGCTCACGCAGCCCCTCGGCCAGCGTCTCGGTGGCGATGTCGGCGCGCGGCAGCAGCACCCGGTTCACCGGGTCGAAAACGTCGTCGTAGGGCGGGAATTCATCCAGCAGGCCCAGCGAGGACTGCTCCCCGGCGGGCACCAGCTCCGGGCTGATCCCGAACGCCCGGACCCGCTCGGCGGTCGCTTCGCCGACACAGGCGATCTTCACCCCGGAGAACGCGCGGGCGTCCAGCCCGAACTCACCGAACTTCTCCCACACCGCACGTACCGCGTTGGTCGAGGTGAACACCACCCACTGGTAGCGGCCGTCGACCAAACCCTTGACGGCCCTTTCCATCTGGGCGGGGCTGCGCGGCGGCTCCACGGCGATGGTGGGCACCTCGACAGGCGAGGCGCCGTGCCCGACCAGCTTGTCGCTCATCTCGCCGGCCTGATCCTTGGTGCGCGGTACCAGCACCGTCCAGCCGTACAGCGCGCGGCTCTCCCACCAGTTGAGCTTGGCCCGGTTGTTCACCGTCTTGCCGATGGTCACCACCAGCGGACCGGCGGCGGTCTCCTGACCGTTGGGCAGGATGACCGGGTCGATACTGGCCAGCGACGCCGGGTCGGTCAGCGCGCTGAGGCTGGCCTCCACCGAGCGCTGTGCGCAGGTGGTGCCCGAGGTGGTGACCACGCACGGAGTGGCGTCGGCGAGGCCGTATTCGATCAGCGTGCGGGCCGCCTCGGGCAGGTGCGAGGTGGTGGCCTGCAGGATCAGCGGGCCCGGGGCCGCAGCCAGGGCGGCCCAGTCGACGTGCGGGTCGCGGACATCGGCGACGGTGTGCGACGAGCCGAGCGGCAGGCCGGCGTAGGTGGGCACCGCGCTGGTCGCGGGCAGTCCCGGCACGATCTCGAACTGCACGGTGGTGCGGGCTACCGCGTTGACCTCGGTGATGACGGAGTCGACGGACAGCGGGTCGCCGGCCACCAGACGCACCACGTCGGCGCCCGAGCGTGCCTCGGCGGTCAGGGTCTTGGCCACCTCGGCCGGTTCGCCCAGAGCGGGACGGATGTCGGGCCCGCCCGGGACGATCGCGGCGGCGGCTTCGGCGTCGGCGCCGTCATCGGCGGTGCCGGTCTTGTCCGCCTTGGGGTCCGGCAGCGCCGGCCCGGCGATCGGGGGCAGGTCCGTGCCGACCAGCCCCAGCACCGCTTCGGGCACGTCGGGGTCGACGAACACCAGCGCGGCGTTCGTCAGCGCCGTCCGCGCCCGCGCCGTCAGCAGGCCCGGGTCGCCAGGACCCGAACCGACGAACACAATGCGGCCCGGCTTGGGCTTCTGCCCTCGCACGCTCACTTGGCGAGCCATTCCCTACTCCCAGTCACTTCAGCCACTTCCGAACGCGGCTGTCTTCACCGCGCGTCCGATATGAGCTCGCGCGCACCCAACTCGAACAGTTCCGCCGCGACCGAGAGGCCCAGTTCCCGGGCTCGGTCCGGACTGCCGATGCCGGACGCGCGGATCACGTCGGATCCGTCCAGCGCCGCCACGCAACTGCGCAGCGACAGCTCTTCGAAGACCCGGCCGTCCTCATCGATCGACTCGACCACCTCGGCGATCGCGCCCACCGGTGCGGAACAACCCGCCTCCAGTTCGGCGAGCAGGGTCCGCTCCGCGGTAACCGCCTGGCGGGTGTCGGTGTCATCCAACTCCGCCAGCAACGCCGCCAGCCCGGTATCGCCGGCGCGGCACTCCACCGCGAGGGCACCTTGGGCCGGAGCCGGCAACATCTGCACCGGCTCCAGCGTCTCGGTGATCGCGTCGAGGCGTCCGATACGGGCCAAACCCGCTCGGGCTACCACGATGGCGTCGAGTTCTCCGCTGCTTACCCTGTTCAACCTGGTATCTAGGTTGCCTCGTAGGGGGCGAATTTCCAAACCGAGACCCAGTGCTCTAAGCTGTGCGGCCCGTCGCGGCGACGAAGTGCCCAGCAGCGCGCCCGCCGGCAGCTCCCCCAGCACCAATCCGTCGCGCGCCACCAGCGCGTCCCGGGGGTCCTCGCGCGCCGGCACCGCGGGCAGCAGAAACCGCGGGTCATCGGCGGTGGGCAGGTCCTTGTGCGAGTGCACCGCGGCGTCGACCCGGCCGTCGAGAATGGCCTCGCGCAGCGCGGCGGTGAACACCCCCACCCCGAGGTCGGCGATCGGTCCCGACGAGCGGTCCCCGACGGTGCTGATCATGACCAGTTCCGCGGGGTGTCCGGCGGCCACCAGCGCGTCACGAACGGTCCCGGCCTGAGTGGTGGCCAGCAAACTGGCCCGGGTACCGATACGGATGAGTTCTCCCAAAACGTCTACCCGGCCGACCCGGTTTCGGCGCCGACGTCGAGTCCGTCTGACACCACTGGCAACTCGCCGGCGGTCGCCACGGCGTCCACGGCGGTCGGGTCGAGCTCGAACAGCTCGCGCAGCGCCTCGGCGTAACTGTCGCCACCCGGGGAGCTGGCCAGCTGCTTGACCCGCACGGTGGGGGCGTGCAGCAGCTTGTCGACGACGCGGTGCACGGTGCGCGCCACTTCCTCGCGCTGGGCGGTGTCCAGGCCCGGCAGCCGGTGATCCAGCCGCAGCAGCTCGGCGGTCACCACGTCGGCGGCTCGCTGTCGCAGCGCGGTCACCGTCGGGGTCACCTCGGCCATCCGCTGCCCGGCCAGGTAGGTGGCGACCTCGCGGGCGACGATGCCGTGGGCGGCGTCGGTGTCGGAGCTGGCGACCCGCGCCGACGGCTCGCGCTGGATCCGTTCCATGTCGATGAACTGCACGCCGGGCAATCCGGCCACCGTGGCGTCGACATCGCGCGGCATGCCCAGATCGCAGATCACCAGCGGTTGGGTCGCCTCGTCACGACTGCCGCCGGCCAGTGCGTGGTGCACGTCGGCCAGCGACACGACCGGGCTCACCGCCCCGGTGCAGCAGACCGCGACGTCGGCGTCGGTCAGCGCGGCGGCCATCCGTTCCAGGCTGACGGCGTCGGCCGCGGCGCCGCCCTCGCGGATCTTGTCGGCCAGCCGCTGGGCGCGCGACAGCGAGCGGTTGACAACATGGATGCGCTCCACGCCGGCGCGCACCAGGTGGGCCGCGGACAGCGCACCCATCGATCCCGCGCCGATCACCACCGCGGTTCGTCCCTGTAACGCGTTCTCGCCCAGCTGTTTCGCGGCGATATCCAGGGCGACCGACACCACCGACGCGCCGGCGGCGTCGATTCCGGTTTCGGAGTGCACCCGTTTGCCCACCGACAGCGCCCGCTGCGCCAGCTCGTGCAGCACCCGGCCGACGGTGTTGTTGGCCTCGGCGGAGGCGTAGGCGCGGCGCACCTGCCCCAGCACCTGCTGCTCGCCCACGACCGCCGAATCCAGGCCGCTGGCCACCGAGAACAGGTGCTCGACCGCCGCCTCGCTGTAGCGGACGTAGGCGTACTTGGTCAGGTCGGTCATCGACATGCCGGAGTGCTCCGAGAGCACCTGCCCGACCGCCGACAGCCCGGCGTGGAAGGCATCGACGACGGCGTAGATCTCGACCCGGTTGCAGGTCGACAGAATCATCGCCTCTGTGACGAGCGGCGATTCCAGCACCTGCTCGACGATCTTGACCTGATCGGGTTCGGTGGTGCTGAGCTGCTCGAGTACGGAGACGGGGGCACTGCGATGCGAGACCCCGAAGAGCAGGACGCTCACGGCAAGATCACCTGGTCCGCTCCTTGCTGTCACCCGTGAACAAACTTGTCTCCACGGTAGAGGCTAAAGCGCTGGGCCACCAAATTTGTTCGATTGTTCGCCTGCTCGACACCGTCGGAGTGTGCGGTTTCGTCCCCGGTCCGCCGCTTGTCGCGCCCGCAATCCGCACCCTCGGCGGGTCAGCGGCCGGCCAGGTCGGCGCGCAACCGGGCCTCGTCGACCTCCCAGTAGCTGTGCTCGCGGCCGTCGAGCAGCACCACCGGCAACCGGTCGCCGAATTCGGCCCGCAGCCCGGTGTCACCGGCGCTGGCGGCGGCGTCGACGTCGGTGGTGCGCAGGTCGAACCCGAGTTCGGCGGCCAGTTGCGCCAACTGGTCATGCACCTTGACGCAGACCGCGCAGCCGTCGCGGGTCAGCAGCTGCACCTCTGGGCGGGTCATTGCCCCAGTGTGGCCCACGGTGGCTATGTTTTCGATATGCCCGGCGCAAGTGCGGTGTCGATCACGAACCTGCTGTACCGCTACGCCGAGTCGATGGACGCCGGCGACTTGGACTCGGCCGCAGCGCTGTTCGATCACGCCCGGCTCAAGGTCGGCCCCGACGCCGAAGCCGTGCTCGACAGCGCCGGGATGCTGCAGCTGTGGCGCGGGCTGGTCAAGATCCACGCCGATGGCACACCGCGCACCAAGCACGTCATCACCAACCCGATCCTCGACATCGACGAGGCGGCCGGTACCGCGACCTGCCGGTCCTACTACACGGTGCTGCAGCAGACCGATGCCGTTGCCCTGCAGGTGGTCGCAGCCGGCCGTTATCACGACGAATTCGAGCGGGTGGACGGCGTCTGGCGGTTCAGTTTCCGGGATTACTCGATGCTCGACCTCAAAGGTGATCTACGCGATCACCTGGGGGTATTCGGCAGTTAGTCCGGTTAGGGTTGGTGGCGGCCGCAGCAGCGGCCGTCAGTGCACAGCGGAAGGAGTCGGGTGATGGCGTTACCGGGCCCGGCCGACGGGGATTCCGCAGCAGGCGCCGACCTGGACCCGGTGGTCGCCGACGCCAGCGCCGAGCGGGCGCTGGCCGACGTGCTCGAGGCCGACACTCCGGCGCCGGTCGATCTGACCGCGGCGGCATTCTTCGACGTCGACAACACGCTGGTGCAGGGCTCCTCGATGGTGCATTTCGGCCGCGGACTGGCCGCCCGCAACTACTTCACCTACCGCGATGTCGTCGGCTTCCTCTACGCCCAGGCCAAGTTCCAACTGACCGGCCGGGAGAACAGTGACGATGTCGCGGCCGGCCGCCGCAAGGCACTGGCCTTCATCGAGGGCCGGCCGGTATCGGAGCTGGTCGAGCTCGGCGAAGAGATCTACGACGAGATCATCGCCGACAAGATCTGGCCCGGCACCCGCGAGCTGGCGCAGATGCACCTCGACGCCGGCCAGCAGGTGTGGCTGGTCACCGCGACCCCGTACGAGCTGGCCGAGACCATCGCCCGCCGGCTCGGGCTGACGGGCGCGCTGGGCACCGTCGCGGAGTCGGCCGACGGGGTGTTCACCGGCCGGCTGGTGGGCGAGATCCTGCACGGGCCGGGCAAGGCGCACGCGGTGCGGTCGCTGGCCATCCGGGAGGGGCTGAACCTGCGGCGCTGCACCGCCTACTCCGACAGCTTCAACGACGTGCCGATGCTGTCGCTGGTGGGCACCGCGGTGGCGATCAACCCCGATGCCGCGTTGCGCGAGATGGCCCGCAAGCGCGGCTGGGAGATCCGCG
>NZ_QMEX01000091.1 GCF_003284925.1 Mycolicibacter senuensis
CCGAGGCCGCCACCCGCGTGACGCTGCTCCAGAGCCAGGGCGCCACCCAACGCGCCGAGCTGGAGGCCGTCACCCAACGCCTCACCGAAGAGCGGGCGTCGGTCAGTGATGAGGATCTGGCGGCCGCCGCCGAATCCAGCGGCCAGGCGCTGCACGACGCGCAGCAGCACCTCGCCGAGGTCTGCGAGCGACTGGCCGCGGCCGCCCCCGAGCTGGTCGAGGCCGAACTTGCCGACGCGGCGCAGCAAGTGCAGGCACTGGAGGACCGGCACACCGAGACCGCCCGCGAACTGCACCAGGTCGAGGTCGAACTCGCCGTCTTCGGCACCGAGGGCCGCAAGGGCCAACTCGATGCCGCCCAGAGCGCGCGGGAACACGCTGCGGCCGAACACGATCGGATCGGTCGGCGGGCCCGGGCGGCAGCCCTGTTGCGGTCGACCATGATCCGGCATCGTGACGACACCCGGCTGCGCTACGTCGAACCGTTCCGCGCCGAGATCCAGCGGCTGGGCGTACACGTCTTCGGCGCCGACTTCGAAGTCGAGGTCGACACCGACCTGAAGATCTGCGCCCGCACCCTCGACGGGCGCACCGTGCCCTACGAGTCGCTGTCGGGTGGGGCCAAGGAACAGCTCGGCATCCTGACCCGGCTCGCGGGCGCGGCGCTGGTCGCCAAGGAGGACAGTGTCCCGGTGGTGATCGACGACGCACTGGGCTTTACCGACCCCGACCGGCTGGAGAAGATGGGCGCGGTGTTCGACGCCGTGGGCGCGCAGGGCCAGGTGATCGTGTTGACCTGCAGCCCGGACCGCTACCGCAGCGTCAAGGATGCGCACCGGATCGACTTGAGTGCCTGACTATTGCGCCACGATGTGGCCGCGCTACCGATGTTCGCCGAACGTGTACTCAGTGCGAAAAAATTGCGGGATCAGCGTACTCAGTACACGTTCGGTGAGCCGGGCGACGGCCCGGCACATCAGTCCTTCATGAACCCGATCGCCGTGTAATCCAGATCCGCCAGCCCCGGCGCCCCGAAGTTCGCCAGCGAACTGCGCACCGCCACATTGCCGGTCGTTTGAATCAACGGCAGGCTGAAACCCTCGGCCCACAGCAGCTCGTCGACCTCATTGGCACGGGCGCGGGCCGCCGCCGGATCCAATGCCTGCAGCGTCTCCTCGATCTTGGCGTCGATCTGCGGGCTTCCGATCTTGCCGAAGTTGGCCTCCCCGTAGGAGGCCGAGATCTGGTTCAGCCCCGCCAGTGGGAAAGCGTCACCGACCCAACTGAACTGGGCGATGTCGAAGTCGCCGACATTGACGTAGTCGGTGAAGAACCCGCCGCCGGCCTTGGCGTCCAGCTGCAGCTTCACCCCGATCTGGGCCAGATTATGTTGTGCCACCTGGGCGAACTGCCGGGTGCTCGACGCGTCGTAGAACAGGTGCCGGATCACCAGCGGCCGACCGTCCTTCTCCCGGAACTTCCCATTCAGCTTCCAGCCCAGCTCGTCGAGTTCCCGGGCGGCACGCTGCGGGTCGTAGGCCACCACGCCGGAGTTGTCCTGGTAGCCCTCCTGGCCGGCGACGTAGATGTGGTTGTTCAGCGGCACCGGGTCAGACGTCAGGCCGCGCTGGGTCACCTTGGCGATCGTGGTGCGGTCGATACCGCGCATCACCGCCAGCCGCAATGCCTTATCGGACAGGATCGCCCCCGGCGCCCCGTTGAAGGTGAAGTGGTTCCACGCCGGGGTCGGTGCGCGGCGGATCGCGATGCCCTCGGTGCGCCGGGCGATCGTCAACTGATCCAGCGTGGCCACCCCGGCGGCGTCGATGGTGTGGTTCTGCAGCGCCGGCATCCGTGCGGACTCGTCGAGCACCAGGTAGTTGATGGTGTCCAGCTTCGGCGTGCGGCCCCACCAATCGGGGTTGCGCACCAACGTGATCCGCTGGCTGGTGCGGTCCAGCGTGGCCAGCTTGAACGGTCCGGCCGAGGGCCCGGGGATTTGCAGTTGCGCCTTGTTGAAGGTCTCGGGGTCGGCGGTCATGGCGGCGGGCAGCAGCATCGAGTTGCCGGCGAACATGCCGCGCCATTCCGCGTAGGGCTTGGCGAACCGCATCACGGCTTGGCGGTCGTCGACGCCGCGGGTGACCGAGGCGACCCGTTCGGCGCCGTTGGTGGTGGCGATCGCGTAGCCGGGATCGGCGCCGCTGGTGGCGTGGATCTGGCTGGCGATGTCGTGCCAGGACAGCGGTGTCCCGTCGCTCCACGTGGCCTTCGGGTTGATGGTGTAGGTCACCACCTGCGGGTTGGTGCCGGTCAGCTCGACACTGGTGAAGTAGTCGGTGTCCACCGTCGCCGAGCCATCCGGGCCGATAATGAACGCCCGCGGCATGGTGGCCTTGAGCATGGCGGCGTTCTCGGCGAGGTTGCCGTCGATGTGCAACGGGTTGAAGTTCGGCGGGAACTGGCTCATCGACAGCCGCAGGCTGCCGCCGTCGCGCAGGGTGGCCGGGTCCTGCGGGTTGATGTCGCTGGCGCTACCCACCGCCGAGACGCCCTCGGGGGCGGTGATATCCACCGCGGCGCACCCGCCCAGCGCCAGCATCAGCGTTACTGCCACGTTGACACTGCGTCCAGGGCGTGGCCTTCTCGCAAAACCTCGCCATGAGCGCAGCCTCAACACCGGATTCATGAGCGCACCACCGGCTGGGGGACCGCGGCCAGCAGCCGGCGGGTGTAGTCGTGTTCGGGCCGGGCGAACACCTGCTCGGCATCACCCTGCTCGACGATCGCCCCGGCGTACATCACCGCCACCTGGTGCGCCAGGTGTTTGACCACCGACAGGTCGTGCGAGACGAACAGATACGACAGCCCGAACTGCTGCTGCAGATCCAGCAGCAGGTTGATGATCCCGGCCTGAATCGACACGTCCAGCGCGGACACCGGCTCGTCGAGCGCCAGGATCTTCGGCTGCAACGCCAGCGCCCGGGCGATCCCGATCCGCTGTTTCTGACCGCCGGAGAACTCCGCCGGGTACCGCAGCGCGTCGCCGCGGCGCAGCCCCACCAGTTCCAGCAGCTCGGCCACCCGGGCATGGGTCGCGGCCTTGTCGAACCCGTTGGCGCGCAACGGCTCGGCCAGCACCTCGAAGACCGGCAGCCGCGGATCCAGCGAGGCCACCGGATCCTGGAACACCACCTGCAGATCGCGGCGCAGCGCGCGGCGGCCGTCGCGTGTCAACGCCGCGACATCTTTGCCGAGCACTTCGATCGAACCCGCCTGCGGGGCCGCCAGTTCCAGCACCTGATGCAACGTGGTGGATTTGCCCGAGCCGGATTCGCCGACGATCCCCAGGGTGCGGCCCTGCTGCAAGGCGAAGCTGACACGAGAGACGGCGCGAACCTCACCGACCCGGCGGCGCAACACCCCCTTGGTCAGCGGGTAGGTCTTGACCAGGTCGCGCACCCGCAGCACCGTCGCCGAATCCGTGACCGCGGGTGAGGCGACCGCGGTGGGTACGCGATAGATGTCGGCAGCACTGCGCCCGGTCACCTGATCGGTGTGGATGCAGGCGGCGCTATGAGATGCCCCGACGGTCAACAGCTCCGGTTCCTGCGCCCGGCATTCGTCGGTCACCAGCGGGCAGCGCGGCGCGAACGGACAGCCCGGCTCGATGTCGGCCAGCGACGGCGGCGCACCCGGGATCGGCACCAGCCGGGTGCCCTGCGGCGCATCCAGGCGCGGCACTGAGCCCAACAGCCCCACCGTGTAGGGCATCCGCCGGTCGGCGTACAACGCTGCCACCGGTGCGGCTTCCACCACCCGCCCGGCGTACATCACCAGCGCCCGGTCGGCGAACTCGGCCACCACCCCCAGGTCGTGGGTGATGATCAGCACCCCGGCGCCGGTCACATCACGGGCGGTCTTGAGCACCTCGAGGATCTGGGCCTGCACCGTGACATCCAGTGCGGTGGTGGGCTCGTCGCAGATCAACAGGTCCGGGTCACAGCAGATCGCGATCGCGATCACCACCCGCTGGCGTTCCCCGCCGGAGAGTTCGTGCGGGAAGGCCCGCGCCCGCTGTTCAGGCCGCGAGATACCCACCAACTCCAGCAGTTCCACCGCGCGCCGGCGCGCCGCGGCCCGCCCGATCCGAGGCTGATGCACCTCGATGGCCTCGGCGATCTGATCGCCCACGGTGTAGACCGGCGTCAGCGCCGACATCGGATCCTGGAACACCATGCCGATCGAGGCGCCGCGGATCTTCGACATCGCGGTGTCGCCCAACCCGAGCAGCTGCGTACCGGCCAGCCGCACCGAACCGGACACCCGCGCGTGCTCGGGCAGCAACCCCATCACCGCCATCGCCGCCGCGGACTTGCCCGAACCCGATTCGCCGACCATCGCCACGACTTCGCCGGGATCCACCCGATAGCTGATGCCGCGCACCGCATGTACCGCGTCGCGGCCGGCGCCGAACGTCACAGCCAGGTCGGAGACCTCCAGCAGGGCGCTCATCGGCGGCCCCGCAAGCTGGCGGCGTCGGGGTCGAGCGCGTCACGCAGGCCGTCGCCGGCGAGGTTGGCGCAGACCAGGATCGTGATCAGCACCCCGGCCGGGAACAGGAACACCCACGGGAAGGTGATGGCCGAGGCGGTGCCGTCGGCGATCAGGGTTCCCAACGACACGTCGGGCGGCTGGATGCCGAAACCCAGGTAGCTCAAGCCGGTTTCGGCCAGGATCGCCACCGCGACGTTGAGCGCGGTGTCGATGATCAGGATGGACGCCACGTTGGGCACGATGTGGTCGATGATGATGCGCCGGCTGGAAACACCCATATATCGTGCGGCGCGGATGAATTCACGTTCCCGCAGGCTCATCGTGAGCCCGCGCACCATGCGGGCGCTGATCATCCAGCTGAACCCGGCCAGCAGCAGCACCAGCAGCGCGATGTTGCCGCTGTTCTTGGTGCGCGGGGTGATGATCGCGATCAGGATGAACGCCGGCACCACCAGCAGCAGGTCCACCAGCCACATCAGCACCCGGTCGCGCCAGCCGCCGAAATATCCCGAGATCGCCCCGACCGTCGCGGCGATCACCGTGGAGATCAGCGCCACGCATACTCCGATCAGCATCGACTTCTGCATGCCGCGCAGGATCTGGGCCAGCAGGTCCTGGCCCAGTGCGTTGGTGCCCAGCCAGTGCTCGGCGCCCGGCGGCACCAGCAGCGCGTCGTAGTCCAGATCGGTGTAGGAGTAGGGCAGCAGTCCCGGCAGTGTGTAGCAGCCGACGAACATCACCGCCAGCAGCGCCAGCGCGGCGACGGCGGTGCGGCTGCGCAGGAATCGACGCAGCACCAGGGTGCGCCGGGAGGCGAACGTGATCTCGGTGCTCATTGGCGCAGCTCCTCCCCATCGCTGCGCTCTGCATCGTCGGCGGCGCGGCTCATGACACCCGCACCCGCGGATCCAGCAGCGCATAGATGACATCGGAGAGCAGCCCGGCCAGCAGCACCACCGCACCGGAGAACACCGTGATCGCCGCGACGATATTGGTGTCCTGGGTGGCCACGCCTTGCACCACCCATTCGCCCATGCCGTGCCAGCCGAAGATCTTCTCCACGAACACCGCGCCGGTGACCAGGCCGGCCACCCCGTAGGCGAACAGGGTGGCCATCGGGATCAGCGCGGTGCGCAGCCCATGTTTGAACAACGCGCGGCGCCGGGTCAGCCCCTTGGCGCGCGCGGTGCGGATGAAGTCCTGGCCGAGCACGTCGAGCATCGCGTTGCGCTGATAGCGGCTGAAGCTCGCCGCCGCCCCCAGCGCCAGCGTCAGCGACGGCAACACCAGGTGCTGCAAGCGATCGACCAGTCCGGGCCAGAAGCCGGTGACCAGCCCGGGGGAGGTCTCGCCGGTGTAGTCGAACAGTTGCGCACCCAGCGCCCAGTTCACCCGTAGCGCGCCCAGGATCACCAGGTTGGCCAGCACGAACGTGGGCACCGACAGCACCAGCAGCGCCGCCATTGTGATGACCCGGTCGGAGAGCCGATACTGGCGCACCGCCCCCCAGGCGCCGGCCACCACCCCGATCACCGTGCCCGCCAGCGAGCCGACCACCAGCAATCGCAGGCTCACCCCGATGCGCCGGCCCAGCTCGTCGGAGACCGGTTGGCCGGTGACGGTGACACCGAAATCGCCGCGGACGGCATGCGAGGCCCAGTGCGCGTAGCGCAGCGGAATCGGCTTGTCCAGGCCCAGTTCGGCGGCCTTGGCGTCGATGACCGCCTGCGGCGGGCGCGGGTTGCGCTGCATCAGGCTGTCCAGCGGGGCGAACGCCAGCGAGGTCAGGCAGAACGTCAGAAATGACGCGAGGCCCAGCAGCACCAGGTAGTTCAGCGCCCGGCCGGCCAGAAACCGCATCATGGCCAAAAGGGTAGAGCCCTCTGGGGCGAGCGCGCCGGACGCCTCATTCCCGCCAACGTGCGTGTCCCCGGGCGACGCGCCGCGGGAATCGTCGGATTTACGCCCGCCCGCGACGTGAGAGGCGCTGTCGGATCATCGATTCGAATGATTTTTACCCGTGGAATCTCGGCGCTCGTTGATTGGCGCCTCCGGCTCTTCTGTGGGTTTGGCCGCAGCCGGACCGCTTCATCCCGCTCAACGGCCGGCCGGGGCGGGCGTCGAGGCGTCCGCGCTGCCCGCCTGTGGGCGCAGCAGGGCGCCGAGGGCAGCGATCAGCGGAGTGAGGACTTCGACCTCGGCGGGACTACCGACGCATTCGGTGATCCCGGCACCGACCACGTTGAGTCCGCGCAAGGAGCTCAGCATCTCGACCAGGCGGTCGATGGTCAGCCCGTCGGGCTCGGGCATGTTGTGGCCCCGGAACTGGCTCGGGTCGAGCACGTCGACGTCGACGTGCACGTAGACGTGCGTGGCGTCGGCCAGTACCGCGGCCGGATCTTCGGTCTCGGTGCCCATGCCTCGGGCGATCATGTCCTTTTCCGCCGGGATCGCGGCCCGTGCCCCGATCAGTGCGACCTTGTCGCGGTCGACCGGCGGCGCAGCGGTCAATGCCGGATCGCTCTCGCCGAGCAGACCGGCCAGCACCATTGCGTGGTAGGCACCGTCGTGGGCGGTCTCTGGGGTCTTCAAGTCCGGATGAGCGTCGAACCAGGCGACGCCCAGGCCGGCACCGAAGCGCTCGCGCATCACCCGGATCGGCTCGAACTCGACGCCGCAGTCGCCGCCGATCGTCAGGAGTGCCCCGTCGACACCGGCGATCGCCGCGCGCTGGGCAGCCAAGTTCGGGCCGGTGAGAATCGCCCGGTTGCTCACACCGTCTTCGCGTGCGGAGGTCTCGGCGGACTGCTCGACCGTGATCACGGGCACGTCGAGGACGCGTCCGGCCAGCTCGGCCAACGCTCGGCAGCCGTCCGGCAGCCCCGGTGCGCGCGGAGTCATCGCTCCTTGGAACTGGGGGACAGCATGGATTCTCATGACCCCAAGGTACTGAGGCCTCGGGACCGCGGCCGGAAAGAAAGGCGCGTCCGGGAAGCGCCCATTGATTAGTCTCAGTCTTCAGACCGCGACAGAGGGAGAACCCCGTGACCGTCACCGACGACTACCTGGCCAACAACGCGGAGTACGCGAAGACCTTCAAGGGTCCGCTGCCCATGCCGCCGAGTAAGCACGTGGCGATCGTTGCCTGTATGGACGCCCGGCTGGATGTCTACCGGGTGCTGGGGATCAACGAAGGTGAAGCGCATGCGATCCGCAACGCCGGCGGCGTCATCACCGAGGACACCATCCGGTCGCTGGCCATCAGCCAGAAACTGCTGGGCACCCGGGAGATCATCCTGATCCACCACACCGACTGCGGGATGCTCACCTTCACCGACGACGAGTTCAAGCGTTCGATCCTGGAGGAGACCGGTATCCGGCCGGGCTGGGCGCCCGAGGCGTTCCCCGACCCGGCCGAGGACGTTAAGCAGTCGCTACGCCGGGTCAAAGCCAGCCCGTTCATCACCCAGACGACCTCGCTGCGCGGCTTCGTCTTCGACGTCGCCACCGGCAAGCTCGGCGAAGTCACGCTGTAGCCCGGTCGCGCCGCCTTTCGCCGCGGCCGCGAGGGTCACCGCTGCCGGCCAGGGTGCGCAGATGTACGCCGTTATAGGCGTGTCGGCGGACAAACACGCACGCTCGCGCCGAAAACGGGCGCGGGTGCGCGGATCACATTGACAGCGTGCCCGCCGGCCTGGTTACATACCCCGCTATAACCAACTAATCTTGGTAAGTCTCACCAAGATTATCGGATATCTCCGGCGAGGAACCCATGACCAGCAACATCACCGCGCCCGCGGAGCCGTCCACGCCCGGGCGGTATCAGCTGACGCATCTGCGCACCCTGGAGGCCGAGGCCATCCACATCATCCGGGAGGTCGCCGCGGAGTTCGAGCGTCCGGTGCTGCTGTTCTCCGGCGGCAAGGACTCCATCGTGATGCTGCACCTGGCGGTCAAGGCGTTCGCGCCGGGTAGGCTGCCGTTCCCGGTGATGCACGTCGACACCGGCCACAACTTCGACGAGGTCATCGCCGCGCGTGATGAGCTGGTCGCCCGCACCGGCGTGCGACTGGTGGTGGCCAGCGTCCAAGACGACATCGACGCCGGACGGGTGGTCGACGACGGGCCGTCGCGCAACCCGCTGCAGACCGTCACCCTGCTGCGCGCCATCCGGGAGAACAAGTTCGACGCCGCGTTCGGCGGCGCCCGCCGCGACGAGGAGAAGGCCCGCGCCAAAGAGCGGGTGTTCAGCTTCCGCGACGAGTTCGGCCAGTGGGACCCCAAGGCGCAGCGACCCGAGTTGTGGAACCTCTACAACGGGCGGCATCGGCCCGGCGAGCACATCCGGGTGTTCCCGCTGTCGAACTGGACGGAATTCGACATCTGGTCCTACATCGGCGCCGAGGAGATCCTCTTGCCCTCAATCTATTTCGCCCATCAGCGCAAAGTCTTCCGCCGCGACGGCATGCTGCTGGCCGACCACGAGTTCCTGCGCCCCGCCGACGGCGAGGACGTGTTCGAGGCCATGGTGCGCTTCCGCACCGTCGGCGACGTCACCTGCACCGGCTGTGTGGAGTCCACTGCGGCGACCGTCGAGGACGTCATCGCCGAGACGGCGGTATCGCGGTTGACCGAGCGCGGCGCCACCCGCGCGGACGACCGGATCTCCGAGGCAGGCATGGAAGACCGCAAGCGGCAGGGGTATTTCTGATGAGCGCGGCCACCACGCTGCTTCGTATCGCGACGGCCGGATCGGTCGACGACGGCAAGTCCACCCTGATCGGGCGGTTGCTGTTTGACTCCAAGGCCGTCATGGAGGACCAGTTGGCCTCGGTGGAGCGCACCTCCCGGGAGCGCGGCCACGACTACACCGATCTGGCCCTGGTCACCGACGGGCTGCGCGCCGAGCGCGAGCAGGGCATCACCATCGACGTGGCCTACCGTTACTTCGCCACGCCCAAGCGGAAATTCATCATCGCCGACACTCCGGGTCACATCCAGTACACCCGCAACATGGTGACCGGTGCCTCGACCGCTCAGCTGGCGATCGTGCTCGTCGACGCGCGCCACGGACTGCAGGAGCAGTCGCGCCGGCACACCTTCCTGGCGTCGCTGCTGGGCATCCGCCACATCGTGCTGGCCGTCAACAAGATGGATCTGATCGACTGGGACGCGGGCAAATTCGAGGCGATCCGCGATGACTTTCATTCGTTCGCCACCCGGTTGGACGTGCACGATGTGACGACCATCCCGATCTCGGCGCTGCTCGGCGATAACGTGGTGACCAAGTCCGACAAGACGCCCTACTACGAGGGCCCGTCGTTGCTGTCGCATCTGGAAGACGTCTACATCGCCGGTGACCGCAACCTGGTCGACGTGCGCTTCCCGGTGCAGTACGTGATCCGCCCGCAGACGCACGAGCACGCCGACCACCGCAGCTACGCCGGCACGGTCGCCAGCGGCGTACTGCGTCCCGGCGACGATGTGGTGGTGCTGCCGTCCGGGAAACCGAGCCGGGTCGCGGCGATCGAGGGACCCAACGGCAAAGTGGGCGAAGCGTTTCCGCCGATGGCGGTCTCGGTCAGTCTCGAAGACGACATCGACATCTCCCGCGGCGACATGATCGCCCGCACCAACAACCAGCCGCGAATCGTGCAGGACTTCGATGCCACCGTGTGCTGGATGGCCGACGGGGCGACGCTGCAGCCCGGCAACGACTACATCATCAAGCACACCACCCGCACCACCCGGGTGAAGGTGATGGCACTGGACTACCGCCTCGACGTCAACACCCTGCACCGGGACAAGGAGGCGAACGCGCTGCAACTCAACGAACTCGGCCGGGTCTCGCTGCGCGCCCAGGTCCCGCTGATGCTCGACGAGTTCAGTCACAACGACGCCACCGGGTCGTTCATCCTCATCGACCAGTCCACCAACGGAACGGTCGCGGCCGGCATGGTGCTGCGCGACGTCTCGGGTCGCACCCCCAGTCCGAACACGGTGCGTCACGAGTCGCTGGTCACCGCGGCCGACCGGTTGTCGAAGGGGCGCACGGTGTGGTTGACCGGACTATCCGGCGCGGGCAAGTCCTCGGTGGCCATGCGCGTCGAGCAGTTGCTGCTCGAAAGGGGAACGCCCGCCTACGTTCTCGACGGCGACAATCTGCGGCACGGCCTCAACGCCGACCTCGGCTTCTCGATGGCCGACCGCGCCGAGAACCTGCGCCGGCTCGCGCATGTGGCAACCCTGCTGGCCGATTCCGGTCAGATCGTGCTGGTGCCCGCGATCAGCCCGCTGATCGAGCACCGCCAACTGGCCCGGCAGGTCCACACCGACGCCGGTTTCGAATTCATCGAAGTGTTCTGCGACACCCCGCTGGAAGATTGCGAGCAACGAGACCCCAAGGGGCTGTACGCAAAAGCGCGCGCGGGCCTCATCACCCACTTCACCGGGATCGACAGCCCGTATCAACGGCCGCGGAATCCCGATGTGCGGCTGACCCCGGACGACGATGTCGACGAACAGGCCCGCCAGGTCATTGCGGCGATCGACGCCCGAACATGAACGATCACCAGCTGGCCGCCCAGCTCGCCACCGACGCCGGACGATTGCTGCTGACCGTCCGCGACGAACTAGCCGACGCGCCGCAAGCCGAGCGTAAGGCGGCCGGCGACAAGCGCTCTCACGACTACCTGATGACCGCGCTGGCCGCCGAACGCCCGGCGGATGCGGTGCTGTCCGAGGAGGGCGCCGACAACCCGGCGCGGCTGCAGGCCGACCGGGTCTGGATCGTCGACCCGCTCGACGGCACGCGGGAATTCTCCGAACTCGACCGCGACGACTGGGCCGTGCACGTCGCGCTGTGGCAGGACGGGGAGCTGACCGCCGGCGCGGTCGCGCTGCCGGCCCGCGGCATCACGCTGGCCACCCCGGCTGTCGCCGCACCACCGCAGCACCCCGGTCCGGCGCGCATCGCGGTCTCGCGCAGCCGCCCGCCGGCGGTCGCCGACGCGGTGCGAGCTCACCTCGACGGCGAGCTCGTGGCCATGGGATCGGCCGGGGCGAAGGTCGCCGCGGTCATCCAGGGCGTCGCCGACGTCTACGTGCACGCCGGCGGGCAGTACGAATGGGACTCGGCGGCCCCGGTGGCCGTCGCCCGGGTCGCCGGCCTGCACACCTCGCGCATCGACGGCTCCCCGCTGGTCTACAACCGGCCCGACCCGCTGCTGCCCGATCTGGTGGTGTGCCGGCCCGAATATGCCGAGGCGGTGCTTGCCGCGATCGGCTGACGTCGCCGAGACGAGCGCAGATGGCAGAATCGCCAGGATGCGGATGTCGGCCAAGGCGGAGTACGCGGTGCGGGCGATGGTGCAGCTCGCCACCGCCGACGCCGGCACCCTGGTCAAAACCGATGACATCGCCGCCGCCCAGGGCATTCCGCCGCAGTTTCTCGTCGACATCCTGTCCGACCTACGCACCGACCGGCTGGTCCGCAGCCAGCGCGGCCGTGACGGCGGCTACGAGCTGGCACGCGCGGCATCCGAGATCAGCGTCGCCGACGTGCTGCGCTGTATCGACGGCCCGCTGGCCAGTGTGCGCGATATCGGCCTGGGCGATCTGCCCTACGCCGGCCCCACCGCCGCGTTGACCGACGTGTGGCGGGCGTTGCGGGCCAGCATGCGGTCGGTGCTCGAGCAGACCAGCCTGTCCGACGTCGCCACCGGGAAACTGCCCTCCCACGTTGCGGAGTTCGCCGCCGACTACCGCGCCCAGGAACGCCAGCGCGGCCACGGCAGCTAACCTTCCCGGCGCGAGCGTGCGTGTTCCCGGCCCGACACTCCGTACGGGGGCCGGAAACAACGCCCGACAGCCCGGCTAGGACCCCGAGCCGTACGGGCGGGTGAGGATTTCCATCGCATGACCGCTGGGATCGCGGAAATACACCCCGCGCCCACCGTCGCGACGATTGATCTCACCGGGGCGCGCACCGCGCGGGTCGGCCCAGTGCGCCAGCCCCCGCGAGGTGATCTTGCCGTAGATGGCGTCGAAGTCGTCCTCGGAGACCAGGAACGCATAGTGCTGCGGCCGGATCTCCTCGTCGGCGGGCACCTCGGCGTAATCGAGGCTGGCCTCATGATCGAGCCCGACGACCATGAAGTGGCCGAACGGCTGGGGATCGGGCAGGCCGAACAACTCCGCCAGAAAAGCCGCCGACGCCTGCTTGTCGTGGGCGGCGACGATGGTGTGGTTGAAGGAAATGCTCATGGTTCAAGTGTCGGCCGCCGCCGGCGCGCATGCCACAATCGCGGGCATGCAGGTGGGAATGACCATGCCGGTGATGGAGCCCGATCTGGATGCAACGCTGCTGCGGGACTGGGCGTGCGCCGTCGACGAGGGACCGTTCTCGTCGCTGGCCTGGGGCGAGCGGATCGCTTTCACCAACCCGGACAGCCTGACCCTGCTGGGGGCGCTGGCGGCCTGGACCGACCGGGTGCGGCTGGTGACGACGGTGATCGTCCCGCAACTGCACGATCCGGTCATGCTGGCCAAGGCACTGGCCACCGCGGATCTGCTCAGCGGTGGGCGGCTCACCGTCGGCATCGGTGTGGGCGGCCGGCACGAGGACTACCGCGCGGCCGGTGCCGACCCGGCGACGCAGACGATGCGGGAGATGGCCGAGCGGGTCGCGATCATGAAACGGGTCTGGGCGGGGGAGAAGACCACCGAGTCGCTGCTGCCGGTCGGGCCGGCGCCGACGCAGCCCGGCGGGCCGCCGCTGGTGGTCGGCACCATCGGCCCGAAGACGTTGCGCAGCGCGGCCAGTTGGGCCGAAGGGTTGGCCGGCATCACCATGGACCTCGACGTGGCCAAGCAGAACGAGTTGTTCGACGTCGCCCGCCAGGCCTGGCGGGAGGCCGGCAAGGCCCAGCCGTATCTGGCGACCTCGTTCTGGTTCGCGCTGGGCGAACCCGACGCCGCGCGCAACCAGGTGCGCGAGCACCTGCTGCGCTACATGAACTGGATTCCCGCCGAGTACGTCGAGGCCCTGGCACCGACCACCGGCTGGGCGGGCAGCGAGGACGAGCTGCTCGCCGTGCTGCGCAACTTCGAATCGGTGGGTGCTGACGAGATCCACCTGATTCCCACCAGTTCCGACCCTGACCAGCTGCGGCGCGCAGCCGAAGTGGTGACCGAGTTCAACCGCTGAGGCTGCCGGGGCGCCGCGGGCAAACCCGTTGCGACACGGTCACGGAAGCGTCTCTATCGATATCTCACTAGTCACAACCGTCTCACCAGCAACTATCGTCGCAGCAGGCGAGGCCCGGAGCGGTCCCGGAAAGGTGTGACATGTCGGCGACGCGTGCGATCGTCTCGGCCGCGATGATCCCGGCGGTCGTGCTCGGCATGGTGCTCGCCACCGAGTTCGCCCCACCGGCGTACGCGGCAACCTGCAATGCGCCCGAGGCCAACATCGAACCGCCGCCGGGCTCGCCGACGACCGGCGCGGGTCAGCTGCCGAGCGGGCGGCGGCCCCGCGGCACCAACGACAGCGCGCCGCTGCCCAAGCTGGGCCCGCTGATCGCCGCACTGATCAACCCCAACGGCGCCATACGGCAGCAGGCCGCGGTGGTGCCGCCGGCGCCGTCCCCGGACGGTCAGGTCGCGCCGAACGCCGCCCAACCGGTTCAGCCGGTTCCGAACGCCGGCGCAGATCCGGGGCTGTCGAACGCCGACGCCGCCGGTGCCATCGCCGGCGCCCAGACTTCGCTGGTGGAGTGGATGACCGGGCCCAACAGTCCCAACCAAACCCTGCAACGCTTCGGCATCTCCGGCACCGACCTCGGAATCCCTTGGGATAACGGTGATCCCGCCAATCGTCAAGTTCTCTACGCGTTCGGCGACACCTTCGGCTATTGCCGCATCCAAGGAAAGCAGTGGCGGCAGAACGTGCTGTTCCGCAGTCCGGACAACAATTTGGCCGACGGCATCACGGTCGGGCCCGGCGGCATCGGCAACAAGTATTCGGGGTCGCCACTGCGCCAAGCGAATTTCTCCAAGCAGATCCTGCCGGCGGTCCAACTGGCGCAGCACCAGGAGGGCATGATCCCCACCGCCGCCGTCGGGATCGCCGGGAACCAGTACATGAGTTTCATGTCCATCAAGCAGTGGGGGCGTGACGGCGAATGGTCCACCAACTACTCGGCTATCGCGGTCTCCAACGACAACGGCGAGACATGGGGTGTCTATCCGGGAACGGTGCGTTCGACGTCGCCGGAGAACGTGCCCCGGGCGCGCTTCGTCCCCGGTAACGAGAACTTCCAGATGGGTGCGTTCCTGCGCGGGGGCGACGGCTACCTGTACGCCTACGGGACGCCCGCGGGCCGCGGCGGCTCGGCGTACCTGTCGCGGGTGCCCGAGCGCACCATTCCCGACCTCACGAAGTACCAGTACTGGAACGGCGACAGCGGGTCGTGGGTGCCGAACAACCCGGCTGCGGCGACGCCGGTGATCCCCGGCCCGGTGGGTGAGATGTCGGTGCAGTACAACACCTACCTGCGGCAGTACCTGGCGCTATACGGCAACGGCGGCAACGATGTCGTCGCCCGCACCGCCCCGACGCCGCAGGGCCCATGGAGCGCCGAGCAGACGCTGATCCCGACCGGTCAGATCCCCGGCGGCATCTACGCGCCCTACGTGCACCCGTGGTCGACCGGCAAAGAGGTGTACTTCACGTTGTCGCTGTGGAACGCCTACGACGTGATGCTGATGCGCACCGTGCTGGGCTGAGCCCGCCTGCCTCAGCCGCCCACCGCCGGTCGCGGCATCCGGTAGCGCCGGTCGCGCATGCGCAGCACCGGATACCCCTTACGGCCGGCGCTCAGAGCCCGCACCGGGGCGGCGGGCGCC
>NZ_QMEX01000092.1 GCF_003284925.1 Mycolicibacter senuensis
GGGCGCCGAGCGCGTCGGCCCGACGCTGGGCCAGGGTGCGAGGGTCGTCGTCGCAGACGCTGTGTGCCAGTTGCATCAGGCGTTGATCCAGGGCGGCGGCATCCACGGCGAACAGCCGGCCCCACAGCCCGGTAGTTCCGGCTTCGGTGTGAGTCGTGTCGATGACCAGTTCGCGGCCGCGGGCCTGGTCGCGCAGGCGGCGCACCGCGGCGGGATCGTGACGTTCGATCAGGGCGTCGATGGCTTCAGCGGCCTTGGTGACCGACAGCGGCCCCAGGGTGGTGGCTATGTCAGCCAGCTCACCGTCGACGAGTGTCAGTACGCCGGGGTCGGTGATCAAGGTGGTGTGCCAGGCGATCGCCGAGGCCAGCCGGGCGCTGATCCGGCCGGAGCGTAGCAGGGCGGCCACCTGGGGGATGCGGTGCCGCAGGGCGCCGGCCAAGTACATCTGCGAGGAGGCCATGCGGTGGCTGATGTGTTCGGCGGCGGCCACCTCGGCGGCGGCGGCGTCCCAGTTGTCGCAGGTCCAGCGGGACCGGTCGAACCCGTCGCCGCTGATGCGCCGGGCCGCCAACTCGCCGATGGCGGCCAGCCGGTGGGCGGCGGCGGCTGCTTCCACCCGCGCCCAGCCCGCGATCGTCGCGATCAGGGCGCCGTCATCGGCAGCATCCAGCTCTTCCGGCTGCGCCAACGATGTCTCGAACATACGTTCGATAATACACGTTTCCACTGGCACGCGCCGCCGCTGGTTCGGCGCGGGCGGCTCAGGCTCCCGCCGTCTTGAGATTGCGGTCCAGGAACTCCAGCTGATCGGCGATGACCCGTTCGAAGGCGTCGCCGACGTAGATGTCGAAATGACCCTCGGGATACCTCTTGACGGTGCCGCGGGGCGCCTCCGCCGCGTAGCGCAGTGTCGGTCCCGCCGGGGCGACCGAGTCGGTGTCGCAGACGCAGAACAGGATCGGGCAGCGCACCTTGGCCGCCGCCCGGCCCGGGCGGTAGCCGAGGATCTTCATCCCGATCCGCGCCGCGACCTCGTTGCGGATGGTCTGCCCCTCCGGGACGAGCTTCAGGTAGCCCGGGTACGCGTCGGGCGTGCTCATCAGCGCGACCTCGCCGGGCCGGCCGGCCGTGGCCACCATCACCGGCGGGTTCCCGAGCCGGGCCGCGGCCAGATCACGCATCGCCAACAGGCTGACCCGGGCGATCGTCACCGGCGGGATGGTGCGCGCCGAGGCGATCCCGTCGGTGAACGGGCACTGCGCAACCACCGCCGCGACCGGAAGCCGTGCCGCGGTGGCGATCACGTGGCCGCCGGCGAACGAGGTGCCCCACAACCCGATCCGGGCCGGGTCGACACCGGCCAGGGTGTGGGCGAAATCCACCGCGGCGGCCCAGTCCGCCAACTGCATCTTCACATCGAGCAACTGGCGCGGCGCGCCGCCGCTCTCCCCGAAGTTGCGGTAGTCGAACACCAGGCACGCGTAGCCGGCCGCGGCGAACCGTTCGGCATAGGCGTCCAGGCGCATCGTGCGCACCGCGCCCAGCCCGTGCGCCATGACCAGCAGCGGTGCGCCGTCCGGACCGGTGTCGTCGGGCCGGTAGAGCCAGGCGCTGATCCGGTCGGTGCCGGATCGGAAGGAGACGTCTTCGCGGGTAGCCATGTGGGAAAAGGTAGCGCGGCGTGTGGTACACCGGGTCGGTGTCTGCGAGCCTGCTGCGGAGCCTGGCCGACGTGGTGGGTAGTGCCCACGTCACCAACGACCCGGACGTGCTGGCCGGTCACAGTGTCGACTACACCGGCCGCTACCGGGGCCGGGCCGGTGCACTGGTGCGGCCGGGTTCCGCCGAGGAGGTCGCCGCGGTGCTGCGGGCCTGCCGGGACGGCGGTGCATACGTCACCGTCCAGGGCGGCCGCACCTCGCTGGTGGCCGGCACCGTCCCCGAACATGACGACGTGCTGCTGTCCACCGAGCGGCTGAGCACCGTCGGTGAGGTCGACGCCAACGAACGCCGGATCAGGGTGGGCGCCGGCGTCACGCTCGCGGCGGTGCAACGCGCCGCCGCAACGGCCGGCCTGGTGTTCGGTGTCGACCTGACCGCCCGCGACACCGCGACCGTCGGCGGGATGGCCTCGACCAACGCCGGCGGGCTGTGCACCGTGCACTACGGCAACATGGGCGAGCAGGTGCTCGGCATGGCGGTCGCGCTGCCCGACGGATCGCTGCTGAGCCGACACAGTGCGGTGCGCGCCGACAACACCGGCTACAACCTGCCGGCGCTGTTTGTCGGCGCCGAGGGCACACTCGGCGTCATCACCGGCCTGGAGCTGCGGCTGCGGCCGACGCCGGAGCATCGGGTCACCGCGATCTGCGGCTTCGCCGACCTCGACGCCCTGATCGGCGCCGCCCGGGTGTTCCGCGATCTCGACGGCATCGCCACGCTGGAATTGATCGACGCCCGTGTCACCGCGCTCACCGGGGAGCGGCTCGGGGTCGCCGCGCCGGTGCGCGGCGACTGGCTGCTGCTGGTGGAGCTGGCCGGTGACACCGACCAAACCGATCGGCTGTTCGGCCTGCTGCAGCGGTTGTCGTGCAGCGACGAGCCGGCGGTCGGTGTCGACACCGCCACCCGGCAGCGGCTCTGGCGGGTGCGCGAGGCGGTCGCCGACGTGCTGGGCGTTTTCGGCCCGCCGTTGAAGTTCGACGTCTCGCTGCCGTTGGCCGCCGTGGCCGGTTTCGCTGCCGCAGCCGGCGCGGCGATCCGCACCCACGCGCCGGACGCCCTGCCGGTACTGTTCGGCCATATCGGCGAGGGCAACCTGCACTTGAACGTGCTGCGCTGCTCGGCAGCCGCCGAACCCGCGCTGTACGCGGCGATGATGGCGCTCATCGCCGACTGCGGCGGCAATGTCAGTTCCGAGCACGGGGTGGGCAGTCGCAAGCGCGCCTACCTGCCGATGTCTCGCGGGCCGAACGATATCGCCGCGATGCGGACGGTCAAGGCCGCCTTCGATCCGACTGGTTACCTCAACGCCGCGGTGCTGTTCGACTGACCGCCGCATGAACCCGGCGGTTCAGCGAGGCTCGACGAAGGAGAGCCGAAGCTGGGACCGCCGCATGAACCGGGCGGCTCGGCTAGTCGCGGTGGCGGATGCCCACCGCCTGGCGAAGCTGGGCGAGAAACTGGTCGGAGTCGTCGCTGCGGATGATGTAGTGCGAGATGGCGATCCGGATCGCCGCCGCGGCCTTCACCGCCGCGTCCGGGCCGGACAGCATCCGTTGCAGCCCTTCGCGCATCGGGACGATAATCCGGGAGAAATCGCCGAGTACGTGCTTGGGTTCGATGTCGATCATCCGCACGCCGGTCGATGAGTGCTGGTAGTCGACGATGAAACGCAGTGCGGCATCGAGCTTTTCGGTCCCCTTGAGGCCCTCGGTGGCGGCATGCAGTCCGCTGTCGAAGCTATGCCGCTCGTAGCGGGAGAACGCCGAGACCAACTCCTCCTTCGAGGCGAACCACCGGTACAGCGTCGGGCGTGACACCCCGGCCTGCGAGGCGACCTCGGACAGGCTGAGCTTGGTTAGCCCGTTGCGGCCGAGCACCTCGGCGGTCGCGGCGAGAATCCGCTGCCGTGTCGAGCCATCGGGGCCGTCCACCGTGCTCCGGGTCATATCGGAGACTTTACAAAAAATAGCGTCAGTGTCACGCTGGTTCGGTGCTTGGCCATCGTTCCTCACGGTCGCGGGACCACTGGACGGGTCGGTAGGGTAATTATCGTGATCGAAGCACCACAAGTCACGTACGAGGACCGCGCGCACCCGCCGCGAGCCGTCATGATCATCACCGAGGCCTTCGGGATCGCGCAGACCGCCGCGGCGCAGCTTGCGGCGCACGGTCACCTGGTGCTGATCGGAAGCCGACAGCCCGACCGCGCCGAACGGGTCGCGGCGCAACTGCGGCAGGGCGGAAGAAGCGCGTTCGCCGCCCGGCTGGATTTCGCCGACCCTCAGACGATCGACCGCTTCCTGACCACCGCGGAGTACCTCATCGGCACACCCGACGTGCTCATCACCGATTTCGGGTTGTCGGCCGAGCGAACCTGGGTGGGGGCGCAAATCCTTGCCACACAGGTGATTCCGGCGATGATCGCCAACGGTCCCGGCGATGTGGTGTTGGTCAGCCCGGAGTTGGTGGGGCCCGCCGATGCCGTCCGCCGGCGGGAGTTCGACGCCTGGGCGGCGGCCTTGGATGCGGAGTTCGTCGGCACCCAGGTGCGGGCCTCGACCGTCCGATCGGCACCGGCCGGCGGCGTCACCTGCGCTGAAGACGCCGGGCGGCTGGTCGCGTCGATGATCACCGGGCCGCGGTTGCGCCTTGTCGAGCTGCTCTCGCCGGCGCTACCGGCCTGATCAACGCCGCCGCACCAGCACCGATTGCTGGATGCCGGCCACCGCACCCTGCTCGTCGAAGAGCGTCCCGAGGGTGGTTCCGATGCCGTCCGGGCCGTAGTTGGTCTCGGCGCGGATCCCGATCCACTCGCCGTCGGGGATCCGGTGCAGGTGCACCACCAGGTCGGTGTTCAGAAAAGTCCACTTCCTGATGTCGAGTTTCGTGCCGACCCCGTTGGCGTCGTCGGCCACCGCGAACAGCCGCTGCAATGGCGTCATCGGCTCGCCGGCCACCAGGTCGACGATCGGGCGGATCCAGGACTCGCCGGCGCCGGGAGCCAGCGGCTTGGTCAGCCACCGCCAGTCCAGGCTGTGCACGTAGTTGCGGTCCCAGTTCGCCTGCATATCCGTGCAGCGCGCCTCATCGAGCGGCCGCAGCGGGGGAGCCGACGCGTTCGCCACCTCGGTGGTGTCCAGCATCTGCAACCGCCATCCGGTGGCGCGGGCGACCGCACGCGGATGCTGGTCGGGGCCGGGGGCCAGCATCTCGGCGCTGACCAGTTCGATCTGCTTGCCGGCCCGCTCGACCTGGGCGCGCACCCACAACGCACCCTCGGCGGGCACCGGGCCAAGCAGGTCGACGGCGACCCGGCTCAGTCGGGTGTCGTCGCGGGCCGCCTGGCGCTCCAGCGCCCGCACCAGCAGCGCCGACACCGGTGCGGCGTGCTGAATCTGCGCCGACCACGTGCCGCGCACCAGGTCCGTGGCAGCGAACTTCTCGCCCCGGGGGTCGCCCGCGTCGAGCAGTTCGTAGTAGAAGTCGGCCTTTTCCACGGCCTTTTCCACGGTCTTTTCCATGTTCGGACGGATCCCTTTCAGGGCAGCCCGGCGCCGGGGATCTCCACGGTCACCGTGTCCACGTGGGACTCACGGGTACCGATCAGTCGCTTGGGGTAGGCGTCGGTGCTGGACAGCAGGAACAGCGTGCGGCGCTTCGGCCCGCCCAGCATGCAGGCGATCGCGGCCCGCTCGCCGACGTCGATGCGCTGGGTGACGGTGCCGCCCCGCGTGATGCGCTCGAACTGGTTGGCCAGCGTCATCGAGGTCCACACCCCACCGGCCGCGTCAAGGGTGATGCCGTCGGGCGGACCGTCGAGGCCGTCGGCAAAGACCCGGCGGTCACCGAGTCCGCCGTCGGCGCCGACGGTGAAGGCGGTGAGGCGCCGGCCGATGGACTCGGCGACGATCAGCGTGCCGCCGTCGGGGGTGATCACCATTCCGTTGGGAAAGTCGAGGTCGGTGGCGACGGTGTGCACGCCGCCGTCGGGATCAACCCGCACGATGACCCCGCCGGAGTACGCCTGCGAGCCGATGTAGCAGCGCCCAGCCGTGTCGATCACCATGTCGCCGAGGTCGGCCGGCGCGAGTTCGCTCAGGTCGGCGACGGTGCTGATCGCGTCGCCGTCATAGCAGAGCACCTGACGGTCGTGGGCGGATGCGATCAGCAGTGAGCCGTCCGGCCGGAAACCCAGGCCGCTCGGCGTACGGCCGGGCAGGGCCACCGTGGTCATCGAGCCGTGCAGGTCGACCGTATGGACCGCTTCGCCGAGCATGTCGGAGAACCACAGCAGGCCCTCGAACCAACGTGGGCCCTCGCCGAAGCAGAAGCCGCCGGCCAGCCGGGTGGGCGTCAGGCCGGCAGCCGGGGTGTCGGGGTCGAGACTCGTTTCGGCGATGCTCAACAGGGTCGTCCTCCTGGCCTGCGTTCATGGGCGCGACCCCGCCCACTTTACAAAACGTGACTGAAATGTCACGCTCGCGGAATGGCGCAGTCTCCTGAGTCCACCGAGATCTCCTCGCCGGCCACGCCCTGGTCAGTCACCGGGCTGCTCGAGCTGTTCGAGGTGAACACCGGCGGCCCGGACCGGTTCACCGGCGCGACCGGTTTGGCCGGCGACGACGAACGACAGGTCGTGGAAGGCACCCAGCTGCTGTCGCAGGTCATTGTCGGCGTCGCAAAACGCTTCGGCGACAAGTCGATCCGTTCGGTGCACGCGGTGTTCGCCCGCGCTGTGCTGGTGGGCCCGCCGGTCGAATACGCCATCGATGTGGTCAACGAGGGCCGTTCCACGGCCACCGCGGTCGTCTCGGTGCTGCAGAACGGCAAGCGCTGCGCGACCATGACGGTGCTCGCCGACGTCCCGTCGGCCGACGTCATCCGCCACCACCTGCCGCGCCCGGACGTGGCGCCGCCCGCGCAGGCCAATCCCTGCGCAATGCCGATGACCGGCCGGCAAGTGCGCCTCGTCGATGTCGTCGACGTCAACAGTCCAGACGAGGTGGGACCGCCGGAGATCCACGCCTGGTTGCACTATGACCCCATCCCCACCCGCGACGACCTCGCCAAGGCGCTGATCGCCTACTTCACCGGCCATCTGGGCATTTCGACGACGATGCGCGCCCACGCCGGGATCGGCACCAGCCAGTCGCATCTGACGGTGTCCACCGCGCCGATGACGGTCACGGTGAGCTTCCACGAGCCGGTGCGGTGGGACGGCTGGCTGCTCTATGGCCATGAGAGCACCCAGGTGGGTGCGGGTATGTCCTACGTCCGCGGCACCGTGCACACCGAGGAGGGGGATCTCATCGCCTCCTTCGCCCAGGACGGGCTGATCCGACCGCTGCGCACCAGCGACAACAAGATCGCCGAGCAGGCCCGGATCTAGCGCTCCGGTGCTGCCGCGGGTTCAGGCAGGGCGGCGAACCCGCCGACGCGGCTCATGTCGAAGCTGAAAAGCCCTGCGATGGGCAGGCTTTCCGGCGGCGGATCCGGGTAGCTCCAGGCCACATCGGCCACCACCGCGTCGCCGACCACCGCCGACCAATACGTCGCGTAACCCTTGTAGTTGCAGTAGGTCGAGGTCTCCGACGGCTGCAGCAGGTCGGTGCGCACCCGGCCGGGGGCGACGTAGAGCCGCGGCTGCAGGGCGGTCTCGAAGAGGATCACGGTGTCGTCGGTGTCCACCAGCGCCGTCCCGGCGACCTCGACGCGCAGCGTCCGCCGCGTCGACCGGCAGTCGATGCGGTGATACGGGTTGGGCGGATAGTGCACCAGCCGGCGCCCCTCCTCGAACCAGGCATCCACCGCCTCCCACGGCACCTGCACGAACCCCGGGGCTTCCGGGACCGGACGATGCGGCAGATCGCCGACGACATCAACCGGGAAGGCGTAGGACAACGGCTGACCCTGGCGATGCACCAGCAGGGCGCGTTCGGTGTCGAGCACCGGGTGATCGGCACTGACCGCCTGTACCCGGCGCGGGTGTGGCTCGACATAGACCAGGCTGGTGGCGATCTCGGGCGAGAACCAACCGGCGCGCTCGGTGCTGAGCGGGCCGTGTCCGGCGACCAGACTCACGTCGCGTCACCCCTCCCCTTGTTCAGATCGTGACTTTACAATTAATGCCTCAACTGTAATATCTTCCAGAGTTGCGCCACCCCTCGGACAAGCCCTGTCCGGCCGGTGACGCCGCCTGAGATCCTCACGACGAGCTGGGATGATGCGATGACAAGCACCGCTGCGAGGCTGGACTTGCCGTTCGAGGATCCGCAACTGCGCTACCACCTGGATGTCATTGCGCTCGACGTCACCGCGCTGGTGCAGGCCGCCGGCGGCTGGCTGTATCACCGGGTGGCGACCGGATGGGACGTCAACGTCATGGTGCCGGCGCAACAGGACCTGCGCCCGCTGCAGATCCTCGGCGTGCGGACAGCCGACCTGGAGACCGAGTTGTCGGCAACCAGCGGCGAGACGGTCAGGCAGGGCCTCGCCGTGGTCACCGACGCGTTCGCCGGGGATCCCCGGATCCGTCAGCGGGTGCAGGCCGCGCTGCGGCGCAGCGTGACCGAGGTCGTGCTGTGGGGCGAAAGCTGGCCGATGGCCGTCAACCAGCGACTCGACGCGGTACGCCATGTGCTCACCGTGGCCGGACGGGCCTTCAAGAGGCAAGCCCTGATGGCCGCCGACACCCGGGCTGACCTCCGAGTGGACACCATCGAGATGTTCCGCAGCGATCAGAAGCGTTGCCTGCCGGTCGATTCCGATCTGGTGCCGGTCGACTGATGCGCAAGCACTACGACCACACGCTGCTGTACCTGCATGAGACGATCGACCTCGGCCAGGGCACGGCCGACGAGTTCACCGGGAAGTTCACCGGCATCTACCAGCCGATGATGACCGACCTGGGCGCCCGGCTGTTCGCGCTGTGGGAAACCACCCGCTACAACGGTCACTGGCCGCAGGTCACCGTCATCTGGGAGATCGACGCGTTCGCCGACTACGCCCGCATCGGACGGGCGCAGGCCCGCGGCGGCAGCCACGCGAAGCCCGCCGCCGAGTGGTCGGGCTACCTCGCCGGCATCGGGGCCGCCGGGGAGGGCCGCATCGTCTATCCCGCCCCGCAGAACAAGACCTTGGCGCAACTCAGCGACGCCGGCTTCGACGCGACGCTGGTGATCCAGGAGATCATGCAGACCAAACCCGGTCGCCAGGACGACTACATCCGGGAGTTGGAGCGTCTGTACGTGCCGTGGTCGGAACGCACCGGAAAACGCTGGCTCGGTTCGTTCACCACCACGTTCCGCTTCAACGAGGTCATCCACTACTGGGTGCTCGACGGCGACTGGGACTGCTTCGCGCAGCACTACCCGTCCTGGAAGGATCAACCGCCGGCCGAGATCGTGACCTGGATGAGTGTGGCGCCGGCACTGCGGGACGGCTGGGAGGACTCCATCCTGCAGGCGCTGCCGCCCTCCCCGCTCCAGCGAGGCGCCGAGTGACAGCGGTTGCGGACCAGGCCTTCTCGTACGACCCGTTCGACCCGGCCGTGATGGCCGACCCACTGCCGTACTATCGCGTGCTGCGCGATCACCATCCCGTGTACTACGTGCCCAAGTGGGATCTGTTCGCGCTCTCCCGATTCGACGACATCTGGGATGTGCTGGCGGTCAGCGACGGCACCTTCGTCGCCTCCGAGGGAACGCTGCCGGCTGCCGGCGTGCTGGCGCAGCACAACAGCGGACCCGTCCCCGATCCGCCGCTGAACCCGCTGCCGTTTCACGCCGTCTTCGACAAGCCGATCTACGACGACATCCGCCGGCTGCAGTCACCGGCGTTTCGCCCCAGGTCGGTAGCCGACTGGACTGAGCGGATCCGCGTGCTGGCCAACCAGCGGCTCGACGAGCTGCTGCCGCAGGGCCGGTTCGACCTGACCTGTGACTACGGCGGAATCGTGGTGGCCCAAGTGGTCTGCGAGCTGCTGGGCATCCCGCTAGAGCTCGCCGGCGAGGTGCTGGCGGCGGTGAATGCCGGCAGCCTCGCGCAGGCCGGCAGCGGGGTGGACACGGCTGCGGCCCGACCCAACTACCTGGAGTACCTGATCCCGGCCGTGCAGCGCCGGCGTGCCGAGCAGGGCGCGGCCGCGCTGCCGATCGTCGACGGCATGCTGGCCTACCGGCTGCCGGACGGGCGCGCACTCGACGACGTCGAAGCGGCGACCCAACTGCTGTGCATCTTCATCGGCGGTACCGAGACGGTGCCCAAGATCGTCGCGCACGGGCTGTGGGAGCTGGTCCGCCGGCCCGACCAGCTCGCCGCCGTGCGCGCGGACCCGGCGGCGGTGGAGCTCGCCCGCGAGGAGATGATCCGGTATTGCGCGCCGGCGCAATGGTTCGCCAGGACCGCCCGCAAGCCGTTCACCGTGCACGACACCACCATCACGCCGGGCCAGCGCATCATCACGCTGCTGGCCTCGGCCAGCCGCGACGAGCGGCAATACCCCGATCCCGACGAATTCCGGTGGGACCGGCCGATCAAACGCTCACTGGCGTTCGGCCGCGGACAGCACTTCTGCATCGGCTACCACCTGGCCCGGCTGGAAGTCAGCGTGCTGGTGGCCGAATGGCTGCGCCGGGTGCCGGAGTTCCGCATCGTCGAGGACGGTGCGACCAGGCTGCCGTCGAGTTTCCAGTGGGGCTGGAACACCATTCCGGTGGAGGTCTGACGATGTGGGTCCACCGGCTGGTCGCCCCGTACCAATTCGAGCGAATCGAGGTCCCCGACCTCACCGAGCAACAGCTCGGCGAAGGACAGGTGCTGCTGTCCTTCCTCGCCGCCGGGGTGTGCGGCAGCGACCTGCCCGCCTTCCGCGGCGCGCAGGGCAGGCTGCCCGGTGACAGCGGTGCCAGCGCGGCGGAGAAGAACGGCTTCCCGATCCACGAGGTCGTCGGGGACGTCCTCGCCAGCCGGCACCCGCGCCACCGTCCCGGCGACCGTGTCGTCGGGTGGGCCTCCGGCTTCGACGGCCTGATGCAGCGGGTGATCAGCGACGGCGACGGACTCGCCGGTTTCGACCCGGCGCTGACGCCGGCCGAAGCGGTCGGCCTGCAGCCGCTGGCGTGCGTGCTCTACGCCGTCGAGCAGCTTCCCGAGCTGGCCGGCCGCCATGTGGCGGTGCTCGGCCAGGGGTCGATCGGCCTGCTGTTCAGCGCGGTCGCCAAGGCGGCCGGCGCCCGGCGGGTCACCGGTGTGGACCCGGTGGACCGGCGAGCGGTCGCCGCCGGGTTCGGCGTCGACACCGCCGTGCAGTCCACCAGCGACCGCTGGGTGCACCATCTGGACCCCGCGGACCGGCCGGAGATCGTGATCGAGGCGGTCGGCCACCAGGTGGCCACCCTGAGCCACGCCATCGAGGCCGTCGCACCCGGCGGCACCGTCTTCTACTTCGGTGTGCCCGACGACGACAGCTACCCGATCAGCATGCGCACCATGTTGCGCAACAACCTGACGTTGATCTCCGGCGTGACGCGCGACCGCGGTCGGATGCTGGATGCCGCCGGCAAGTTCGCTGCCGAGCATCCCGAGCTGCTGAAGAACTACCTCACCCATGTCTTCGGCTGCGACGACGCGCAGGCCGCCTTCGAGTTGGCGATCCGGCCGGTGCCGGACCGGGTCAAGATCGCGATCGTCGCATGACCTCGGCGCTGCGCACCGCGCTGGACCACCGGGCACCGCTGTGGGGCGGCTGGATCACCGGGCCGACGGTGCTGGGCCCGGAGGAATTCGCCCGGGCGGGCTATGACTATGTGGGGTTCGACGCCCAGCACAGCTACCTCGACGACGCCGAGATCGCAGGCATGCTGCGGCACACCGAGCACCTGCCGATCGCCACCGCGGTGCGGTTGCCGAACGCGGACGCCGCGCCGATCGGCCGGGTGCTCGATGCCGGCGCCGACGCGGTCATCATCGCGATGATCGAGACCGCGGAGCAGGCGGCGGCCGCGGTGGCCGCCGCGCACTACCCACCGGCCGGCGTCCGCAGCTTCGGTCCGCTGCGGTCGGGACTGGGCCGTGACCTGCGTGCCCTGGTATCCCGGGCGGACGTCTTCGCGATGATCGAAACCGCCGCCGCGCTGGCCGACGTGGAGCAGATCTGCGCGGTACCCGGGCTGGCCGGCATCTACGTCGGGCCCGCCGACCTGGCGATATCGATGGGCGTGGCCGTAGCCCAGGCCACCACCGACCCCGGCATGCGTGCAGCGATGACACATATTCAGCACGCGGCGTCGGCCGCCGGGGTGATCGCCGCCGTTCACGGCGGATCCGGGGTGGCGGGCCGCCGGCTGGCCGCGCTGGGCTATCAGATGATCACCCTGGCAGCCGAATCCCAGGCATTACGGTGCGGAGCACTCGAGCACCTCAACGAGGCCAGGGGCAGCCACTGATGAAACGAGCACCCGTGGCCCTGGTTACCGGCGCCGCCCGCGGGCAGGGCTGGGCGATCGTGGAACGACTGCGCGCCGACGGGTTCGCCGTGGCCGCCTGCGACGTCAACGAAGCCGGCCTGGCCGCCGCCGTGGCCGGCCGGACCGCGGCGCGAGCCGACGATGCGCTGATCGGCATCCCCTTCGACGTGACCTCCCGGTCGCAGTGGGACGCCGCCGTGGCAACCACCGTGCAGCGGTTCGGGTCGCTGACCGCACTGATCAACAACGCGGGCGTCCTGCACCGAGCGGCGATCGCCGACGAAACGGAGCACGGCTTCGAAAACGCCTGGCGGGTGAACTGTCTGGGTCCCTTCCTCGGAATCCAGGCGGCGCTGGAGCAGCTGCGCCGGGCCGACGGCGCCGCCGTGGTGAACACCTGCAGCACCGGCGCGATCCGGCCCTTCCCGCAACACAGCGCCTACGGCGCGTCGAAGTGGGCGCTGCGCGGGCTCACCCAGACCGCGGCCGCCGAACTCGCGACCGCCGGAATCCGGGTCAACGCGGTCTTCCCCGGACCGATCGCCACCCCGATGCTCGACGAGGGCACCCAGCAGCGGCTGGCCGCGGTCTCGGCGACCGGCCGGCTCGGTGAGCCGAACGAGGTGGCCGACGCGGTGGCGTTCCTGGTCTCTGACGCGGCGTCGTTCATCACCGGCGCGGAACTCGTGGTGGACGGTGGCCAATGCCTACAGATCCGATGAGCAGACCGCGGCCGCTGTCGGTCGGCATCATCGGCGCCGGCCCCGGCGGGCTGGCGCTGGGAATCCTGCTGCGGCGGGCGGGTTTTGCCGATTTCACCATCTTCGACCGGGAGGACGGCGTCGGCGGCACCTGGCGGATCAACACCTATCCGGGGCTGGCCTGCGACGTCAAATCCCACCTGTACTCCTACTCCTTCGAGCTGAACCCGCACTGGTCACGGCAGTGGTCGAAGCAACCGGAGATCCTGGCGTACTTCGAACGCTGCGCCGCCGACCACGGTCTCGGGCCGCACCTGAAGTTGCGGACCGAGATCCGCTCGGCGGCCTGGGAGGCCGACCGTCGGCAGTGGCGCCTGACCACCGCCGACGGCACCGAGTACCGCTACGACATCGTGATCTCGGCGGTCGGCCTGTTCACCCAGCCGGTGCTGCCCGATCTCACCGAAGAGCAGCCGTTCACCGGCACCGTGATGCACTCGGCGCGCTGGGATCACTCGGTGCCACTCGCCGGCGCCCGGATCGCCGTGCTCGGAACCGGTTCCACCGCGGCGCAGTTGGTGCCGGAGTTGGCCGACGTCGCCGCGAAGGTCTATTCGGTGCAGCGGTCGCCGACCTGGATCCTGCCCAAACCCGATCGCAGCTACACCGAGCGGGAGCACTGGGTGTTCACCCGCATCCCGTTGGCCAAACGGCTCTACCGGATACGACTGTGGCTGCGCAGCGAGGCGAACATCTCGGTGATCGAGAATGGCAGCGACAAGACCCGCGAGTTCGCCGCCACTGCGAGGCGACTGTTGGACACCAACGTCACCGATCAGCGGTTGCGCGCCGCGCTGACCCCCGATCACCCGCTGGGCTGCAAACGGCTGGTCTTCTCCTCGGATTACCTGCCCGCGTTGAGCCGGCCCAACGTCGAGGTGGTGGCCAGCCCGGCCAAGGCGCTGCGGTCCCGCTCCTTGGTCACCGAGGACGGCACCGAGTGCGAGGTGGACGTGGTGGTCTGCGCCACCGGATATGCCGCCGCGGACTATCTCGGTCAGATCGAGGTGACCGGCGAGGACGGCCTGACGCTGCGGCAGGCGTGGCGCGACGGACCGCGCGCCTACCTGGGCATGGCGATGCCCGGTTTCCCCAACTTCTTCATGCTGTATGGACCCAACACCAACGTCGGCTCCAACAGCGTCATCTTCGTGCTGGAAGCCCAGGCGCGCTACGTCGTCCGGGCGCTCAAACACCTGCGGCGCACCGGCAAGACCTACGTCGCGGTGCGGCCCGCCGCGCTGGCCGCCTTCATCGCCAAGATCGACCGCTGGATGCAGGGCACGGTGTGGACCACGCGATGCAGCAACTATTTCCGGGCCGCCAACGGCCGGGTGGTCACCCAGTGGCCGCGTAGCGCCGGCGCCTTCTGGGCGATGACCCGCCGCTTCCGGACCCGCGACTTCACTTTTGAGCCCGGCGTCAGTCGAATGTGATGACCTGGCGCACCGCGCCGCCGTCGGCCAACCGGTCCATCGCCTCGTTGATGTCGTCGAGGGCGATGGTCGCCGACACCAGCTGTTGCACCGGCAGCGTGCCGGCGCGCCACAGTGCGACGAACCTCGGGATGTCACGGGCCGGCACCGCCGAGCCGAGATAGCTGCCGATCAGCGACCGGCCTTCGGCGACCAGGCCCAGCGGGGACACGCTGATCCGGGCATCCGGCGGCGGCAGGCCGACGGTGATGGTGCGTCCGCCCGGGGCGGTCAGTTCGATCGCGGTCTGCAGGGCGGCAGGATGGCCGACCGCCTCGATCACCATCGGCGCCCGCACCCCGGCGTCGAGCGCCTGCTGTGGTGTGTAGGTGCGCTGCACTCCCAGCCCGCTGGCCGCGGCGAGCTTTTCCGGGAGCTGATCGATGGCGATCACGTCGACACCGTCGTGCGCCAGCACGGTCAGCACCGCCGCCATGCCGACGCCGCCGAGCCCGACCACTACCA
>NZ_QMEX01000093.1 GCF_003284925.1 Mycolicibacter senuensis
CGCTGGGGCTGGGCAGCCGACTGGGCAGCGGCCGCCAGTACATGTCCTGGATCAGCCTGGACGACGAGGTCCGGGCGTTGCGGTTCGCGATGACCGAGCCGGCGCTCAGCGGTCCGGTCAACCTGACCGGGCCGGCGCCGGTGACCAATGCCGAGTTCACCGCGGCGCTGGGCCGGACGCTGAACCGGCCGGCCCCGCTGCTGGTGCCCGGATTCGCAGCGCGGGCCGTCTTCGGCGAGTTCGCCGAGGAGGGCCTGCTGGCCGGTCAGCGCGCCATCCCCGCCGCCTTGGAGCAGGCCGGCTTCCAGTTCCGGCACAACACCATCGGCGAGGCCCTCAGCTATGCCACCGAGCGCCCGACCCCGCTCTGACGTGTTCCGCAGGAGCTCCCCGCGGTCCCGGTCCGGCGGCCGTTGCCGAGCCGGGTAGCCTGCGAGCATGAGGTCCATCCGGTCCAGCACCGCGCCACTCGACGTGCGCCAGCTCGGTACCGTCGACTACAGCACCGCCTGGCAGCTGCAGCGTGACCTGGCCGACGCCAGGGCCGCCGGCGGCCCCGACACGCTGCTGCTGTTGGAGCATCCGTCGGTCTACACCGCCGGCCGGCGTACCGAGCCGCACGAACGCCCGTTGCCAGCCGTTCAAGGCACCCCGGTGATCGACGTCGACCGCGGCGGCAAGATCACGTGGCACGGTCCAGGGCAGCTGGTTGGCTATCCGATCATCGGTCTGACCGAACCGATGGACGTCGTCAATTATGTTCGCCGCCTTGAGGAATCACTCATCGAGGTATGTAATACGTTGGGGCTTAACGCACTTCGCATCGATGGCAGATCCGGTGTATGGCTGCCGTCCGACGGGAGCCGTCCCGCCCGCAAGGTCGCCGCGGTCGGCGTGCGGGTGGCACGCGCGATCACCCTGCACGGCTTCGCGCTCAATTGTGATTGTGATCTCAGCGCGTTCGGGTCGATCGTGCCGTGCGGGCTCACCGATGCGGGTGTGACGTCGCTGTCGGCGGAATTGGGGTTCGCGACCGGGGTCGAAGACGTTCGGCGCGCGGTCGCCGACGCGGTCGTCGACGCACTCGACGGCGTGCTGCCGGTGCGCGACCACTTCGAGTCGCGCGTAACATCGACACGGTGAGCGCCGCCGGAGAAGGCCGGAGATTACGCCGCGCCGAAGCACGCAACGCCGAGACACCGATCGAGCGCAAACCGTCGTGGATCAAGACCCGCGCCCGAATGGGTCCCAGCTACACCGACCTCAAGCTGCTGGTAAAGCGGGAGAAGCTGCACACGGTGTGCGAGGAGGCGGGCTGCCCCAACATCTACGAGTGTTGGGAGGACCGGGAGGCCACGTTCCTGATCGGCGGCGAAGTCTGCACCCGCAACTGCTCGTTCTGCTTGATCAAATCGGGTAAGCCCAGCGAGCTCGACCGCGACGAGCCACGTCGCGTCGCCGAGAGCGTGCAGGCGATGGGGCTGCGGTATTCGACGGTGACCGGGGTCGCCCGCGACGACCTGGCCGACCAGGGCTCCTGGCTCTACGCCGAGACGGTGCGTGCCATCAAGGCGCTCAACCCGGCCACGGGCGTCGAACTGCTGATCCCCGACTTCGGGGGTCGGCCCGACCTGCTGGGCGAGGTGTTCGAGTCCCGCCCGGAGGTGCTGGCGCACAACGTCGAGACCGTGCCTCGCATCTTCCGCCTGATCCGGCCCGGATTCAGCTACGAGCGCAGCCTGAACGTGTTGACCCAGGCGCGCGACGCCGGGCTGGTGGCCAAGAGCAACCTCATCTTGGGCATGGGTGAGACACCCGAGGAGATCCGGGCGGCGCTGGTCGACCTGTACGACGCCGGCGCCGAACTGGTCACCATCACCCAGTATCTGCGCCCCACCGAGCGGCACCACCCGATCGACCGGTGGGTCAAGCCGGAGGAGTTCGTCGAGCACGCCCGATACGCCGAGGAGCTCGGGTTCGCCGGGGTGATGTCCGGGCCGTTGGTGCGCTCGTCGTATCGGGCCGGCCGGCTCTACCAGCAGGCCATGGCTCGTCGCGCCGAGCGGGACCGCACTCCGGCCCCCGGCTGACGACAAGCCCGGCTGCGTATCCTTGGTAACTATGCCCAGACCGCGCAACACCGCCGAGAACAAGGCTGCCCGGGAGGCCGCGAAAGCCACCCGCAAGGCCGCCAGCAAAGAGCGCCGCACCCAGCTGTGGCAGGCCTTCCAGCTGCAGCGCAAAGAGGACAAGCGGCTGCTGCCGTACATGATCGGCGCATTCGTGCTGGTCGCTGGGGTGACCACTGCGTTGGCGCTCAACGGCGGGACGTTCGCCAAGGTGACCACGATTCCGCTCGGCCTGCTGTTGGGCGCGCTGGTGGCGTTCGTGATCTTCGGCCGGCGCGCACAGCGGACGGTCTACCGCAAGGCCGAGGGGCAGGCCGGGGCGGCGGCATGGGCGCTGGACAACATGCGCGGCAAGTGGCGGGTCACCCAGGCGGTCGCCGCCACCGGTCAACTGGACGCTGTCCACCGCGTGATCGGGCGCCCCGGCGTCATCTTCGTCGCGGAAGGCTCCGCCACCCGACTCAAACCGCTACTCGCCCAGGAGAAGAAGCGCACCGCGCGACTGGTCGGCGATGTACCGATCTACGACGTCATGGTGGGCAACGGCGACGGCGAGGTGCCGCTGGCCAAGCTGGAACGGTTCCTGACCAAGCTGCCGGCCAATATCTCGGCCAAGCAGATGGAATCGCTGGAGTCGCGGCTGGCGGCGCTGGGCTCGCGGACCGGTACCGCGGCCATGCCCAAGGGCCCGCTGCCCGGCGGCGCGAAGATGCGCGGCGTGCAGCGCGCGGTGCGCCGCCGGTAGGCCGCCGATAGAGTCAGCGGCTGCGCACCACGGCGGTTGCGGTGGCGCGATCCTGCAGACCGCGCCCGTCGGCGTCGATGAACAGCGCCGGGACCACCAGCGCAATCGACAGACCGCGTATCAGCGCGCGGACCAGTCCCACCCCGGTGCCGTCCACCGCGACCACCCGCAGCCCGCACACGTACTGACCCGGCGTGAAGCCGAACAGCCGCACCGCGGCCACGCCCAGCACCAGCCAGATGACCAGCACCGCGGTGGCGAGCAACGGCGGGCTCACCAGCCCCAGCGTGACCCCCAGCCCGGCCAGTCCGTAGGCCACCAGCCAGTCGACGGCCAGCCCCAGCGCCCGGCGACCCGTCGAGGCCAGCGACCCGGGACCGGCGGGGGGCAGGCCCAGGTCCTGCCCCGGGGCGCCTTCGGGGGGCTGCGATCGGGCCGACTCCGGCCCGGACAGCCACGAGGAGAAAGTGCGGCTCATGCCTCCTACGATAAGCGGGCTGGAACCCGGACCCGGCTTGGGCGGGTCCCGCCGCGGTTGCGTAACGTCAGCAGCGGCAACCCCGCCGTCCGACCGGGGCTACCAGCGGAGGAGAACACTTCTGTGACCGACAAGACGGCCGACGACATTCTCAAGCTCGTGGCCGACGAGAACGTGGAGTACATCGACATCCAGTTCTGCGACTTGCCGGGCATGATGCAGCATCTGACGATCCCCGCGGCCACGCTCGACGCCAGCGTGTTCGAGGACGGGCTGGCCTTCGACGGTTCCTCGATCCGCGGCTTCCAGTCCATCCACGAGTCGGACATGATGCTGCTGCCCGACTTCTCCACCGCCCAGATCGATCCGTTCCGGGCGGCCAAGACGCTGAACCTGAACTTCTTCGTCCACGATCCCTTCACCCGTGAGCCCTACTCGCGTGACCCACGCAACGTCGCGCGCAAAGCGGAGAACTACCTGACCAGCACCGGCATCGCCGACACCGCCTACTTCGGCGCCGAAGCCGAGTTCTACATCTTCGACTCGGTGAGCTTCGACTCCCAGATGAACGGCACCTTCTACGAGGTCGACTCGGACTCGGGCTGGTGGAACACCGGCTCGCCGACCGAGATCGGCGGAGGCGTCAACCGCGGCTACAAGACCCGCCCCAAGGGCGGCTACTTCCCGGTGGCGCCCAACGACCATTACGTCGACCTGCGCGACGCGATGACCACCAACCTCGCCAACGCGGGCCTGACCCTCGAGCGCGGGCACCACGAGTGCGGCTCCGGCGGGCAAGCCGAGATCAACTACCGGTTCAACACACTGCTGCACGCCGCCGACGACCTGATGCTGTTCAAATACATCATCAAGAACACCGCCTGGGCGCACGGCAAGACCGTCACCTTCATGCCCAAGCCCCTGTTCGGCGACAACGGCTCGGGCATGCACGTGCACATGTCGCTGTGGAAGAACGGTGACCCGCTGTTCTACGACGAGGCCGGCTACGCTGGGTTGTCCGATATCGCGCGGCACTGCATCGGCGGCATCCTGCACCACGCCCCGTCACTGCTGGCGTTCACCAACCCGACCATCAACTCCTACAAGCGCCTGGTGCCGCACTACGAGGCGCCGATCAACCTGGTCTACAGCCAGCGCAACCGCTCGGCCTGTGTGCGCATCCCGATCACCGGCACCAACCCCAAGGCCAAGCGGTTGGAGTTCCGCTGCCCGGACTCCTCGGGCAACCCGTACCTGGCGTTCGCCGCGATGCTGATGGCCTGCATCGACGGCGTCAAGAACAAGATCGAGCCGGCCGCCCCGGTCGACAAGGACCTCTACGAGCTGCCGCCGGACGAGGCAGCCGGCATCCCGCAGGCCCCCACCACCCTGGCCCAGGTGATGGACAACCTGGAAGCCGACCACGAATACCTCACCGAAGGCGGGGTTTTCACGCCGGATCTGATCGAGAACTGGATCCGCTACAAACGGGACCACGAGATCACCCCGATCAACCTGCGCCCGCACCCCTACGAGTTCGCGCTGTACTACGACGTCTAGGCCAGTTAACCGGCACGCCCGCGCCCTCGTCGGCAGCTGACTCACCGCCCGATCTCGGCCAGTACGCAGCCCGGCACTGTGGTTCGGCATGTCGTCCACCGGGTCGGACCGCATCCCACCGCCGGCGGGATTGTCGCGGTGTTCGGCTGGTGAGATCCGGGTCAACCACCGATTCGGCTGTGCAGCAACGGCACGCCGGGACCGTACGAGTTCCGGCGTGACACCGCGGCGACCGGCCATCGCCATCAGCAGGGCTTCGCCCCGACCGTAGATCTCGAGCCCCCGCCCGGCGGACCAGTCGAAGTCGGTGGCGATCAACCGGAGCCCGCGAATCCGCGAGCGGGCATGGATCGGCGGCGCGAATCGCGCAAAGTCCAGGGCGGGAATCAACCGCTCAGCAGGAATGTCGCGGAAAAAACCCAGCGGCCGGCGGACGTCCTGCTGGTGGACCATCCCGTCCAGCAACGCAATCCGGCTACCGAATGCCGTGGTGAGCCCGCGGGGCCGGATACTGCGATCAAGCAGATCAAGCAGCTGCTGCGGATCCTGGTTCGCGCATTCGGCCAGGCCGATCGCATTGGCGCCGCTGAGCCGCAGCCGGCCGCGAGCGAACCGGCGCACCACTTTGGCCGGGCCTAGTTCTTCGTAGCTGAGCATGTGGGCGACAACGTCACGGACCGTCCAGCCCGCACACAGCGACGGTGCCTGCCACTGGTGGGGTGCAAGTGATTTCAGTAGTACCGCGAAGTCCGCTCGGTCGGCCTCGGCAAGGGCGCTCACGTCCACCTTCATGGCGGACGATCGTAGCGTCAGAACCCGAAGTCGAAGAAGTCCGTCATGGCCACGGCATCGTCGAAGATGCTGCCGATCCACACCACGGGAGCCGACACCAACGCGAGCGGGATCACCTCGGTGAAGGTGAGTCCCAGCATCTGGAACTGCGTTGACATGGCGTCCGCCAGCGAGCCCTCGCCGACCGCGGTCTCGAACGCCTGCGTGGCATCCAGCATCGATGCGCCGGCTTCCGCCCACTGCTGGTTGAGCGGTGCGAAGAACAGCTGGTCGATCAGCGAGGACATCGACCCGGAATGCTCGAGGATCGTCGCTTCGGCCGGCGCAAGTTTGTCGGCCACGATGTCCACCGTCCGGTCCACGATGCTCGGAAAACGATCCAACGCCTCGACCGCCGACAGCAATGATCCGGACAGCTCCGCGGTGTCGATCCCGGTGACGATGTCCCCGGCGTCCCTGAAATTCGTGCCGGCGATGATCAACAGCTCGGCCGAATCGGCGTTGTCGCCGGCGACTGCGACACCGGCCAGCTGATCGGTGGTGCCGGCGTGGGCGCCGCCCAGTCCGATCGTCACCGCAACCGCTACGGCCCCGCTGACCAGGCCGACTCCCACACCGAAACGACGCCCATAAGCCAACATCAGCACGATCCTCGTCCTCGAATTCCCACCGCCGACCCAGACGGCCCCGCGGACATGACTGTTTCTGAAGAAAACCTAGCAAATAATCAGGTCAATCCGAAGAATTCCTGTGCAACCGCAGTCTCCCCGACTGCGTCGCCGGCTCACTCCACCGCGTCGCGGGCCCAGGACGGCATGATGAAGACCCCGTCGGCCTCCACGGTCACCCCGGACGCGTCGGAGATGTGCCCGCGGGCATAGGTCTTGAAGCCCTCCTTGCGGTAGATCGAGGCTTCGGCGTGCAACCGCCCCAGCGGGGTGCCGCGCAAGTACTTCACGGTGATGGTGCCGGTGTAGAGCGCCTTGGTCAGGCCGTCGCTGGCGGCCTCCCCCAGCAGGTGGTCGAGGATCAGGGCGCTGACCCCGCCGTGGACCAGGCTCGGCGGCCCTTCGTAGGCCGCCCCGAGTTGGAAATCGGTCCAGCAGTGACCGTTCTCGCCGTGCTCGATGACCAGCGGAGGGGCGATCGGGTTGCGCAGCCCGATCACGGCGTTGCCCCATGCCAGCGGCCGCCCGTCGACCACGTAACGCATTCCGGGCGAGTCACTCAGCGTATCGGCCTGCAGCCGCTCGGTCAGCTCGCGCAATTGAGCGGTCACCTCGCGAGCCGTGGTGTCGTCGGTTTGGGTGCGGATGGTGGCGTCGATCAGCTCGCGCACCGCCTGCGCCAGCGGTCCGTAACGCTCCAACAACCGCGCACTCTCATCGGTACTGATCGTCGGCACGTTCGAGCCCGGCCTGAATTGCACCACCAACGTACTCCTTCTAGTCTCCGAATACCTTGCGCACCACAACCTTTGCGCGCCGCGTCACCCGCAGATAGTTGTCCAGGAACTCACCGCCGTCACCGCCGGGCCAGCCGGCGGCCACCGCCACCGCGTTGAGCGCCCGTCCCGCCCCGGGCAGCTGGTCGGTCGGTTTGCCCCGCACCAGCACCAGCGCGTTGCGGGCCCGGGTCGCGGTCAGCCAGGCCTGCCGGAGCCGGTCCACGTCGTCTTCGTCGACCAGCCCGGCGTCAGCGATGGCGTCCAGCGTCTCCAGCGTCGACGTGTTGTGCAGCGCCGGGACCTCGTGTGCGTGGCGCAGCTGCACCAACTGCACGGTCCATTCGACGTCGGCCAGCCCGCCGCGGCCCAGTTTGGTGTGGGTGTTGGGATCGGCGCCTCGCGGCAGCCGCTCGGCATCGACTCGGGCCTTCACCCGGCGGATCTCCCGCACCGCATCGGCCGACACCCCGCCGGCGGGGTACCGGGTGCGGTCGACCATCAGCAGGAACCGGCGGCCCAAGTCCGCATCGCCGGCGACCCGGTGCGCCCGCAGCAACGCCTGGATCTCCCACGGCTGCGCCCACTGGTCGTAGTAGGCCGCATAGGAGGCCAGGGTGCGCACCGGCGGGCCGCTGCGGCCCTCCGGTCGCAGGTTGATGTCCACCTGCAGCGGCGGGTCGGCGCTGGCGGTGCCCAGCAGTGCCCGGACCTGCTCGGCGATCGACGTCGCCCAGCGCACCGCATCGGTGTCGCTGACCCCCTCATTGGCCTCGCAGACGAACATCACGTCGGCGTCCGAGCCGTAGCCGAGCTCGCGCCCACCGAGCCGCCCCATGGCGATGACGGCGATCCGTGCCGGTGCCGACTCCGCCTGGCCGTCAGGCAGGTTGACCCGGATGATCGCGTCCAGGCTGGCCTGCAACACCGCCACCCACACCGACGTCAACGCCGCGCAGACGTCGCGGACATCGAGCATGCCCAGCAGGTCCGCCGAGGCGACCCGGGCCAGCTCGTGACGGCGCAGGCTGCGAGCGGCGGCGATGGCGCGCACCGGATCGGCATGGCGCGCCGCCGAGGCGATCAGCGCCCGGGCCACCGCGTCCGGCTCGGAGTCCAGCAGTTTCGGCCCGGCCGGCCCGTCGCCGTAAGCCAGCAGGACATCGGGCGCGCGCAACAACAGTTCCGGAACATAAGCCGACGTGCCCAGCACCCGCATCAGCCGCTTGGCGACGGCGCTGCTGTCGCGCAGCGTGCTCAGGTACCAGCGCTGAGCGGCCAACGCCTCGCTGAGCCGCCGATAGGCCAGCAGCCCGGCATCGGGATTGGGGGTGTCCGACAGCCAGTAGAGCAGCTTGGGCAGCAGCACCGTCTGCACCCGCCCGCGGCGGCCGCTCTGGTTGGTCAGCGCCGCCAGATGCGTCAAGGCGTTCTGCGGCGCGTCATAGCCGAGCGCGGCCAATTGCCGTTCGGCGGCGTCGGGTGTCAGGCCGCCGGCCAGCTCAAGACCCGCGGGTCCGACCGCTTCCAGCAGCGGTTGGTAGAACAGCTTGGCGTGCAGCCGCGATACCCGCAGGTTGTGCGCTTTGAGCTCCTCGCGCAACACTCCCAGCGCATCGTGGCGGGCGTCCGGGCGGACGTGTGCGGAACGAGCCAGCCAGCGCAACGCCTCGTCGTCGTCGGGCGGCGGCAGCATGTGGGTGCGCTTGAGCCGCTGCAACTGCAGCCGGTGTTCGAGAAGCCGGAGGAACTCATACGACGCGGTCAAGGTGGCCGCGTCCTCGCGGCCGATGTAGCCGCCGGCGCCCAGCGCCGCCAGGGCGTCGACGGTGGAGGCCACGTGGAGCGACTCGTCGCCGCGACCGTGGACCAGCTGCAACAGTTGCACCGCAAACTCCACATCACGCAGTCCCCCGGTGCCCAGCTTGATCTCCCGGTCCCGGATCTCGGCGGGCACCAGCTGTGCCACCCGCCGGCGCATTGCCTGCACGTCGGCAACGAAATCCTCACGCTCGCAAGCGGTCCACACCATCGGCAGCAGCGCGTCGACGTAGGCGCGCCCCAGCTCGGCATCACCGGCGGCGGGGCGGGCCTTGAGCAACGCCTGAAACTCCCAGGTCTTGGCCCACCGCTGGTAATAGGCGATGTGCGACTCCAGCGTCCGCACCAGCGCACCGTGCCGGCCCTCCGGCCGCAACCCGGCATCCACTTCGAAGAACGCCTCACCCGCCACCGCCATCAGCTCGCCGGCAACCCGGCTGCTCACCGCGTCGGCTTCCTCGGCGACGAAGATGACGTCGACGTCGCTGACGTAATTCAGTTCCCGCGCACCGGATTTGCCCATCGCTATCACGGCCAGCCGCGGCACGACGGCGGTGTCGTCCGCGCCGCACACGTTCCGCTCGGCCACCTGCAGGGCGGCAGCCAGCGCGGCATCGGCCAGGTCGGCCAGGTGCGCCCCGACGGCCACGAACGGCAGCGCCGGCAGCGGCTCCACGGTGGGCGCCAGATCCAGCGCCGCCAACACCAGCAGCCGGTCGCGGTAGAGCACCCGCAGCCGCTCGACGTAGTCACCGTCCGTCGTCTCGGCGATGCAGTCGGCGAACATGGCGCGCAACGTATCCGCCGACGGCAAGGTGATCACCCCGTCAGCGCCGTCGGCGCCCTCGGGGGTCGCCAACAGCTTCCACGACTGCGGGTGGGCGATGAGGTGATCACCCAGTGCCAGTGAGGATCCGATCACCCCGAACAGCCGCCCGCGCAGACCGCGGTCGGCCAGCAACGCCGCGCTCAGTTCCTGCCAGTCGATTCCCGGCGTCTCCGACAGCCGGACCAGGGTGCGCAGCGCGACGTCGGCGTCGGGTGCCCGCGACAGTGCCCAGAGTACGTCGACGTGCGGTTGGGTGTAGGCGCTGTACCATCCCAGTGCCGTCAGGTCCGCCGCGGCGTACCGGCCGACCAAACCGAGCCGCCCCACGCTGGGCAGCTTGCGGCGCTGCGCTCCGGGGTAGGCCACCAGGCGTCCGGTCTAGAGCGCCAGGTAGTTCTGCAGCTCGTAGGGGGTCACGTGGCTCCGGTAGTTGGCCCACTCCTGGCGCTTGTTGCGCAGGAAGAAGTCGAAGACCTGCTCCCCCAGCGCTTCTGCGACCAGTTCGGAGTTCTCCATCTCGGAAAGGGCGCGCTCCAGGGTGCCGGGCAGTTCCCGATAGCCCATGGCCCGGCGTTCCTCGGGCGTCAACGCCCACACGTTGTCCTCGGCTTCCGGGCCGAGCTCGTAGCCCTTCTCCACCCCGCGTAGCCCGGCGGCCAGCAGCACGGCGAAGGCCAGGTACGGGTTGCACGCCGAGTCTGGGCTGCGCACCTCGACGCGACGCGACGACGTCTTGTGCGGGCTGTACATCGGTACCCGCACCAGCGCCGACCGGTTGGAGGCACCCCAGGACGCCGCGGTGGGCGCCTCCCCGCCGTGGATCAGCCGTTTGTAGGAGTTCACCCACTGGTTGGTGACGGCACTGATCTCGTTGGCGTGCTCGAGGATCCCGGCGATGAACGACTTGGCGGTATCGGAAAGCTGCAGCGGGTCATCGGGGCTGTGGAAGGCGTTGACCTCGCCCTCGAACAGGCTCATGTGGGTGTGCATGGCCGAACCGGCGTATTCGCGGAACGGCTTGGGCATAAACGAGGCCCGCACTCCTTCTTTGAGCGCGATCTCTTTGATCAGGTAGCGGAACGTCATCACGTTGTCGGCCATCGACAGCGCGTCGGCGTAGCGCAGGTCGATCTCCTGCTGACCCGGGGCGTTCTCGTGGTGGCTGTACTCCACCGAGATGCCCATGGTTTCCAGCGCCTCGATCGCGTGCCGGCGGAAGTTCGCGGCCGAGCCGTGGATCGCCTGGTCGAAGTAGCCGGCGTCGTCGGCCGGCACCGGTGTCGACCCGTCATACGGGCCGGGTTCGAGCAGGAAGAACTCGATCTCGGGGTGCACGTAGCAGGCGAAGCCGAGCTCCCCAGCCTTGGCCAGTTGCCGGCGCAGCACATGCCGCGACGACGCCCACGCCGGCGATCCGTCGGGCATGGTGATGTCGCAGAACATCCGGGCCGAGTACTGCCGGCCGGCGTCCGATGTCCACGGCAACAACTGGAACGTGGATGGGTCGGGGTGGGCGACCATGTCCGATTCGAAGACCCGGGCGAAGCCCTCGATCGCCGAACCGTCGAAGCCCACGCCCTCCTCGAAGGCACCCTCGAGTTCAGCCGGTGCGATCGCGACCGACTTCAGATACCCCAGGACGTCGGTGAACCAGAGCCGGACGAAGCGGATGTCGCGTTCCTCCAGCGTGCGGAGCACAAACTCCTTCTGACGGTCCATACCGCGAAGCGTAGCAGCGCTCAGCACTTCGCATCGGTCGGCGGCAATGTGCCGTCGATCAGGTAACGCGTGGCGAACCCGTCGACGCATTCGTTGCCCTGAAAGACCACCGTGTGCTGGGTTCCGTTGAACGTCAGCAGGCCGCCGCGCAACTGCTTGGCCAGGTCCACACCCGCCTGATACGGGGTGGCCGGGTCTCGGGTGGTCGACACCACCATCGTCGGCGGCAGATCCGGCACCGAGATGGCGTGGGGCTCGCTGGTCGGGGGCACTGGCCAGAACGCGCAGGTGCTCAGCGGCGCGTGACCGGTGAACTGCCCGTAACTCATGAACGGCGCCAATTCACGCGACCGCCGGTCCTCGTCGATCACCTTGGCGCGGTCGGTGATCGGCGGCTGGTCGACGCAGTTGACGGCCACCCGGGCGTCGGTGGCGTTGGTGTACTGGCCCTTGGCGTCGCGGCGCATGTACAGGTCGGCCAGGCTGAGCATGATGTCGCCGCGCCCGCCGGCCAGATCCGACAGCCCGTCGTTGAGGTGCGTCCAGAACGTCGGCGAGTACAGCGCCATGATGGTTCCGACGATGGCGTCGCTGTAGGACAGCCCGCGCGGGTCCTTGGTCTTGGCCGGCTTGTCCACCAGCGGGTCGACCAGGCTGTGGTAGACGTCGACGGCCTTGTCCGGATCGGTGCCCAGTGGGCACTCCGGCTCCTTGGCGCAGTCCGCCGCGAAGTCGTCGAAGGCGCCCTGGAAGGCCTGCGCCTGGCGCAGGTCCTCCTCGATCGGGTCGGCGTTGGGGTCGACCGCACCGTCGAGGATCATCGCGCGCACGTTCTGCGGGAAGGCCTCGGCATACGCCGAGCCGATCCGGGTGCCGTAGGAATATCCCAGGTAGGTCAGCTTCTCGTCGCCCAGCCCGGCCCGGATCGCGTCGAGGTCGCGGGCGACGTTGACGGTGCCGACGTTGGCCAGGAACTCCTTGCCGGTCTTCTCCAGGCAGCGCTCGACGTATTCCTTGGTCTCGTTCTCGATGCGTTCCACGCCTTCGGGGCTGTAGTCGACCTGGTTGAGGGCCCGCAGCCGGTCGTTCTCCTTATCTGAGTTGCACCAGACCGCCGGCCGGCTCGACGCCACGCCGCGCGGGTCGAAGCCGACCAGGTCGAAGTGCTCGCGGACCTTGCGCGGCAGCGTGGTGACCAGCCCCACCGCGGTTTCGATGCCGGACTCGCCCGGCCCGCCCGGGTTGATCACCAGCGAGCCGATCTTGTCCTTGGTAGCCGGGAACCGGATCATGGCCAGCCGGGCCACGGCGCCCTGCGTGTTGGAGTAGTCGACCGGCACCGCGATGAATCCGCACTGGGCGTCGTCGGGCACCTTGATGTTGGTGTCGGCGGTGAAACGGCACTTGTCCCACTGCACCGGCTGGCCCACCCGCGGTCCGGCCAATACCGCGTGCCCCGGCGTCATCCTGGTGCAGCTGCCGACCATGAGCGCCGCCATCGCGATCGCGAGGCAGGTCAAAGTCGTACGCGCGATCCTGTCGCGGCGGGTCGGCGGGGTCATGACACCACATGCTGCCATGCACGGTCGGCCGGCTCCGGGCACCCGGTCGCTCAGCGCGTGGCGTCGAGCAGGCCGGCCGCTGATCGGGCCGACCGATTCGGGTGTGAGGAAATCCACTCCACCTGGTGGTTCAGCCGCACCGCCGCAGGTGGCACACTGGCTGATGTCAGACGACCCGGGGACCCCGCTGAGGGCTTCGAGGATCGACCCGACCAATTCGAGGGACAACGATGTCTGAGCACGTGTACGGCGCTTCGCGCGATGACAAGCCCCAACCGGCCCGCATTGCTCCGCAGACCCGGGTTCATCACCTGCAACAGCTGAAAGGCGAGGGCCGCAAGTGGGCGATGCTCACGGCCTACGACTACTCCACGGCCCGGATCTTCGACGATGCCGGCATCCCGGTGCTGCTGGTGGGCGACTCGGCGGCCAACGTGGTCTACGGCTACGACAGCACCGTGCCGATCTCCATCGACGAGCTGATCCCGCTGGTCCGCGCGGTGGTGCGCGGCGCCCCGCATGCGCTGGTGGTCGCCGACCTGCCGTTCGGCTCCTATGAGGGCGGCCCGGCAGCGGCGTTGGCCACCGCCACCCGCTTCATGAAAGAGGGCGGCGCCCACGCCGTCAAGCTGGAAGGCGGCGAGCGGGTCGCTGAGCAGATCGCGACGCTGTCGGCGGCCGGCATCCCGGTGATGGCGCACATCGGCTTCACGCCGCAGAGCGTCAACACCCTCGGCGGTTTCCGGGTCCAGGGTCGCGGTGACGCCGCCGAGCAGACCATCCACGATGCGATCGCAGTCGCCGAGGCGGGTGCGTTCGCGGTGGTGATGGAGATGGTGCCCGCCGAACTGGCCACCCAGATCACCGGCAAGCTGACCATTCCCACCGTCGGGATCGGCGCTGGACCCAACTGCGACGCCCAGGTGCTGGTGTGGCAGGACATGGCCGGGATGACTACCGGCAAGACCGCCCGGTTCGTCAAGCGCTTCGGCGACGTCGGTGCTGAATTGCACCGTGCGGCAACCCGGTACGCCGACGAGGTGTCGGCCGGCACCTTCCCGGCCGAGGATCACTGCTTCTGAGACGGCACCGCTCGCGGTGTGACACGCTGAGCCCATGGCCGGTGACAACGCGGGCGATCCGATCCGCTGCGCCATTGCCGAGCAGGTTGCTTCCCTGCCGGTGATCGAGCGCGCCCTGCGGGCCGACGCCGACGACGCGGTGCACCAGCTGCGGGTGAGCATCCGCCGGATCCGCAGCCTGCTGCGGGCCGTTCCGGGGTCCTTCTCCGACATCGACGGCGAGCTGCGCTGGCTGGCCGGGGTGCTCGGCACCGCGCGGGACGCCGAAGTGCTGGCGCAGCGCTA
>NZ_QMEX01000094.1 GCF_003284925.1 Mycolicibacter senuensis
CTGGCTGCCCGACTGCGCCGGCTTACCGTTGTTGGCCGCAGGGTTGCGCTGCGAGCCGGCCGCCGGGGCCGACGAACCGCCGCTGGCCGGTGCCGCCTGGACCCAGATCACCTGGTCCTTGCCGGCGAACTGGTAGACCGCGCTGTTGGGCGCGTCGCCGGTGACGTCGAAGTACACCTTGCCGGTGGTCTTCTGGCCCTGCGCCAGGTTCGAGGGGTTCACACCCTGCGGGGTGGCGACCCCGAACAGCGCGGGGTAGGTCTGACCGCTGGGCGACCGGGCGCCGAGGTTGGCGACGACCGGGGTGACGGTGCCCTGGATGGCGACGTCGGTGGCGGTGGCCTCCCACAGCGTGCCGCGTGGCTGGTAGGGGATGGCGTCGGAGCTGGGCCGCAGGTCGCTGATGGTCCAGCCCTGGATGACCCCGCCGTTGTCGATGGTGGCCTGGCTTCCGATCGCGTGGGTGGTAGGAGCGACGTCACCGGCGTCGGCGCCGGCGGTTGCGACGCTGAGGGCGCCTGCCGCGGCCAATGCTCCCGCTGCTGCGACGGCAGTAGTGATCAACTTCATTATTGGTTGACTCCTCGGTTCGACTGGATCTCGGGGGTTGTGCAGTCCAGACCGGGATCTTAACGGATTTGACCTTGTTGTTTGCTCGTGTCTCAGAGTTGCGGCACATCTCGTTGCGTCGGCGCGGTACGGCCGGTCAGGAATGCGAACTCCACCAGGAATAGAACTGCTCCAGGCTCGGGGTGCTGTGTTCGGTGCGCAGCACCGCCATCATCAGGTGGGCATCGTTGGTCCACACCAGCGTGGGCGAGCCCTGCCGCGTGCCGCACAACAGCATTCCGCTCGGTTTGTCCGGTGTAGCGGTCCGGTGCCACGCCCCCGGCGACTGGATCCGGCCCGGACAGGTGACGACGTTGGTGGCCTGCACGGTGTTGTCGAAACTCAGCCGCAATGTGCCGGCATTCGGGAACAGCGAGTAGGTTGCCGAGGGCGGGCCGTCCACATCGACGTTGCGGCCGCAGGTCACCTCCGCGATGGCGCCGCCCATCGGTGTGGTCGACGCGCAGGCGTCCCGCGGATAGCCGGCGGGCAGCAGTTTGAGCAACCGCGCCTGGGCTTCGGCGTTCGACAGCGGCGATGCGGGCTCACTGGCAGCGGCGGCGGACTCCGGCAGGTTGCTGTCGGCGGCGAAGTCATCGGAACCCGACCGGTTCGTCAGCCAGCTGATCAGTCCCACGACCACTGCCAGCGCCGCGGCAAGACGCAGCAGATTCTTGCGTCTGGCGGGATCGCGATAGGCGGGCACCGGTCGCGGCGAGCTGAACCAGTCATGGTCCGGGGTCGAGATGCGCGGAATGCTCGGCTGTCCGGCGGCGCGGACGTCGGCACCTGATGGTTCCGGTGCCGGAGCGGGTTCGGTCTCCGGTGTGGCCGGCGCGGTGGGCGGCACCGGACCTGCCGGCGACGTCGCGGTGGGTGCCGCCGGTGGTTTCGGTTGGTCGGGCGGCTGCGCAGGGGGCACCACTGGCGGCGCGCTCGGCTTCGGTTGCTCGATCAACGGCGGGGTGGATTGTTGACTGGCCTCGTAGATCTGCAGCGCCCGGTGCTGATCGGGCGCACCGAGCGCCTGATAGGCCGCGGTCGCCAGTTCGGCGGCGCTGCCATAGCGTTCCTGGGGATCCTTGGCCATGCCCTTGGCGATCACCGCGTCAAAGGTGGGCGGGATGGTGGACCCGGCATGGCTGGGCCGCGGAATGGGCTTGGTCTGATGAGCATTGGCCAGCATCTTGACGCTGTCGGCCCGGTACGGCGGTGAGCCGGTCAAGCACTGGTAGAGCACGCACGCCAGCGAGTAGACATCGACGCCCGGGCCGAAGTCACCGCCGGAGAACAGCTCCGGCGCCGAGTACTTCCAGCGAGCGCCCGCGTGGTCGGCGTCACCGGCGTTCGCCCCGGGCGCCCCGGCGATGCCGAAGTCCACCAGGTAGACGAAGTCGTCACCGGTCAGCAGGATGTTCCGCGGTTTGACGCCGCGGTGGATCACGCCGGCGGCGTGCGCGGCATCCAGCGCCGAGGCGGCCTGCCATACGATGTTGACCGCGCGCGACGGCGGCAGCACCCCGGTGTGTTTCAGCAGCGCGGAAAGGTCGGCGCCGTGGACCAGGGGCATGTCGATGAAGACCTCGCCGTCCAGTTCGCCGTAATCGCGGACCGGTACCACGTGCGGTTCCTGAACCCGCCCGACGGTCAGCGCCTCACGCTGCAACCATTCCCGGAACGCCGGGTCGCGCCCCAATGCCGGTGCGAGCAGTTTGAGCGCGGCGGGGCGATCCTTCTGCGTGTCGACGGCTTCGTAAACCTCGCCGGTGGGGCCGCGGCCCAGCAGGCGTTTGAGGAGGTAGCGCCCAACACGTGACCCAGCCCGCGAACCCGGCGCGGTCCCGACCATCATCGACTCCTCAAGCAGACCCGTGAACACCGACCACCGAACCGGCGGTTGATGACATTGCTGCCAATAATTTCACCATTGAATCTGGCGGCTATCAGCCGGTCGCACCAACCTGCCCCGAGACGGGGTCTCGGGTCACCGGCTGGTCAGGTTGCTGATCGTCAGGATCTCCAGGTTGCGGTAGGCGCGCCCGGTGGGCTGCACCAGATCGTGGAACCAGACCTGCGGCTCCGCGGCGTAGGGGCTGTCCCAGGAGTCCCACGGCAGGTAGGTCTGCGTTCGCCCGGCGACGAAACCCCAGTTGTAGGCGCCCACATTGTGGCGCTTCATGATCGGCAGAATGCCGTCGATGGTGTTGCCCTTGGTGCGCGCCAGATACTCGGTGCACATCATCGGCCGGCCCAGCGGGGCGAGCTCGGCGATCCGCTCACTGAACGCCGCCGGCTTGTCATAGGAGTGGAACGTAATGATGTCGGAGCTGTTCAGTTGGGTGTTGACGATCGTGCTGCCCTGCCGCGAGCCCTCCCAGATGCCACTGGTCAACGGCTGACGAGCGTCGACCGCGCGCGCCCAACTGAAGACCTGGGGAAGCAGGTCGCTGATGAGCTCGAGTTTGTCGGAGCGCTCGACGCTGCTGTACTCCCGAGCCATATTGTCCGGCTCGTTCCACAGGTCCCAGGCCAGAATCCGTTCGTCGTAGCGGAACTGGGTCATCACGCCGGTGACGTAGTCATAGAGGGTGCGGTAGTAGTTGCGGTCACCGAGCCGCTCGGCGCCGGGGCTCTGCACCCACCGCGAGTTGTGGATACCGGGCCGGGGCGCAAGCTGCTGGCCCGCCTTGGGGTGCGGGTCCCAGCAGGAATCGAACAGTACGAACATCGGCTTGATCCGGCGCCGGGCCGCGACCGAGACGAACTGGGCCAGCCGGTACTGAAAGCCTTTACGGTCGGCCGCCCAGAGCTGGTCGTGCAGGAACACCCGCACGGTGTTGAACCCCGCCGAGCGGGCCCAGCCCAGCTCGGCGTCGATGCGCCGCAGGTCGAAGGTCCCGGGCTGAAACATCTCGAGCTGGTTGACGGCGGTCGAGGTGATGTAGTTGGAGCCGACGGGCCAGCCCTGCGCCTGATACCAGCGATTGGCCCGGTCGATCGACCACCGGCCGGCGTCGGCACCGGCCCGCGGGATCCGGCTCAGGGCGGGACCCGCCGCCAACAGGAGCGGCAGCCCCAGTGCCGTTCGACGCTTCACGCAGTGACCATAGCGCCCGGCTCGCCGGTGCGGCCGGTGGCTGTCCGGCCTGTCGCCGGGCAAATCGGGCGCGCGTCACAGATGCATCCGCGGCCACCTACACTCATCGAAACTTCTCCGTCCGAGTCGCGTTGCCGGGAGGCCGACTATGTCGCAGCACCTACAGGACAAAGTTGTCGTCGTCACCGGCGCCGGCGGTGGGTTCGGCAAACTGATCGCCGAGAAGTGCGCCGCCGGCGGCGCCCGTGTGGTCGGCGTGGACATCGGCGCCGAGAACCTCGCCGCGGTCTTCGACGGCATCCGCGCCGCCGGGCTGTCGGGCACCCACCACATCGCCGACGTCACCGACATGGGGCAGATGAAAGCCGCCGTGGAGCACGCCGTGCAGACCTTCGGGGCGGTGGACGTCATCGTCAACAACGCCGGGGTGATGCCGTTGGCCTACTTCGCCGACCACGACACAGCCTGGCAGCAGTGGCACCGCGCCATCGACATCAATATCAAGGGCGTGGTGAACGGGATCTCGGCCGTCTACGACCAGATGATCGCCCAGGGCCGGGGCCACGTCGTCAACATCTCCTCGATCTACGGCAACGCCGGAGTGGCCGGTTCCGGGGTCTACAGCGCGACCAAGGCCGCGGTCACCGTGCTCTCGGACTCCTTGCGCAGCGAGGCCAAGGGCAAGATCAAGGTGACCACGGTCAAACCGACCGGCGTGCTCGGCACCAATCTCGGCAGCGGGGTGGTCAACGGCGCGGCGATCATGGGCATCGTCGGTTCGCGTGCCGAGAACTACCTGCAGTCGATGACCGCATTCGCCAACGGCACCCTGGCGGCCGAGCAGACCGACGTCGACTCGGTGAAGTACTGGCTGATCACCCCCGACGACCTCGCGGCGGCCGTGGTCGCAGTGATCGACCAGCCGTGGGGGATCAGCATCAGTGACATCACTGTGCGGGCAAGCGGCGAAGACTACATCTACTGACACCGAGGCGGCCGTCACGATGTATCCCGGTGCTCATGCGGCGGCCACGCCGGACAAGCCGGCGATCATCGTCGCCGACACCGCGGAGACCCTCACCTACGGCCAACTCGACACCCGCTCGCTGCGGTTCGCCCGCCACCTCTACGACGTCGGGGTCCGGCCGGGCGATCATATCGCGGTGCTCTCCGACAACCAGCCGCGCGCATTGGAGATCTACTGGGCCGCTATGCGTTCCGGGCTCTACATCACGTTCCTCAACGCGCACTTGACCGCCGGGGAAGTCGCCTACATCGTCGACGACTGTGACGCGCAGACGTTGGTGATCGCCGAGAAGTATGCCGATATCGCCGGTGCGGTGATCGCCCGGACACCCCGAGTCGCTCGCCGGATCGCACTCGGCCCCGTCGACGGATTCGACGACTACGAGACGGTGGTGGCGGCCGCCTCGGCGCAACCGTTGCCGGCGCAACCGTGCGGTGCGGACATGCTGTACTCGTCGGGGACAACCGGGTTCCCCAAGGGGATCGAGGTGCCGTTGCCCCGCCGTGGCGTCGACGAGCCCGGCGACCGGATAACGGGATTGTTCGCGCCGCCGATGGGCCTGGATTCCGATTCGGTCTACCTGTCGCCGGCCCCGATCTACCACTCGGCCCCGCTGCGGTTCATGGCCATGGCGCACCGGGTCGGTGCCACCGTGGTGATGATGCGACGTTTCGACGCCGCCGACGCGTTGCGGTTCATCGAGCGCTACCGGGTCACCCACAGTCAATGGGTGCCGACCATGTTCGTCCGGATGCTCCGGCTCGACCGGCGCCTTCGTGACTCCCATGACCTGTCGTCGCAACGCTGCGCGGTACATGGCGCCGCGCCCTGCCCGGTGGAGGTCAAACGCGCCATGATCGACTGGTGGGGGCCGATTCTGCTGGAGTATTACTCGTCCACCGAAGCCGCCGGCACCACCATCATCGACAGTCATGACTGGCTGCGGCATCCCGGGTCGGTCGGCAAACCGGTACTGGGCGTTGCCCACATCTGCGACGACACCGGCGCGGAGGTCGCGACCGGAGAACATGGCACCGTCTACTTCGAACGCGACGCGGTGCCGTTCGAATACCACAACGACCCGCAGCGCACCGCCGAAACCCGCCACCGCAACCATCCGAACTGGACCACCACCGGTGACGTCGGATACCTCGACGCCGAGGGCTACTTGTATCTCACCGACCGTAAGTCGTTCACGATCATCTCCGGTGGGGTCAACATCTACCCGCAGGAGATCGAGAACGCGCTGGCACTGCACCCGGCGGTGCTGGATGTGGCCGTCATCGGTGTCCCCGATGAGGAGATGGGGCAGTCGGTGCTGGCGGTGGTCCACCCGGCCGCCGAAGCCGGCCCGCGCGACGAGTTGACCGCAGCGCTCGATCGGTTCCTGCGGGAGCGGCTGGCGCATTACAAGGTGCCCCGCCGCTACGAATTCAGCACGGACCTGCCGCGAACGCCCACCGGCAAGCTGGTCAAGGGACGACTGCAGGAGCGTTATGCCTGACTGGGATTCGCCGGCGTTCACCGCGGCCGAGGTGGCCCGCTATCACGACGCCGGGTGGTGGTCGCAGACCACGCTGTCGGATGCGGTCCGCCGCAACGCGCAACGTTTCCCGGGTCGCGCCGCCTACGTCGACTATCCCGGCGCGGAACTGACGTGGCGGGAGTTCGACGCGGCGGCGGACACCCTGGCGGCCAGGCTAGCCGGCGCAGGAGTGTCGCCGGGTGACCGTATCGCGGTCTGGCATGGCGATTCCGCAGCCATCCATGTGCTGTTCGTGGCTATCGAGCGGTGCGGCGCGGTGGTGGTGGGCATCGGTGCGCGTGCCGGGATCCGAGAGGTGACGGCAATCCTGGCCGCAGCCCGGGCCGAGCTGCTGATCACCGACGAGCCGCGTCGGGCGGCCGCGGCCGACCTCGAGATCGACACGGTGCACATCGATGCGCTGAACGCCGCCGCCGAAATCAGGGCGCCGGGGCCGCAACTCGGCGCCGACGACGTCTTTTTGATCAACTCCACCTCCGGTACCACCGGGCTGCCCAAGTGCGTCGTGCACACCCAGAACCGGTGGCACTACTTCCATCAGCTGGCCGTCGCCAACGGTCAGCTGAGCGGCGATGACGTCTTTCTGCCGATCATTCCGACCCCGTTCGGTTTCGGGCTCTGGACCAGCCACACCACCCCGATCCACCTCGGTTCCACGGCGATCCTGCTGGACCGGTTCACTGCCGCGGCGACCTGCGCTGCCATCGCCGAACACCGCGTCAGCGTGTTGTGTTGTGTCAGCACGCAATTGACGATGATGATGGCCGATCCGGCGAGTCGGGAGTTCGACCTGAGCTCGCTGCGGGTGGTGTTCACCGGCGGCGAGGCGTTGCCCTACCGGCCGGCCGCGGAGTTCGAGGAACTCACCGGGGCGACGATCCTGCAGTTCTACGGTTCCAACGAGACCGGCCTGCTCAGCGCGACCACCCTCGACGACCCCCTGGAGCGGCGGCTGCGCACCGGGGGACGGATCGTTCCGGAGATGGCGGTCCGACTTTTCGGGGGCGAGGACGGCGACACCGACGTGACCGACAGCGGTCGTGGCCAACCCGCCTGCCGGGGACCGGCCACCAGCCTCGGCTATCTGGGCGGTGTCGATCACGACAAACTGTTCACCGCGGACGGCTGGATGCGCATGGGTGACATCTGCGAGATCGACGCCGACGGCTACCTGAGCGTCACCGGCCGGACATCGGACTTCATTCTGCGGGGCGGCAAGAACATCAGCGCCGCACAGGTCGAGGACGCCGTCATGACCCACCCGGCGATCGCGGTGGCCGCCGCGGTGCCGATGCCCGACGAGGTGTTCGGCGAGAAGGTGTGCGTGTTCGCCGAACTCGCCGACGCGAAAGTCGCCGGCACCGGCAACCTGGAATTGCCCGAGCTCGTCGAGCATCTGCTGGCCTTGGGGGTGTCGAAAGAGCTACTGCCTGAACGTTTCGTCATCGTCGACGAACTGCCGCGGTCCTCCGGGGGCAAGATCGCCAAAGGGCAGCTGCGGCAACATACCCGCGGCTACTCGTAGCCCTCGTAGACCTGCGACGGGCCGTCGGGCGTGATGAGATAGCCCACCGTCGCGATGTGCACGTCGCCGACCGGGTCGAGCTCGCGGTAGCCGCCGAACAGTTCGACGTCATCGTCCTGCAGGCCTACCCGGAAGCCACCCCACAGGTAGGGAACCGGAAACCACAGCTGCTTTCCCGGCAGCTCGTGCAGCACCCCGACCGGGGGATAACGGAACATCTGTCGCAGATCGACGCCGCGGAACAGTTGCTGGATCAAATCGTCGATGATTCCGGTGAGCTGGGTGTCGAGCGCCGCGATTCGATCGCGGTCCAGCGGCGCCGCCGGGGGCTCGAGTACCCCCAACAGCTCGGCAGGCCGGTGATGCTCCACGGCGATGTCGTAGGCGGTACGACCAGCGGCGTCGGGCTGGCTGCGCAGCGCGCCCCGCTCGATCAGCCATGCCGCGACGTCTGGGGACGCCCCGTGCCAGCCGGCCTGATGCAGCACTGTCAGCCAAGTCTTGCCGCCGGGACGCCACGCCTTGACGTCGACCACATGGTCGCCGCGGTCGAGTTCGCGAACCACCTTGCGCCACTTACCTCGCTTGGCGGCGTCGGCCAGATACAACGCGGCCTGCGCCTGCCGGTTGCCCAGCAGGGAGCGATCCATCACCCCCGGCCACAGCGGCGCGTTGTTACGGATCTCGGCGTAGGTCGTCACCGCGCCATCATCTCGCGGACACCATATCCCTGCGCTACGGGTCCTCGTCATCATCGTCCTCGGCGAGGAGTTCGTCGGGGTGATGCAGGTGATTGATCTGTGGTGGGCCGGTGCCGTCGGTCCAGGCGAGGCGGCCCTGCGCGGTGACGTGGGTTTGCAGGTCGCCGCGGGTGGCGGCGCCGTGGTCGGGTCCGCAGGCGAAGAAGAGCTCGTCGGCGTCGGTTCGCCCGCCCTGGGCCCAGTCGGTGGCGTGGTGGACCTCGCAGTGGTAGCCGGGTTCGGGGCAGTTGGGCCGGGTGCAGCCGCGATCGCGCGCATGGCAGATGATCCGCTGGTCGGCGGTGGCGATGCGGTTGCTGCGACCGAGATACAGCGGCCGCTCCGAGTGGTTGTCGAAGACCGCGAGGTAGTGAATCGAATTGGCCGCCATGCGGATCAGATCACGCATCGGCAGACGGCTGCCCCCGCCGGTGTGGGCGGGGGCGGGCATGGGGATGTCGGGGTTGGTGGTGGCATGGATGGCTTGGTCGAGTTCGGCGAGTGTGGTGGTGACGATGACGGTGACCGGAACGCCGCGGTGGGTGCCCAAGGCGCCGGATTCGGTGGCGTGGCGCAGCGCAAGTTTGAGGGCGTCGTGAGCGCGTTGCCCGGAGGTCCGAACGTCGCGTTGTTCGGGGGCCTCGGGTTGGCGATGGCCGGGGCGGACCGCGGCGATGATGGGCTCGAGGTAGGCCCGTGTTTCGGGGTCGATGCAGCCGGTGAGCCGACTCATGCCGTCGGGGCCTTGGCGGCCCAGCACGAGGTTGCGGCGCCGTGCCCGATCCTCGTCGGAGAAGTTCCCATCGGGATTGACGTTGGCGGCGATGCGGTGGCCGACGGCCGTGACGAACTCGGCATCTTGCTCGCCGGCGTGGCGGACCAGCGTGCGCTCGGCCCTCTCCCGGTCCGCGGAGGCGACCTTGGCGGGCAGTTCATCGAGGGCGCGGGTGATCGCGGTGATGTGGTCGTCGCCGATCCGGCCGGCTGCCACGGCAGCACCGACTTCGGCGAGTTCGGCCGGTACCGGGGGACCGGTCAGGTTGCGTCGCGGCAGGATTCGCGCGGCGAGGCGGAACCGGCGCCGGATCTCGGCACGGGTGATGCGCAATCGGGACCACAGGAGGTCGCTGACCTTGGTGTCGGCGGGCATCCGGGGGTCGTCGGGGCCGTCGGCAGGGTCGGCGATCTCACCGAACATGCGGTAGGAAAGACCGCGATTGAGGCGGTGCTGCGTTTCGAGTCGTTCGGCGATCTCGACACGAAACGCATTGCCCACGATGTCGGTGTCGGTGGCCCGCAACCGTGCCTGCACCTCGTCGATCAGCGCCAGGTCCGCGCGGATCGCCGCGCGGGCCGCCGCCGCGGGCGGCAGGATCTGATCGGGATCGGACATGCCTCCAACCTATCGAACGGATGTGCGATTTCTCCGGTCGTGTGGCGAGTTGTGGATAGCCCGGCCGACTGTGGACAAAGTGCCGGAACCGCCCGGCGGCAACGCGGTCGGGGGCGCGGCGCAGCGCGCCGTGTCCGCGACTCGTCAGCGGCGTTCGGTAGGGTCCGTCGGCGTGACCGCGAAGCTCGCCCTCAAACCGGTAAACGCCCGCCTCGCCGAGGAATTGGCGGTGGCTGAACGACAGGTCGCCGCGGCTGTCGCGTTGCTCGACGAGGGGGCGACGGTGCCGTTCATCGCCCGCTACCGCAAGGAGGTCACCGGCAGCCTGGATGACGGGCAGCTCCGAACCCTTGAGGAGCGACTGCGTTACCTGCGTGAACTCGACGACCGCCGGGCCGCCGTGCTGGCCTCGATTGAGGAGCAGGGCAAGCTCACCGATGAGCTCCGCACCGCGCTGCTGGCCGCTGACACCAAGGCGCGGGTCGAGGACATCTACCTGCCGTACAAGCCGAAGCGCCGCACCAAGGCGCAGCTCGCCCGCGAGGCCGGTCTGGAACCGCTGGCCGACCGATTGCTGGCCGACCCGATGCTGGACCCGCAACAGCTCGCCGGGGAATTCACCGGCGAGGATGTCGCCGACGCCGCGGCGGCGCTGGAGGGCGCGCGTGCCATCCTGGTCGAGCGCGCCGCCGAGGATGCCGAACTGGTGGGGGCCGTGCGGGAGAAGTTCTGGTCCTGCGGGACGCTGCGCACCGCGCCTCGGTCAGAAGAGGCTGCGAAAAGTGCTGCCGCACAGAAATTCCGGGACTATTTCGAGTTCAGTGAGGCGTTGGAGACGATGCCGTCGCACCGGGTGCTGGCGGTACTGCGCGGCGAGAAGGAGGAGGCGCTGGCGCTGACCTTTGGCGGCGGCGACGCCGAGCCCTACCAGGCGATGGTGGCCGAGTCGCTCGGGGTGGACATGGCCGCGCCCGGCCAGGCGACGCCCTGGCTGGCCGAGACGGTGCGGTGGGCCTGGGAGACCAGGCTGGCGTTTTCGGCCGCCGTCGACGCCCGGATGCGGCTGAAGCAACGCGCCGAATCCGATGCGGTGGCAGTGTTCGCCACCAACCTCAAGGACCTGCTGCTGGCCGCCCCGGCCGGCAACCGCACCACCCTCGGGCTGGACCCGGGGTTTCGTACCGGCGTCAAGGTGGCGGTGGTGGACGGTACCGGCAAGGTGCTCGACACCTGCGCAATCTTCCCGCACCAGCCGCAACGGCGATGGGACGAGGCCAAGGCGATGCTGGCTGCGCTGGTCGCCCGCCACGGCGTGGAGCTGATCGCCGTCGGCAACGGCACCGCCTCGCGGGAGACCGACGCCCTGGCCGGTGAGCTGATCGCCGACCTCAAGGCCGCCGGCGCCGCCGCGCCGGCCAAGGCGATGGTCAGCGAGGCCGGCGCGTCGGTCTACTCGGCGTCGGCCTACGCCGCACACGAACTACCCGACCTCGACGTCACGCTGCGCGGGGCGGTGTCGATCGCGCGGCGACTGCAGGACCCGCTGGCCGAGCTGGTCAAGATCGAACCGAAGTCCATCGGCGTCGGCCAGTACCAGCACGACGTTTCGCCGGGCAACCTGGCGCGCAGCCTCGACGCGGTGGTCGAAGACGCCGTGAATGCCGTCGGCGTCGACCTCAACACCGCGTCGGCACCCCTGCTGGCCAAAGTTTCGGGCGTCTCGGAATCACTGGCCGAAGCCATCGTGGCGCACCGCGAACAGGCCGGGCCGTTCCGGAGTCGGGCCGCCCTGCGCGACGTGCCGCGGTTGGGGCCCAAGGCATTCGAGCAGTGCGCCGGGTTCCTGCGGATCCGCGATGGCGACGACCCGCTGGACTGCTCCGGGGTGCATCCGGAGGCATACCCGGTGGTCCGCCGGATCCTGGACCGCGCCGGCGTCGCACTGGCCGAGATCATCGGCGACGAACGACTGCTGCGGTCGTTGCGGCCCGCCGATTTCGCCGACGACCGCTTCGGGGTTCCCACGGTGACCGACATCCTCACCGAGTTGGAGAAGCCGGGCCGTGACCCGCGGCCGGTGTTCGCCACGGCGACGTTCGCCGCGGGCGTGGAGAAGGTCGCCGACCTCAAAGTGGGCATGGTTCTGGAAGGGGTGGTGACCAACGTCGCCGCCTTCGGCGCCTTCGTCGACGTCGGAGTCCACCAGGACGGCCTGGTGCACGTCTCGGCGATGGCGGACCGTTTCGTCTCCGACCCGCACGAGGTGGTCCGTTCCGGCCAGGTGGTGAAGGTCAAGGTCGTCAGCGTCGACGTCGACCGCCAGCGGATCGGACTCAGTCTGCGACTGCGCGACAAGCCGGAGCGCGGCTCGGCCGCCAAACCGGCTGCGGGCCGCGACACCGGCAAGCAGAATCGGGGGCGGCGACCCGGTCACGGTGCCGGGCGCCGGGACGCGGCCCCGGCCGGCGGGTCGATGGCCCAGGCGCTGCGGGACGCCGGATTCGGAAAGTGAGGGGCCGGCATGGGCATGCTAGACAGCGCGCAGGCCGACGCTGCCCATCGGTTCGCTGACATCGTCGGCGCGGCCGGCCTGCTCACCGGTGAGCAGATCGGCCCGGACTACACCCACGATGAGGCACTGGTCGGGGCGCCGGTGACACCGCGCTACGTCGCCCGCCCACAGACCGCCGAACAGGTCGCAGCGCTGCTGGCCGCCGCGACCGACGCCAGAATCCCGGTGACCGCCCGCGGGTCGGGCACCGGGTTGTCGGCCGGCGCGCGACCCTGCGCCGACGGCCTGCTGATCTCCTTCGAGAAGATGGCGACGGTCCTTGAGATCGACACCGACAACCAGGTCGCCGTGGTGCAGCCCGGGGTCACGCTGGCCGACCTCGACACCGCAACCGCCGCGACGGGATTGATGTACACCGTCTTCCCGGGGGAGCTGTCGGCCAGTGTCGGCGGCAACGTCGGCACCAACGCCGGCGGCATGCGCGCGGTGAAATACGGGGTGACCCGCCACAACGTGCTCGGATTACAGGCGGCGCTGCCGACCGGCGAGCTCATCCGCACCGGCGGCCGGATCACCAAACTGTCCACCGGATACGACCTGACCCAGCTGATCATCGGCTCGGAGGGAACCTGCGCGCTGGCCACCGAGATCACGGTGCGGCTCTACCCGCGGCTGGCCCACTCGGCGACATTGCTGGCGCCGTTCGCCGATCTGCCGGCGGTGATGCGCGCCGTGCCGACGGTGGTGCGCAGCGGCGTGGACCCGGTGATCCTGGAATACGTCGACAAACTCACCCTGGCGGCGATCAGCTACGCACAGCACCTCAACCTGGGTATCCCCGACGAGGTCCGTGACAGCGCCGAAGCGCACCTGGTGATCGGGCTGGAGAACCGCGACCATGCCCGCCTCGACGACGACGTGGCGATGTTGGGCGAACTGCTGGGCTCATTGGGTGCAGTCGATGTCTACGTACTGGAAGGAAACTCGGCGCACGCGCTGATCGAGGCGCGCGAGAAGGCGTTCTGGACGGCCAAGGCCGCCGGTGCCCACGATGTCATCGACGTGGTGGTTCCGCGTGCGGTGATGCACGAGTTCTTCACCCGGGCGCAGCAATCCGCGCAAGCGGCCGGCGCGGGCGTGGTCGGATGCGGGCACGCCGGAGACGGCAACGTGCACCTGGCGGTGTTCTGCGCCGACGACGAGGTCCGGCACCGACTGCTGCACGACATCTTCGCGGCGGCGATGGGGTTGGGCGGTGCGATCTCCGGCGAGCACGGCCTCGGCCGGGCCAAGACGCAACACTTCCTGGAGTTAGAGGACCCGGTCAAGATCGCGCTGATGCGCCGGATCAAGGACGCCTTCGACCCCGCCGGGATCCTCAACCCCGGCGTGCTTCTATAGGACAACCGCTGCGACCGGATACGTCGCGACGCCCGGACGGCGTGTCGCGTCGGAGGATTCCGGCTCGGCGGGACGAAGAAAGGCAACCTCATGACCAACGGAGCACAGGCCCTGATCACCACCCTGGTCGACAGCGGCGTGCAGGTCTGCTTCGCCAACCCCGGCACGTCCGAGATGCATTTCGTGGCCGCGCTGGATTCGGTGCCGCAGATGCGGGGGGTGTTGTGTCTGTTCGAAGGAGTGGTGACCGGCGCGGCCGACGGCTATGCCCGCATCGCCGGGAAGCCGGCGGCCACCCTGCTGCACTTGGGGCCCGGGCTCAGTAACGGCCTGGCCAACCTGCACAACGCCCGCCGGGCGCACGTGCCGGTGGTCAACGTCATCGGTGACCACGCCACCTACCACAAGAAGTACGACGCACCACTGGAATCCGACATCGAGCCGCTGACGGACTGGACCCACGGCTGGGTGCGCCGCACCGGCGCGGGGACCGAGATCGGCCGGGATGCGGCCGAAGCGGTGGCCGCCTCGATGGCCAGTCCGGCGCAGGTGGCCAGCCTGATCCTGC
>NZ_QMEX01000095.1 GCF_003284925.1 Mycolicibacter senuensis
TCGTAGCCGTTGCCGCCGTCGCCGAACCACAGGCCGCCGGCGCCGCCGTTGGGGTTCTCCGCCGTCCCGTCGAGACCGTTGCCGATCACGTAGGACCCGAGCAGCTGGTTGATGCCGTCGTTGATCTGTTCGCCGAAGGGGCTGGTGATCCAGGCCTGGAGTTGGGCGTGCAGCGGGTCGTAGATCAACTGGTCGAACAGTGCCGCGGCGTCGAATGGGTCGGAGTCGGCGGCCACCCCCGGCGTGAACAGGTCGATGAGCCAGTCCAGGTCCGCATCGGCGTGCGCCGACGGTGCGGGAGCGACGGGGCCGAGCCCGAACGTCCCGCCGATGGCGCCGGCGGCCAGCACGGCGCCGATCGCGGTGCGGGTCCGGCGCCGGTGACTTGGCTTTGAATTACGTCGGCGCATCGCCCACCTTGCCTAGATCGAGGGCGAAGCCTGCCCGTAGGCCCACGCGCGACAGCGTGGTCCAGCCAAAGTACTACCTAAGCAAGCACTGAACAACGGACAAGTGGAATCCGCAGGCAGAAACACGGACGGTTAAGTGGACGCGACCCTGGGTGCCAAGACCACCACCGGGATCAGCCGGGAGGTGCGCCGCTGGTAGGCCTCATAACGGTGGGCGTTGTTGGCGTTGACGATCTGCCACAGCCGGGCATAGTCGGGGTCGCCGGGCAGCACCGGCCGCGCCGTGACGGCCAAGCGTCGCGGCCCGACATTGATCTCGACGTCCGGGTGCGCCTTGAGATTGTGGTACCAGCCGGGAGAGCGCGGCGCCCCGCCCATCGACGCGACGATCAGGTAGCTGTCCCCGTCTCGGGCGTAGGTCAGTGAATTGGTGCGGGCCTGGCCGGTCTTGGCGCCGACGGTGTGCAACAGCAGGCTGGGCGGGAGGCCGGGAAACCGGTGCCCGATCCGTCCGTTGCTGCCCTGATACAGCTTGTCGTGCAGCCGCAGCAGTCGCACCCCGAGTTGATCCTCGACCCAGCTGGAAATGTCCATGACTCAGTCTGGCGCAGCAGCGTCCAACCGTGCCACCGCCGCGCGCAGCAGCTCCCCGGTGTGCTCGCGGTCGGGATCGCGGCGCACCAGCATGCCCTTGGCGAAGGACAGCTTGTCGCCGCTTCGGCGCGGCACCACGTGCAGGTGGATGTGGAACACGCTCTGAAACGCCGCCTTGCCGTCGTTGATCGCCAGGTTGTTGCCATCGGCGTGCAGCCCGGACGCCCGAGCCGCCCGGGCAACCCGCTGACCGACCGCGACCATGCCGGCCAGGGTGGGCGCCGGGGTGTCGGTCAGGTCAACGAAATGCCGTTTGGGGATCACCAGGGTGTGGCCGCGGGTGAACGGCCGGATGTCGAGGAACGCCAGGTAGTCGTCGTCTTCGAAGATCCGCACGGCCGGGGCGTCACCGGCCACCACGGCGCAGAACACGCAGGACATGTCGCCACCGTAGCGGCTGGCGCTCAGCGGCCCTGCTCGGCCCACTGCGACAGTCGCCGGTCCCGCTCGGCGGGTGAGATGTCCTCGACGCGGGTCATCACGGTCCAGCGTTGCCCGAACGGGTCGCGGATCGAGGCGAACCGGTCCCCGGTGACGAAGGTCTGTGCAGGTTCGCGGATGACGGCACCGGCCTGCGCGGCGCTGGCGACGACGGCGTCGACATCGGGGCAGTACAGCGCCATCGAGTGGGTGACCACGTCACAGTCCTCGCCGGGCGCGGTCAGTCGGTAGTCCGGCTGCGGATCCGACAGCTGCAGCCGGCCGTTGCCGAAGTCGAGTTCGGCGTGCGCAACGGTGCCGTCCGGTCCGTCCATGCGGTCGATAACGGTGGCGCCGAACACCGCGGTGTAGAAGTCGATCGCGTCTGCGGCGCGGCCGACGCACAGGAACGGGGTCAGGCTGGTGTAGCCCGGGGGAATCGGATTGACGGTCATGGCCCCGAGTTTCGTACCCTCGGCGGGGTGCGATCTTGTAAAAACACGACAACGCAGGCGCAGCTTGGCGTGGTGGGCCGTGCCGGTTCGACGTCGGCTTTCGATCTGACCCGTTGGGCTCCGACACCGCCGAACGACGAATTCGTCGAGCATTTCTGGTCGGTCCGCTGGGATCTGCGCGGCCGCGATCCGCACGACAACGCGGTGATCACCTTCCCGGCGGTGCACCTGACCCACGAGTGGGGGACCGATCAGCTGCGGCACGGCCACCGGCTGCCGGCGACGCTGGTGCACGGCGTCGTCACGCGGGTGTTCCAGACCCGGATCAGCGGGTGCGGCGCGGTGGTCGGCGCCCGGTTCCGGCCCGGCGGCTACGCCGCGCGGTTCGGGCGCGACGCCGGCGCGGTCACCGACAAGGTCGTGGCGGCGCACACCGAATTGGCCGGCGAGCCATGGGTTCTCGACGAGGATGTTGCCGCGGTCTCGGCCGCCCTCGATGGGCTGATCGCCGCCGCGGCGCCCGAGCCGGACCGTACCTACCGGGCATTGCGCACCCTGGTGGACCGGATTCGCGACGATGACGGTCTGCGCCGCGTCGAACAGGTGATGGACATCTCGCCCTGGAGTACCCGCACCACGCAGCGGGTGTTCCGACGCTACGTCGGGGTGCCGGTGAAGTGGGTGCTGTGCCGCTACCGGCTTCAGCAGGCGGCGCTGGAGATCGAGACCCGTCCCGCGACGGATTTCGCCGATCTGGCGGTGCGGCTCGGCTGGTATGACCAGCCGCACTTCGTCAACGATTTCCGTTTGATGCTGGGCTGCACCCCGGGTGAATATGCCGCCCGCTACGGCGCCTAGCCGTTGAGCGCGCCGGCCATCGCGTCGATGGCCCGGTCCAGGATCGCTCGGGTGGTGCCGAAGTTCAGCCGCGCAAAGCCGGGCCCGGCCCCGAACGGGATGCCCGGACTCAATGCCACGCGTGCGTTGGCCAGCAGGTAGTCGGCCGGCTCGGCGGGCAGCGTCAATTCCCGGAAGTCAACCCAGGCCAGGTAGGTGGCCTCGGGCCGGTTGACCCGCAGTCCCGGCACCGCCGCGGGCAGCACCTTGCTCAGGTGGTCGCGGTTGGCCCGCAGGTAGGTCAGCAAGCCGTCGAGCCAGTCGGCGCCGTGGCGGTAGGCGGCGATGTTGGCGCGGATGCCGACGGTGGCAGCGCCCATGACGTGCAGCATGTTGATGCGGCGCCACGCGTCGACGTCGCGCTGGTTGGTCAGGATCACCTGGGCGCACATCAGACCGGGCAGGTTCCAGCCCTTGGAGGCCGACATCAGCGTGACGACGGTGTCGGCGGCGGCCTCGGAGACCGAGGCGGCGGGCACGTGGCGGCCGTCGTAGACCAGCGGTGCGTGGATCTCGTCGGCGATCACCCTGGCCCCGTGAGGCGCGGCGATCTCGACGATCGCGCTGATCTCGGCGGCGGTGAACGCGGTGCCCAGCGGATTGTTCGGATTGCACAGGACGAGCGACCCGGCGCCGGCGGCGAACGCGGCGTCCAGCGCATCCAGATCGATCACGTAGCGTCCGGAATCCTGCTGCAACATCGGGATCTCCACTCGCTGCCGCCCGGAGACCTGCAGCAGGTCGAAGAACGGCATGTAGGCCGGCACCGGCAGCGCCACCGGGCTCTCCGGGCGGGTGAGAAACGCGATGACCACTTCCATGCCCTTGAGGACGTCGGGCACGGTGCGCACCCACTCGGGCCGCACGGCCCAGCCGTAACGCTGCTCGCACCAGCGCGCGGTCGCCACCGGAAGGTCGGGCGAGCCCAGCGCCGGATAACCGAACTCCTCGTCGGATGCCCAGGCCCGCACCCCGTCGAGCACCGCCGGCGCGGTGGGGAAGTCCATCTCGGCGATCCACAGCGGCAGCACGTCGGGGTCGTAGTGGTTCCACTTGATGGTGTTGCGGGCCCGCAACCTTTCGTCGGTCAGGGAGTCGAAGACTTCAGCCACACCGACAGTCTGCCGGGAGATACGTTTGCGGGCGTGGCTGATCCCCAGATCGAAGACCTGCTCGACGGGCTCGACGGTGACGCGCGGGCCGAACGCGCCGAACTGATCGAATGGCTGCTGGGGCAGGGCATCAGCGCCGAGGAGATCCGCGTCTCCGCGTCCCCGATGCTGTTGGCGTCGCGGCGGCTGATCGGTGACGACGGCAGCTACGTCTCGGCGCGTGAGATCAGCGAATCCGCCGGAGTGGACCTCGAGCTGCTGCAGCGCCTGCAGCGCGCGGTCGGGCTGCCCTGGGTGGACGATCCCGATGCGGCGGTGCAGATGCGCGCCGACGGCAACATCGCGGTGCACGCGCGGCGATTCATCGAGGCGGGCATCGATGTCGAGCACGCCCTGCAGACGCTGCGGGTGCTGGCCGACGGGTTGGCGCACGCCGTCGACCCGATGCGTGCGGCGATGCTGGCGGCCATCGTGGAGCCGGGTGCCACCGAGCTGCAGATCGCGCAACGCTCCCAGGAGCTGGTGGGCCGGCTGGCGCCGCTGCTGGGCCCGTTCGTGGAGGACATGTTGCTGATGCAGCTGCGTCATCAGTTCGACACCGACGCCGTCAACGCCGGGGAGCGGGCCGCGGGCGCACCCCTGCCTGGTGCGCGGCACATCACCGTCGCGTTCGCCGACCTGGTGGGCTTCACCCGGCTCGGCGAGCTGGTCCCGCCCGAGGAACTGGTCCAGCTCGCCGAGCGGCTGACGGGGCTGGCGCGGGAGATCGCCGTTCCGCCGGTGCGGTTCATCAAGACCATCGGCGACGCGGTGATGTTCGTGTGCCCGGAGCCGGCGCCCCTGGTCGATGCGGTGCTGCGGCTGGTCGAGGCGGCCGCGGCCGATGAGAGCCTGCCGCGGCTGCGTGCCGGTGTCGCGGCGGGGGAGGCGGTGAGCCGGGTCGGGGACTGGTTCGGCAGCCCGGTGAATCTGGCCAGCCGGGTGACCGGGGCGGCGCGTCCCGGGTCGGTGCTGGTCGCCGGGCCGGTGCAGGCGGCCCTCGCCGATGACGACGCCTTCCGCTGGTCGTTCGCCGGGGCGCGACACCTCAAAGGCATCAAGGGCGAGGTCAGCGTGTTCCGGGTTCGGCGCGCTGCACCGGCCTGAGCGCTGTCCGTCCCGGCTCGGGGGCGCATGATTTTTGCCCGCCTCGTAGCGACAACGCGTTAATTTGTCGCTGTGCGGCGGGCAGCTGACGACATGGTCGGCAATCGGCGACGACGGACGCGGGCTGCGGACCAACGCCGACCGGCCGGTGACCAACGGCCCCTGTCGCGGCTGCACCGGGACTGGGAGCCTGGAGGCAACGGTTGGAGGTGGCTGATGCCGGACACGATGGTCGATCTCGAGGTTCTCACCGAAGCGGTGCGGCTGGCATGCCGGGCGCCGTCGCTGCACAACAGCCAGCCGTGGCGATGGGTTGCCGAGCGCGGCCGACTGGAATTGTTTTTGGAACCGACTCGAGCGGTGCACGGCGATCAGTCGGCGCGCGAGGCGTTGATCAGTTGCGGCGCGGTGCTCGATCACCTGCGGGTGGCGATGGCCGCCGCCGGCTGGACAGCCGAGGTGGAGCGGTTCCCGGATGCGCAGCGGCCGGACCACCTGGCCTCGATCGGCTTCACCCCCGGCGGGCGCGTCAGCGATGTGCAGCGCTATCGGGCCAACGCGATCCTGCTGCGGCGCACTGATCGGCTGCCGTTCATGGCACCGAGCAACTGGGAGCCGTTCGAGGCGGTGCTGCGTGGCAGTGTCGACGATCCGGTGCGGCTGTGCGTGCTCGGCGACGAGGTGCGCTCCAAGCTGGCCGAGGTGTCCCAGCTCTCCGAGGCGCTGCGACTCTACGACGCGGCATATCATGCCGAAATCAACTGGTGGACGGCACCGTTCGAGGTCCGGGATGGGATTCCGCAGAGCGCGCTGGTGTCGGCCGCCGAAAGCGACCGGGTCGACATCGGGCGCGCCTTCCCGGTCACCCGTAATCGGGAGCGTCGTGTCGAGGTCGGCGACGACCACGCAACGATCGTGCTGCTGTCGACGGCCACCGACAATCCGTCGGACACGCTGGCCTGCGGCGAGGCGCTCTCGGCGGTGCTGCTGGAATGCACCATGGCGGGCTTGGCCGCCTGCCCGGTGACGCATGTGACCGAGGTGCCGGCCGGGCGGGCCATGCTGGCCGGGGTGGCCGGTCGCGATGACCTACCGCAGGTCCTGATCCGGATCGGCGGCACACCGGCGCTGGAGAAGGTGCCGGAGCCGACACCGCGACGTGCACTCGCCGAGGTGCTGCACGTCAAGGGCTGATCGGCGAGACATGGGGCAGGCCCGGAAGGACGTGGGGGGCGTCTCACACTTCCTGCGCGGCTGGCTTCCACCCACTGGACCAGCTCTTCGGATCGGTCACGACCGGGCCTGCTTCGGGCACGAATCTACGCCGGTGACCACTGGTCAGCAATGGGGGATCTGACCCGAATTCTCAACTGTCCTCGGCCATCGCCCAGTACGCCCCGCGGCGGGCCAGCAGCTCGGCGTGAGTGCCCTGTTCGACGATGCGGCCGGCCTGCATCACCAGGATCACATCGGCGTCGCGGATCGTGGACAGTCGGTGGGCGATGATGAAACTCGTGCGGTCCCGGCGCAATTCGCGCATCGCCCGCTGGATCAGCAGTTCGGTGCGGGTGTCCACCGAGCTGGTCGCCTCGTCGAGGATCAGCAGTTGCGGGCGGGCCAGGAAGGCCCGCGCGATGGTGATCAGCTGTTTCTCCCCGGCGCTGATGCCGGCGCCGTCGTCGCTGACCCGGGTGGCATAGCCCTTCGGCAGGGTGCGCACGAAGGCGTCGACGTGGGCGGCGCGCGCGGCCGCGAGCACCTCGTCCTCGGTGGCGTCGGGGCGGCCGTAGCCGATGTTGTCGGCGATGGTGCCGGTGAACAGCCAGGTGTCCTGCAGCACCATCCCGATCGACGACCGCAGCGCGGCGCGGTCCACGTCTGCGATGTCCACCCCGTCGATCAGGATCTGCCCGCGGTCCACCTCGTAGAAGCGCATCAGCAGGTTGACCAGCGTGGTCTTGCCGGCCCCGGTCGGCCCGACGATCGCCACCGTGCTGCCCGGCTCGATGCGCAGTGACAGGTCTTCGATCACCGGGACACCGGGCCGGTAGCCGAAGCTGACGTCGCGGAACTCGACGCGCCCGCCGGAACCGTTGAGCGACTTGACCGACGGCGGTGCCGCCGGCTCCTCGGGTTCGTCGAGGAAGGCGAACACCCGCTCGGCGCTGGCCGCCCCGGACAGCAGGGTGTTGTACATGCCCGCCAGGTTGCCCAGTGGCTGGTTGAACTGCCGCACGTAGGCGATGAACGCCTGGATGCTGCCCAGGGTGATCTGGCCGGTCGCCACCTGAAAGCCGCCGATCACCGCGACCGCCACGTAGCCGAGGTTGCCGACCAGCCCGGTGGCCGGTGCCACCAGACCGGAGAAGAACTGGGCGCCGAACCCGGCCCGGTACAGCTCGTTGTTGTGCTCATCGAAGCGCTGCTGCGCCCAGTCGCGGTGGCCGAATGTGCGCACCAGTGTGAAGCCGCTGTAGGTCTCCTCCAGGTGGGCGTTGAGCCGCCCGGTGGCAGCCCACTGCGCGGCGAACAGTCGTTGCGAACGCCGGGTGATCCACCGCACCGCCAGCAGCGACACCGGCACCCCCAGCAGCGTGACCGCGGCCAGCAGCGGCGAGATGGACAGCATCATCGCCAGCACCACCAGCACGGTCAGCACCGAGCTGAACAGCTGACTGACCGTCATCGACACCGACGTGGCGGTGTTGTCGACGTCGTTGGTGACCCGGCTCAGCAGCTCACCGCGGCGCTGGGTGTCGAAGTAGCGCAACGGCAACCGGTGCACCTTGTCCTCGACGTCGCGGCGCAACGTGCGCAGCGTGCGCTGCAGGATCACGTTGAGCAGCCGGGCCTGGGTACCGATCATCACCGCGCCGAGCAGATACAGTCCCATCGCCAGCGCCAGGGTGCGTGCCACCGCGGCGAAGTCGACGCCGGCGCCGGGCACCACGTCCATCCCGGACAGCATGTCGGCATAGGTGCCGTTGCCGGCGGCCCGGGCGGCCTCGATCGCCTGCTGCTTGCTCATGCCCGCGGGCAGGCCGCGGCCGATCACCCCGTTGAAGATCAGGTCGGTGGCGTGCCCCAGGATCCGCGGCCCGGCCACCCCGATCGCGATACCGGCCAGCGACAAACCGATCACCGCGGCGATCAACCGGCGCTGCGGGCCCATCCGGCGCACCAGCCGCATCGCGGTCACCGAGAAATCGGCGGCTCGTGCGGCCGGATCCATCACCGGGTCCGTCACGCCGGCTCACCTGCCAAGGACTGGGATTCGGCGAGCTCGGCGTAGGCGGGGCACTCGGCCAGCAGCCGCTGGTGGGTGCCGGCGCCGACCACCCGCCCGTCGTCGACGACGATCACCTGATCGGCCCGGGTGACCGTCGAGATCCGTTGCGCCACGATGATCACCGTCGCCGCGGCGGCGACCTCTGCCAGGGCGGCGCGCACCGCGGCATCGGTGTGGGTGTCCAGTGCGGAGAACGCGTCGTCGAACAGATAGATCGAAGGCCGGCGGATCACCGCCCGGGCGATCGCCAGCCGTTGCCGCTGCCCCCCGGACAGGTTGATGCCGCCCTGGGCCACCGGCATCGCCAGCCCGTCACGGTGTGCGGCCACGAAATCGTCGGCGGCGGCCACCCGCAACGCCTCCCACAGCTGCTCATCGCTGACCGATGTGCCGGCCGGGGCGCCGTAGCGCAGGTTGTCGGCGACGGTGCCGGAGAACAGGTAGCCGCGTTGCGGCACCAGCCCGATGCCCGACCACAATTGTTCGGGGTCGCGGTCGCGCACGTCCACGCCGTCGATGAGCACCGCGCCCTCGGTGACGTCGCGCAGCCGGCAGATCAGCGACACCAGCGTGGATTTCCCCGACCCGGTGGAGCCGACGATCGCGGTGGTCGTCCCGGGCGACGCAACAAAGGACACGTCGCGCAGCACCGCCCGGTCGGCGCCGGGATAGCGGAAACCCACCCCGGCAAGCCGGACCTCGCCGGTGGCGACAGCCGGTGTCACCGGGTGCGCCGGCGTGGCGATCGTCGGCTCGGTGGACAGCACCTCGGTGATCCGCTCGGCGCACACCGAGGCGCGCGGCAGGATCGCCACCACCATGGTGGCCATCAGCACCGCCATCAGGATCTGCATGAAATAGGACAGGAAGGCGATCAGCGAGCCGACTTGCATGTGTCCGGCGTCGATGCGCAGGCCGCCGAACCAGATCAGCGCGACGCTGGAGGCGTTGATGATCAGTGTGGTGGCCGGCAGCATCAGAGCTTGCAGGTTCCCGACGGCCAGCGAGGTGTCCGACAGGGCGTGGTTGGCGCGGGCGAACCGGTCTTGCTCGTGGGCCTCGCGGGCGAACGCCCGAATCACCCGGATCCCGGTGAGCTGGTCGCGCAGCACCCGGTTGATGTTGTCGATCAGCATCTGCATGCGGCGAAACAGCGGCAGCATCTTCACCACGATCGCGTAGTTGGCCCCGGCCAGCACCGGCACGGCCACCGCCAGCAGCCAGGCCAGCCCGCCGTCCTGGTGCAGCGCCATCAGCAGTCCGCCGATGCTCATGATCGGCGCGGCGACCAGCACGGTCGCGCCCAACTGCACCACCAGCTGGATCTGGCGGACGTCGTTGGTGGTGCGGGTCAGCAGCGTCGGCGTGCCGAACCGGGTGGTCTCGCGCTCGGAGAACCCGATGACCCGGGTGAACACCGCCCGGCGCAGATCCCGGCCGAAACCGGTGCCGGTGCGCGCACCGAAGTAGACCGCCGCCACCGCGCACATCACCTGCAGGCCGGTGACCGCCAGCATCACCGCGCCCAGCCGGGTGATGACGGCGGTGTCGCCGCGCACCACCCCGTCGTCGATGATCGAGGCGTTGAGGGTCGGCAGGTACAGCGAGGCCAGCGTGCTGATCAGCTGCAGCGTCATCAGCGCCGCGACCGGCCACCGGTACGGCTTGATGTAGCAGCGCAGCAGCGCCAGAAGCATGGGGTTACTGTCGCACACCGGGGTGCACCGGCCGCGGCAGCGACGGTCGCGGCGCGACACAAAGCCACTGGTCACCCGGTGTGTCGTGGTTGGTGGCCGGTGGTGCCGCTACAGTGCATCGTGTGCGGCTCAAACTGACGGTCCCGGCCTTGGCGGTCGCTGCCGTGATTCCGATGGTCGCCGGGTGTTCTGACTCCGGCTCGACCGACGCCCAGTCCGGCGAGTCGCCGGCGTCGAAGTCCGATCAGAGCACCCACGGGCCGTTGTTCCCGCAGTGCGGGGGCGTGAGCGACGAGACCGTCACCAACCTGACCCGGGTGTCCGGGCTGGTGAACACCGCACAGAACTCGGCGGGCTGCCAGTGGCTGGCCCGCGGCGGCATTATGGGCCCGCACTTCTCCTTCTCCTGGTATCGGGGCAGCCCGATCGGGCGGGAACGCAAGACCGAAGAGGTGTCGCGCACGTCGGTGGAGGACATCAACATCGACGGCCACAGCGGCTTCATCGCGATCGGCACCGCGCCGACGATGGGCGACAACCTGTGTGAGATCGGGATCCAGTTCAAGGACGACTTCATCGAGTGGTCGGTCAGTTTCGCGCAGAAACCGTTCCCGGACCCGTGCGACGTCGCCAAGGAACTGACCCGCCAGTCGATTGCGAACGCCAAATGAGCCGCCGGATTCTCGCCAGTGCCGCCTGCGTGTTGGCGGTGATGATCAGCTTGACGGGCTGCTCCCGTGAGGTCGGCGGCACCGCGGTCAAGGCCGGCGCCGGTGACACCCAGCGCAACAACAACTCCGAACGGCAGTACCCCAACCTGCTCAAGGAGTGCGAGGTGCTGACCACCGACATCCTGGCCAAGACGGTGGGGGCGGATCCGCTGGACATCCAGAGCACCTTCGTCGGCGCGATCTGCCGCTGGCAGGCGGCCAACCCGGCCGGGCTGATCGACATCACCCGGTTCTGGTTCGAGCAGGGCAGCCTGGACAACGAACGCAAGGTCGCCGAGTTCTTGCAGTATCAGATCGAGAACAAGTCGATCGTGGGCGTGCCGTCGATCGTGATGCGTCCGGCTGATCCCAACGGTGCGTGCGGGGTGGCCAGTGACGCCGCCGGCGTGGTCGGCTGGTGGGTGAACCCGCAGGCGCCCGGTATCGATGCGTGCGAGCAGGCCATCAAGCTGATGGAACTGACGCTGCAGACGAATTCGTAGGCGCGGTGATGTAGCGGTCTGGCGCCGTATCGCTTGGTCGCGCCGCATGTGCCCGGCTTCGAGCGACAACTCCCGGTCGGGACGGTCTTGACGGCGTCTGGATCCGCCTACCGGTCAAGCCGGCGAAGCCCGTCTCCTGGTCGCGCGCGCACCAGTCCGCTTGGATTGCTGTGCCCTCGCCGAATCCTGCGTCGCGGGGGTGCGGGACCGCTACAGTCAGCTGCCATGAAGCGTCACCTTTTTCTCGCCGCGGTAGCCGCGAGCACAGCGGCCATTGGCGTTGTTCTCGCGCCGGCTGTCTCGGCCGGCCCGCCGTACCAGAACTGCTCCGAAGCCCACGCCGACGGCCGGTACAACATCCCCGAAGGGGACGATGCCTACTCGTCGAGGCTTGATCGCGACGGCGACGGCTTGGCTTGCGAACCCAAGCGCTGAGGTGAAGCTAACGCGGCACGTGAAACCCGACGAGCGCCCCTGACCCCGGCTCCACGTCCGCCCAGCCACCGCTGACGCGTAACACCGCTATGCCCGACGTCGGGAACTTCTCCGAGATCTGTTGGGCAACAGCGGCGTCGGTGCCCGCTGCACCCGCGAGCCCCAGCGCGACGCTTGACATCGTCGGCTCGTGGCCGATCACCAGCAGGGTGCCGACGTCGTGACCGACGGTGTTGATCGCGGCGATGACGGTTCCGGGCATGGCGTCATAGAGCTCGTCGAGATAGCTGACGGCAGCGTCGATGCCGGTGCGCTCCAGGGTGTTTCGGGTACGGGTGGCCGTCGAGCAGAGCACCCGGTCGATGGTCGGCGCGTTGGCGCGTAACCAGTCCCCGGCCAGTCCGGCCTCGCGTATCCCGCGTTTGGCTAGCGGCCGGTCATGGTCGGCGACCCCGGGCGGATAGTCCGACTTGGCGTGGCGAAGCAGGATCAGCGTGCGCGGTGCGGCGTTCATCCGCCCAAGGTTAGGCCAGCGCGGCCGGTGAGGTGAGCGGCGCGACGTCGCCGGCGCCGGCCGTTGCGGACGGCCCACCTGCGCCCGCGGCGTGACGGATGTGTCGAGTGTGACGTGCGGGACCGGCGTCGTCCCCGCACGCCGAGACCTGCCGATCAGGGTCCGCGGACTTGTCGGTGGACGGCCATACACTCGCGGTGCCCGGCCCCAGCCAGGTGAAAGGACGACAGACATGCGATTCCTGCACACCGCCGACTGGCAGCTCGGCATGACCCGGCACTTTCTGGCCGGTGACGCTCAGCCGCGCTATTCGGCGGCCAGGCGCGACGCGGTGGCCGGCCTCGGCGCGCTCGCCGCGCAGACGGGTGCAGAGTTCGTCGTCGTCGCCGGGGATGTGTTCGATGACAATCAGCTCGCCCCCGAGGTCGTCAGTCAATCACTGGAAGCCATGCGCACCATCGGGATTCCGGTGTTCCTGCTGCCCGGAAACCACGACCCGCTCAACGCCGCATCGGTCTACACCAGTGCGTTGTTCACCGCCGAACGCCCCGACAACGTCGTCGTCCTCGACGCCGCCGGGGCGCATCAGGTGCGCCCCGGGGTCGAGATCGTCGCCGCACCGTGGCCCGCCAAGCGGCCCACCTGCGACTTGGCGGCCGCGGCGCTAGAGGGCCTGGCCGCCGACGGCACCACCCGGATCCTGCTGGCCCACGGCGGCGTCGACGTGCTCGACCCCGACCCGACCAACCCGGCGCTAATCCGGCTCGCCGCGCTGGAGGACGCGCTGGGCCGCGGCGTGATTCGCTACGTCGCCTTGGGGGACAAGCACTCCCGTACCCGGGTCGGTGCCACCGGCCGGATCTGGTACTCCGGCTCACCGGAAGTCACCAACTACGACGACATCGAACCCGACCCCGGCCACGTGCTGACCGTCGACATCGACGAGACCAGCGGCGCGGTCAGCGTCGAGTCCCACCGGGTGGGCAGGTGGCGGTTCATCACGCTGCACCGCCAACTGGACACCGGCCGCGACGTCGCCGACTTGGACATCAACCTCGACCAGCTGCCCGACAAGGACCGCACCGTGGTGCAGTTGGCGCTGACGGGCTCGCTCAGCGTCACCGACCGGGCCGCCCTCGACGCCTGCCTGGACCGGTATGCGCGGCTGTTCGCCTGGGCGGGCACCTGGAACCGCCACACCGACCTGGCGGTGGTGCCCGCCGACGGGGAGTTCACCGACCTCGGGCTCGGTGGATTCGCCGCCGACGCGGTCGAAGAACTGGTGGCCGCCGCCCGCGCCGGTGACACCGACGGCGCCGATGACGCCCACGCCGCGCTGGCACTGTTGCTGCGGCTCGTCGACCGGGGTGCGGCATGAGACTGCACCGGCTGACCCTGACCAACTATCGCGGCGTGGCGCACCGCGAGATCGACTTTCCTGATCACGGTGTGGTGGTGGTTGCCGGCGCCAATGAGATCGGCAAGTCCTCGATGATCGAGGCGCTGGACCTGCTGCTGGAGTCCAAGGATCGCTCTGCCAAGAAGGACGTCAAACAGGTCAAGCCGACCCACGCCGACGTCGGCGCGGAAGTCACCGCCGAAATCAGCACCGGCCCTTACCGGTTCGTCTACCACAAACGCTTCCATAAGGCGCCCCGCACGCAGCTGACGGTGTTGGAACCCCGCCGGGAGCAGCTCACCGGTGACGAGGCCCACGAGCGGGTCCGGGCCATGCTGGACGAGACCATGGACACCGGGCTGTGGCAGGCACAACGGGTGCTGCAGGCCGCCTCGACGGCCGCGGTGGATTTGTCCGGCTGCGACGCGCTGTCTCGCGCGCTGGATGTCGCCGCCGGTGACACCGCCACTCCCAGCGGTACCGAACCCGTTCTCATCGAACGCATCGACGCCGAATACGCGCGCTACTTCACCCCCACCGGACGCCCGACGGGCGAGTGGGCCGCTGCGGTGGCCGCGCTGGCGACCGCCGACGCCGAGGTGGCGCACTGCACTGCCCGGCTCGCCGAGGTCGACGACCGGGTGCTTCGCCACACCGAACTCTG
>NZ_QMEX01000096.1 GCF_003284925.1 Mycolicibacter senuensis
ATCGATATCGCAGGACTGGGCCGGGCGATCACAACCGGGCCAGCGGCACGTCATATCCCGGCAGCGCACGAACTCATCCAGGGCCGTCGACGGCCGATACCCCGACTCGGGGAGGCTGTCCGGACCAGGATGGCGAACCGGCTTGACGATGGCCCCGGCGGCGATCAACTCCGCCAGTAACGGAGCCGGAATCAGAGGCCCGCCAAGCAGCAGCGCCGGTGGGGCTTTGACCGGCGGATCGGGCTCGGGCACGGGCTGCGTTGGGGCCAACAGATTCTTTGGGTCAACCGGTGGCGGTGGTGGCTCCTCGCCGTTGCGATGGTTGTCGGCGGGCGTCTCGATGCTCTCGGCGTGGGCAACCACGTGGACCACCGGAGCTCCGGTGGGGCGTTTGTGCCCGGTGCGCAGCGGGCAGTCGTCGTTGCCGCACGCACAAGCCAGCGCCTCGGCACCGGCGGCCAACGCTCCCAGTGCATCGGCGCGGCGCTGGGCGATGGTGCGCGGGTCGTCATCACACACGCTGTGAGCCATGGCCAACAGGCGCCGATCGAGTACTTCGGCGTCGTGGGCATACAGCCGGCCCCACATCGGGGTGGTGGCATGGTCGGTGCTGCGCTGCTCGATGACCACGTCGCGGGAGCGCGCATATTGGCGGTAGCGGCGCAGCGCGGCTGGGTCGTGGGCCTCGATGACCGCGTCGATGGCCTGGGCGGTTTTGTCCGCTGACAGCGGCCCGTAGTGCAGGGCATCGAACGCCAGCGCGGTATCGACGGCGGCCAGGGCGCGCGGGTCTTGGATCAAGGTGGTGCGCCAGACGATGCCGGCCACCAGCGCGGTGTTGAGCTGCCCGGCGGCGAACAGGGCGGCAATCTTGGGCAGCCGTTCATCGAGTGCTTGGGCCAGATACATCTGCGACGAGGCTTTGCCGTGGCTGACGTCCATCGCGGCACCGACCTGCGCGGCCACCCCATCCCAGCCGTCGGCGGCCCACCGCGACCGTCCAGGGTCGTCATAACAGCACCGCCCGGTCAATTCGGCGATCGCCGCCAGCCGGCGCGCCGCGGCGGCGGCCTCTGCCTGCGCCCATCCACCGATCGCCGCCACCAAGGCCGCGTCGTCGACCTCGCGCAGCGTGTCGAGGTCGGGCAGGTCCGTGGCATCGAACATATTTTCGATCATACTGAGATTCGCCGACGTCGATGGCCGCCCGCACACATCAGCCGTCGCAGTGTGGATAAGACCCACACTGGGGATAACCAGCCGGCGGGGATCAAGGGCACCGCGGAAGTCGACCGCCTGGTGGCCGCACCGGACCTATCCGGAGTCGCCGACACGAGTGTTTGGTTCGTCCGGCCAAAGCCTCAAACGCTGCGTGGTCGCCTTCGACATCCGGGCGAAACCACTACCGCAGCCCAGCGCCCGCAAAGCGGCCTCGGCCACCGTCCCCGGATGGGCACTCGGGCATGCGCCGTCATCGGAGCGGCGGTTGATGACCGACTCCACCAAGCGGAACGGCAGGTCGTCGGCCTCGCCAGGCCCGTCGTGCTCGGCGATCACCGCGCGGGACAGCTCTCGGTAGCAATTCCGCAACTGGGCCCGACGCCGGCGGAACTCGGCGAAACGCTCGACGCGAAGCTCCGGAAGCAGATACAAGCTGCCCAGATTCCAGCGGCCGCCGCACAGTTGGGTGGTGTCGGCGACGACGAGCGTGTGTAGCCGGGGAGCCGCGGGGCCGCCTTCGGACAGCAGCTCGGCGGCCAGCTGCAGCGAGGTGTCGACGGTGCCGGCCAGCAGCGCGTCGAGGATGTCGTCCTTGGCGGCGAAGTGGTGATACAGCGAGGCCTGCTGGATGCCGACGCTCTCGGCGATGCGTCGGGTGGAGGTGGCGGCATAGCCGATGGTGGTGAACAACTCCGCTGCCGCATCGAGGATCTCGTCGCGTGCGCTGTGGCCAGGGCGACGCGAGGCCGTCAAGCGGGGGCGGCCTCGTCGATCGGTGTTCATGCACTACACCTATCACGCGGAAACCCGGGCGCGGCTATTTTCTGTCGATTGACAGGAAACATGCTAGGGTCCGGGTCATGAGCACCGACTCGACCAGCGGGGCCCGTGCACACGCCCGCGCCCAGGCGCAGCACGCCGAGATGCGGACACCCGCGACCCCGCCGGACGTCGACCCGACGACGCTGTTCTGGGCCGAGTCCATCCCGGCGAATGGCTACGCCACCAAGGTGCTGGCCCGCGGCAGCCGGATCCGGCTGATCGACACCGGCGGCGGCTGCGCCCATCTGCTGCTCTACCGCGCCGAAGCGCCCTGGGAGCGGCTCAACGTCGCCGACACCATGAAGGTGCCGTGGCAGGCATATCTGCGCGTCGGTCATCCGCTGCTGTCCGATCAGGGCCGGTTGCTGGCCACCGTCGTCGCCGACTCCTCGGGTCGCCACGACCTGCTGTGCGGACCCGACGCCACCGGTCGGCGACTGCTGCTGCTGGGTGCGCTCAAGCACGGCATGGACATCCGGGATGTGGCGCCGTCGGTGGCGCTGTTCTGCGGTGTCCGGGTCGATCCCGCCAGTGGCGCACTGGAATTCACCGGCTCGGCCGGTGCCGGGGCGTCCATCGACCTGTTGATCCACCTGCCGGTGGTGCTGTCACTGGCCAACACCGCGCACCCCCTGGATCCCGAGCCGACCGTGACCGCACTCGAGGTGCTCGGCTGGAAAGCCGAGGAGCAGCTGGCCGCGCTGACCAACCAAGACCCGGAGTATCTGCGCGCCTGGGAGAACACCGACGCGGTGGTGCGGGCATGGTGACCGTCAGCGACGAGGTGGTGCCGGCCCGCGAGCCCTGGTCGAAGGTGGTGCGCGCCGGGCAGCGACTGCAGATCATCGACCTGCACGGCAACCAGGCGGTGGACTGCCTGCTCTACGACGCAACCGATCACACCCGGCGCTACAGCGCCCAGGCCACCGTCGCCGCCCAGCGCAACATCTTCGTGGGCACCGGTTCGGTGCTGCGCACCGCCGACGGCTCCGCGCTGATGACCGTCGTCGCCGACGACGTCGGCAACCACGACACCATCGCCGGGGCCTGCTCGCAGGAGTCCAATACGCTGCGCTACGGCCATCACACCGCCCACCAGCACGCCTGCGTCGAGAACTTCCTCGCCGAGGGCGCCAGATACGGCCTGGGCAAGCGCGACCTGGTCTCCAACATCAACTGGTTCATGAACGTCCCGGTCGAACCCGACGGCACATTGGGCATCGTCGACGGGATCTCGGCGCCGGGCAAGAGCCTGACGCTGCGGGCCGAGATCGACACGCTGGTGCTGGTGTCGAACTGCCCGCAGATCAACAACCCCTGCAACGGCTTCGACCCGACCCCGGTGCGCATGGTGATCACTCGCGAATGATCGGCATCGAGGTGATGCGGCCGGGCATGTTCACCACCGTGCAGGACTGGCCCGGTCGCATCGGCTACTGGCATGTCGGGGTGCCGCCGTCGGGGCCGATGGACGACCTGTCATTCCGCATCGGCAACCGGGTGCTGGGGAATCCGGAGGGCGCGGCCGGTCTGGAGTGCACCCGAACCGGGCCGGCCCTGCGGTTCGCCGACCCGGCGTGGATCTGCGTCACCGGGGCGCCGGCGCCGGTGACCGTGGACGGCGTCCCGGTGCCACAGTGGCAGTCGGTGCGGGTGCCTGCTGGGGGCCTACTTGAGATCGGCGCCGCCCCAGGCCCGGGGTTGCGCTGCTATCTGCTCATCGAAGGTGGACTATCCGTACCGGAATTCCTGGGCAGCGTGGCGACTTTCACCCACGGCGGGTTCGGAGGCCACCGCGGCAGGGCGTTGCACGGCGGAGACCGGCTCACCGCCTCCGGCCGGGGCGGCGCTGCACCGGCGCTGGGCCGCGCTCCCGGCGAGACCCAGCCCAGCATCGGCTCGCATTGGGAGCTGGCGGTGACCGAGGGCCCGCACGCTGCGCCGGAGTTCTTGACCCGCACTGACATGACCACTTTGGCCACCACCGATTACACCGTGCACTTCAACTCCGACCGCACCGGAGTACGGCTGATCGGGCCGAAGCCCAGGTGGGCCCGCCCCGACGGGGGAGACGCCGGCCTGCACCCGTCGAACATCCACGACACCGCGTACTGCGTTGGCGCGCTGGACTTCACCGGTGACACCCCGATCCTGCTGGGGCCGGACGGGCCCAGCCTCGGCGGTTTCGTCTGTCCGGTGACGGTGGCGCGAGGCGACCGCTGGAAGCTCGGTCAACTCAGCCCCGGTGACACCGTGCGCCTGGTGCCGGTGCGCGCCGAGCACGCCCCGCCGCCGACCTCGTTGGGGGTGCGGCGGCGGGCGGCATCACCAGTGGTGTTGTCCCGCTCCGGGGACGGCGACGACGGGGTGCTGCGGCGTTACACCGGTCGCGACGGGACGGCCGTCACCATGCGGCGCGCCGGCGACGGTGGGGTATTGCTCGAATACGGGTCCATGACACTGGATCTGGCGTTACGGGCGCGGGTGCAGGTGGCCTACGACAACCTGCGCCGGCAGGGGCTGCCCGGGCTCGCGGAACTGACCCCCGGGGTGCGGTCCCTGCAGGCCCAGTTCGACACCGAGCAGATCTCCTGCGCCGAGGTGATCGACCAGCTGACCGCCGTCGACGAGGCGCTGCCGCCCTGCGACGAGCTCGTGGTGCCCAGTCGCTCGGTGCGCCTGCCGTTGAGCTGGGACGACCCGGCCACCCACGAGGCCATCCGCCGCTACACCTACGGTGTGCGACCCGACGCACCGTGGTGCCCGTCGAACATCGAATTCATCAGGCGCATCAACGGCCTCGACGACATCGCGGCCGTCTACGACATCGTCTTCGGCGCACAGTACCTGGTACTCGGCTTGGGTGACATCTACCTCGGCGCGCCGGTGGCCACCCCGCTGGACCCCAGGCAGCGACTGGTGACGACCAAGTACAACCCGGCGCGCACCTGGACGCCGGAGAACGCCGTCGGGATCGGCGGCGCCTACCTGTGCATCTACGGCATCGAGGGGCCCGGCGGCTACCAGTTCGTCGGCCGTACCACCCAGGTGTGGAACCACCGCCACGCCACCGCGGGCCTTTTCGATCCCGAAACACCATGGCTGTTGCGCTACTTCGACCGCATCAGCTTCTATCCGGTCGGCCCCGACGAACTGTTGCAGCTACGCGCCGACACCGCCGCCGGACGCGGCCGGGTCGCCATCACCGACGGCGAGTTCTCGCTGGCAGACCACCAGCAGTTTCTCGCCGGCAATGCCGAGGCCATCGCCGAATTCCGTCGGCGACAGACGGCCGCCTTCGCCGCCGAACGCACTGCCTGGCATGCTGCCGGTGAGATCGCCCGCGTTTAAACCAGTTTCAGTGATTCGTCGCGGTACAGCACGAAGAAGTACGGTCGGGGCGAACCGCGCAGATCCATTGCGCCGATTACCGCTTCGTCGGAGAGCCGACGGAAGACGTCGTTGACCGGGGCCTGGTCGTAGACCATCGTCGCGCTGTCGACGCCCCGGTAACGCGTGGTGCGCAACCGGGCCTTGGCCGAACGGGTCCGCAACAGCGGCTGCAACCTGGTGATCGGGCCGGCGAACGAGCGCTTCTTGAGCCCGGGCAGCTTCGTCGCAGGGCCCAGGACACTGAACGCCAGCACCGGGTTGAACGCCCAGAGCGCGGAACCGTCCCGGGTGGGGAACAACAGCGGATGGACGGTCTCGGCGTCGACGAACTGCTTGCCCCACCAGCCGGTGGCGGCCAACAGCCCGTCCAATGGGTGCCCGGTCGGCAACTCGGCGCCCCGCCAGGTGCCGAGCATGAAGTCGGGGTCAACCGCCTCGGAGGCATCGAAGACCTCGGTGGCCTCGGCTGCGGTCGTCGGAACACGCGAGAACAAGTCCTGCACCAGCATGCAAATCACCGTACTTGACAGATGTCAACGGCGGCCTCAGAGCACCACCGTTTCGTTGCCCACCCGGATCACCCGGTCCTGACAGTGCCACTGCACCGCCCGCGACAACACCGCCCGCTCCACATCGGCGCCCAGTCGCACCAGGTCGGTCACGGTGTGGGTGTGATCCACGCGCACCACGTCCTGTTCGATGATCGGCCCCTCGTCGAGCACCTCGGTGACGTAGTGCGCGGTGGCGCCGATCAGCTTCACGCCGCGCTCCCGCGCCCGCTGATATGGCGCCGCACCGATGAACGCCGGCAGGAAGGAATGGTGGATGTTGATCAGCGGGCAGCCCACCGTGTCGATGAACTCCCCGGTGATGATCTGCATGTAGCGCGCCAGCACCACCAGATCGACATTGCCGCACAACAATTGCAGCTGACGCTGTTCGGCCTCGGCGCGGATCTCACGGGTGGCCGGGATATGGAAGAACGGCACCCCGAACGGGCGAACCTGCTCGGCCAATTCAGGGTGATTGGAGATCACCATCACCACGGTCATCTCCAGTTCGCCGCGACGGTTGCGCCACAGCAGGTCCAGCAGACAGTGGTCGGCCTTGGACGCCATGATCGCCACCCGCTTGGGCTTGGCGGCCTCGGCGAAGCGGTAGTCCATCGCGAACCGTTCGGCCACCGTGGCGCCGAACCGCTGCTGCAGGTCGTCGATGGCGGCGGGCAGGCCCGGCAGGTGAAAGATCGCCCGCTGCACGAAGGTGCCGCCCTCGGGGGCGGTCGAGTGCTGATCCAGCGAGATGATGTTGGCGCCGGCGTCGGCCAGGAAGGCGCTGACCGAGGCGATGATGCCGTGGCTGTCGGGGCAGCGCAGCAGCAGTCGCCCGATGTCCCCGGGCGGCTGGCCGTCGGTTCGCGGTGGACGCGATGGATAGGCCTGAGTCATGACCGCCCTTCGCCGATCTGGATTTCAACGGGTCAGGCTACCGCTGAAGTGGAAGAGAATCCGACACACCGGGCGGATAACGCAGTCACACGCGTAACAGAGGGCACACTAGTAACAACAACTATGCCTGGAGGGTGCTGCCGTGTACCGAGTGTTCGAAGCCCTTGACGAACTGGGCTCCATTGTCGAAGAAGCGCGTGGCGTGCCGATGACGGCCGGCTGCGTGGTGCCCCGCGGCGACGTCCTGGAACTGATCGACGACATCCGCGACGCGATACCCGGCGAGCTCGACGACGCCCAGGATGTGCTGGACGCCCGCGATTCGGTGCTCAACGAGGCCAAGGAGCACGCTGATTCGATGGTCAGCTCCGCCACCACCGAATCCGACTCGCTGGTCAGCCACGCCCGTGCCGAGGCCGACCGGCTGCTGGCCGACGCCAAGGGACAGGCCGACCGGATGGTGGCCGAGGCACGCGCCCACAGCGACCGGATGCTCGGCGAGGCCCGCGAGGAGGCCGCCCGGCTGACCGCGACCGCCAAGCGCGAATTCGAGACCGCCACCAGCCGCGCCCAGGCCGAATGCGACCGGCTGGTCGAGAACGGCAACGCCGCCTACGAGAAGGCGGTGCAGGAAGGCATCAAGGAACAGCAGCGGCTGGTCTCGCAGAACGAGGTGGTGACCTCCGCGCGCGCCGAGGCCACCCGGCTGATCGACTCGGCACACGCCGAAGCCGACCGGATGCGGGGCGAATGCGACATCTACGTCGATGCCAAGCTGGCCGAGTTCGAGGACTTCCTCAACGGCACCCTGCGCTCGATCAACCGCGGTCGTCACCAGCTTCGCACCGCCGCGGGAACCCACGACTACGCAACTCGCTGACGCGGCCGGCCCCGGCCGAACGCTGCGTAGAATCGCGGCATGACCAGGCACCCGGACGCACGCACAAAGGTGACATCGTCGTCACCGTTCGTGGTCAACGTCGCCCGGCTGGGTCGGCGTCCCGGCGCGATGATGTCGCTGCAGGAGCAGCGGTCCAGCTCGGTCCGCATCGGGCTGGATCTGGTGGCGATACCGCCGGAGACGGCGGTCGACCTGGATCTGCGGGTGGAGTCGGTCTCCGAAGGAGTGCTGGTCAGCGGCGTCGTCTCCGGGACCACCACCGGTGAGTGTGCGCGGTGCCTGCAGCCGCTGACCGGCGAGGTCGAGGTCGAGCTGACCGAGTTGTTCGCCTACCCGGACAGCGCCACCGACGCGACCACCGACGATGACGAGATCGGTCGGGTGGTCGATGACGCGGTGGACCTCGAGCAGGCGATCGTCGACGCGGTAGGGCTGATGCTGCCGTTGTCTCCGCTGTGTGATCCCGACTGCCCGGGACTGTGCCCGGACTGCGGCGTGGTACTGGCCGACGCCGAACCGGGCCACCACCACGAGAAGATCGATCCGCGCTGGGCCAAACTCGCCGAGATGGTGGGCCGGTCCCAGGGGGCGCAGTCGAGCGATGACGGTGAGCGGTGAGCCGTCCCCGGCAAGCCGTGCTCGATGCGCTCGGCGTGGACCTGCCCGACGACCTGCTCACGCTGGCCGTCACCCACCGCAGCTATGCCTACGAGAACGGCGGGCTGCCCACCAATGAGCGCCTGGAGTTCCTCGGCGACGCCGTGCTCGGGCTGACCATCACCGACGAACTGTTCCACCGCCACCCCGACCGGCCCGAGGGCGACCTTGCCAAACTGCGCTCCAGCGTGGTCAACACCGCCGCGCTGGCCGATGTGGCGCGCGGGCTGACCGACGATGGCCTGGGTGCCCACCTGCTGCTGGGCCGAGGCGAGATCAACACCGGTGGCGCCGACAAGTCCAGCATCCTGGCCGACGGCATGGAGTCATTGCTGGGCGCGGTGTACCTGCAGCACGGCATCGACACCGCGCGCGAGGTGATCCTGCGGCTGTTCGGGCCGTTGCTCGACACCGCGGCGACCCTGGGTGCCGGCCTGGACTGGAAGACCAGCCTGCAGGAGCTGACCGCTGCCCGCGGGCTCGGCGTGCCGGGCTACCAGGTCAGCTCGACCGGGCCGGATCACGACCGCGAGTTCACCGCGGTCGTTGTGGTGTCCGACACCGAATACGGATCCGGCGTGGGCCGGTCCAAGAAGGAAGCCGAGCAGAAAGCGGCGGCGGCGGCCTGGGCAGCGCTGGACGCCGGGTAGATGCCGGAGCTTCCCGAGGTCGAGGTGGTGCGCCGCGGCCTGGACGCCCACCTGGTGGGCCGCACCATCGCCGGAGTCCGGGTCCACCACCCGCGTGCGGTGCGCCGGCACGAGGCCGGTCCGGCCGACCTGGCGGGCCGACTGCTCGATGCCCGGATTGTCGGCACCGACCGGCGCGGCAAGTATCTGTGGCTGCTGCTGAGTACGGATGAGGCGCTGGTGGTGCACCTGGGGATGAGCGGGCAGATGCTGCTGGGTGAGTTGCCCGACACCAGACACCTGCGGATCGCCGCGGTGCTCGACGACGGCACCAAGGTCAGCTTCGTCGATCAGCGGACCTTCGGCGGCTGGCAGCTCGCCGACCTGGTCGCAGTGGACGGCAGCGTGGTGCCGTTGCCGGTGGCGCATCTGGCCCGTGACCCGCTGGATCCGCGCTTCGACACCGAATCGGTGGTGAACGTGTTGCGGCGCAAGCACTCCGAGATCAAACGCCAACTCCTCGACCAGACCGTGGTGTCCGGGATTGGCAACATCTACGCCGACGAGGCGCTGTGGCGCGCCGGGATTCGCGGCACCCGGATGGCCGACGCGCTGTCCCGGCCGCGGTTGCGGGCGCTGTTGGAGGCCGCGGGGGCGGTGATGAGCGACGCGCTGGCCGCCGGTGGCACCTCGTTCGATTCGCTCTATGTCAACGTCAACGGCGAGTCCGGCTACTTCAGCCGGTCGCTGGACGCCTACGGCCGCGAAGATGAGCCCTGCCGGCGCTGCGGGACGCTCATCCGGCGGCAGAAATTCACCAACCGCTCGTCGTACTACTGCCCGAAGTGCCAGCGCTGATCGTGGTGGCGTCCCGCGTCACCACCACCCACCACCGCGCGACGGTGCGTGTCTCCGGCCGACACGCCGGGAGAAATCCCGGGTTTGCGCACGTTCGCGCAGCACAGGATCACTCGAAGATGTCGCGGTAGACCCGCCCCGGCGGCAGTGTCGGGTCGATGAACCACTCCCGGCCGAACATCAGACCGGCCACCTGCGGGGGAAGTCGCAGCAACACCGCGAGCAGCCGCGCTGCCGCGGCATTGCCGCTGATCTGGGAACGATGGGCGGCCAACGCATCACGCTTCTGTCGCGCGAACCGAAATACGTTGATCCGGTGCGTGATCGCCGACCGCGGCGTGTATGCAGTACGGGCCACCTCGAGCGGGTAGGGGGCCGGCAGCCGCAACAGCCGAGTGATGCGCGCGATGCGCACCAGCGACTCCCGGGGCATCGTGGCCTCCAGCACGCGCGGGGTGCCCGCGAGCTCGGCGGCTTGTTTGCCGACGTGATGGACCTGGACGTGATCACGATGGCCGTAGCCGCCGTTGGGCTGGTAGCTCAGCAGCAGGTCCGCGCCTTCGCCGCGGAGGATGGCGGCCAGTTGCTGCGCCGCCCGCTCGGTGTCGGCGCGCCCGAACCTGACCCGGCCAGGCGGGTCGGGATAGAACTCCGGTCCGAAGCCGCTGTCGGCGTAACCGAGGCACTCCACCCGATGGACACCGAGAATCCGTGCACTCGAACGCAATTCGCCGAGCCGATCGACATCGTCGTCGCTGACGCGGCCGTCCGTCGCCACCACCAGAACCACCCGGTGTCCGTCGGCGGCCGCCCGCGCCAGGGTGCCGCCGGTCAGGATCGCCTCGTCGTCGGGGTGGGCGTGAAACGCGACGACGGTGGCCATGAAAGATCAGTATGCCGTCAGCGCCGCAGCTGCGCCGCGCGGTTGCGAACCGCCTCGTCGGCTTTGGGCAGCGAGCCGCAGTCGAACGGCGGCTGCGGGTCGTACTCGATCATCAGCTGTGCGGCCTGGGCCGTCTCGGTGTCGACCAGCAGCTCGACCAGCCGCAGCGCCATGTCGATACCGCTGGAGACCCCCGCCGCGGTGAGGATCCGTTGCGGCAGGTGCTCGACCACGCGCTGCTCCACATAACGGGCGCCCAGGTGCTCCAGCAGTTCGACGGCGCCCCAGTGCGTGGCCGCGGTCAGGCCGTCCAACAACCCGGCAGCGGCCAGCAGCAGCGATCCGGTGCATACCGACGTGGTGAACCTGGTGTCCGGGTGGACGCTGCGTAACCAATCGAGCAGTTCGGCGTCATCGAGCAACACCCGCGTTCCGACCCCGCCGGGGACGACGACGACATCCGGGTGAAGCACCTCGTCGAACCGTGCGTCACAGGTGATCCCGAGCATCCCATTGTCGCTGCGGACCTCGCCGTGCCGGTGACCGATGAAGACCGTCTCGACGTCGGGAACCCGCTGCAGCACTTCGTAGGGGCCGACCGCATCCAGTGCGGTGAATCGGGCGAAGAGCGGAATCGCGACCTGCACCGGGTGTCCTCTCGGCTGTCCAGCGAATCGAGTTGCGACAAAAACCGATGATAGACCGATGAGGTGAATCCGTCGGTGCCGTCACCGTACCGGTGCAGCGGGATCGATCGTGGCCAGGAGGCGAACGAGTTCGGCCTGCCGATGAATGCCGGTCTTTTCGAAGACATGCCGCAGGTGGGTCCTCACCGTCGTCAGCGAGACGGACAGCTTTTCGGCGATCGGGCTCAGGCCTTCGCCGCGCATCGCCAACAGGGCAACCTGCGCCTCGCTTTTCGTCAGACCGTACAGGCGCTGCAGCAGCGACACCGCCGGCCCGGACAGCACCCGGGGAGCCCTTTCCGCACCTGGAGTCGGGCTATTTCCAGAACGCGCGGATGACGCGTGAGATGTACCGGCTGTGATGGCGAAATACGGCCGGGGACAACAGAACACCTACGAAAGGAAGGCAAACAATGTCTCAGCAGAACATCGAGCTGGTCCGGGGCGGCTATCAATCCTTCGCCACCGGCGACACCCAATCGTTGATGGCGCTCTTCGACGAGGACATCGAATGGGTGCAGCCGGGGGAGAGCGCGGTAAGCGGAACCTATTGGGGCAAGGCGGAACTCGGTGAGTTCCTGGTGGCACTGGCCGCGAAGGCGCCGAAGATCTCCCCGCGCCGGTTCCTGGCCGACGGCGAGACGGTCATCGTGCTCAGCGAGGCGTCCATCGGTGGCGAAACGGGCCACAGCGCCGAGGTTTACACCATCCGCAACGGCAAGACGGTGCGGGTCCAGGTGTACGGGGACACCGCCATGATGGAACGCCAATACGGCAGGAAGCCGGTCGCCGCCACGGGCTGATCGCGCCGCCGGCGTGGCGATACGCCGGGTTGGCGGTAAAAATATGCCCATGACCAAACTGTGGGTGGAACGAACCGGAACCCGGCGCTACACCGGCCGCAGTTCCCGCGGCGCGCAGGTGCTGATCGGCGGCGAAGAGGTCGACGGTGTTTTCACCCCCGGCGAACTGCTGAAGATCGCGCTGGCGGCCTGCAGCGGGATGTCCGGCGACGCTGCGCTGGCCCGTCGGCTCGGCGACGACTACCCGGCCACGATCCAGGTCAGCGGTCCGGCCGATCGCCAGCAGGAACGCTATCCGCTGCTGGAGGAAACCCTGGAGGTGGATCTGTCGGCCCTCGACGACAGTGAGAAGCAGCGGTTGCTGACCGTGGTGCGCCGCGCCGTCGACGAGGTCTGCACGGTCGGTCGCACGCTGCAGGCCGGCACCGAGGTGCGCTTCGAGATCACGGGCCACGACGGCCGATGACCGCGACCGTTCGGCTCACCGCCTGGGTGCACGGGCACGTCCAGGGTGTCGGCTTCCGGTGGTGGACCCGCTCGCGGGCGCTGGAGTTGGGCCTGACCGGCTATGCGGCCAACCGCCCCGACGGCCGGGTACAGGTCGTCGCGCAGGGGCCCCGGCAGGACTGTCAGCGGCTGCTGGACCTGTTGCAGAGCGGGGCCGCTCCGGGGCGGGTGGACACCGTCGTCACCGATTGGGGCGCCGCCGGGGCGCCGATCGACGGATTCAGCGAACGCTAGACCGGTAGTCTCACACCCCGTGCACCTCAAGAGTTTGACGCTGAAGGGCTTCAAGTCCTTCGCCTCGCCGACGACTCTGCGCTTCGAGCCGGGGATCACCGCTGTGGTCGGGCCCAACGGTTCGGGCAAATCCAATGTGGTCGACGCGCTGGCCTGGGTGATGGGGGAGCAGGGCGCCAAGACGCTGCGCGGCGGCAAGATGGAAGACGTCATCTTCGCCGGCACGTCCTCCCGGGCACCGCTGGGCCGCGCCGAGGTCACCGTCACCATCGACAACTCCGATAACGCGCTGCCGATCGAGTACGCCGAGGTGTCGATCACCCGGCGGATGTTCCGCGACGGCGCCAGCGAATACGAGATCAACGGTTCGAGTTGCCGGCTGATGGACATCCAGGAGTTGCTCAGCGACTCCGGGATCGGGCGCGAGATGCACGTCATCGTCGGCCAGGGCCGGCTCGCGCAGATCCTCGAGTCGCGGCCCGAAGACCGCCGGGCGTTCATCGAAGAGGCCGCCGGTGTCCTCAAACACCGCAAACGCAAGGAAAAGGCGGTCCGCAAACTCGACGCGATGTCGGCCAACCTGGCCCGGCTGACCGACCTGACCACCGAACTGCGCCGCCAGCTCAAACCACTGGGCCGCCAGGCCGAGGTGGCGCGCCGTGCCGCCACCATCCAGGCCGACCTGCGCGACGCCCGGTTGCGGCTGACCGCCGATGACCTGGTCACGCGACAGACCGAGTTCGCCGGCACCACCGACGCCGAGGCGACGTTGCGCCGCGAACACGACCAGATCACCGAGCGCCTGACGGCAGCCGCCGACGAGTTGACCACCCACGAGTCCGCGGTCGCCACTTTGACGCAGCGCGCCGAGGCCGCCCAGCAGACCTGGTTCTCGTTGTCGGCGCTGGCCGAGCGGGTCAGCGCCACGGTGCGAATCGCCAGCGAGCGCGCTCAGCACCTCGACGAGGAGCCGATCACCACCGGCGGCGTCGACCCCGACGCGC
>NZ_QMEX01000097.1 GCF_003284925.1 Mycolicibacter senuensis
GCGGCATCGGTTTCGGGCTCGGCCTGCGGGTCCGGTGCCGGCGCGGTCACGCTGGACACCGTGGCACCGGAGATGAGCGCGGCCTGCTCGGCGGCGATCTCCTCGGGCGTCAGGGTCTTCTGGTGTTCATGCAGCGCCTGGACCTCGTCGCGGTGCTCGACCGCGTATTTGATCATCTCGGCGACGTTGTAGAGATTGGCGTCGCGGACCGCGGTCAGCTGAATCGGCGGCATATCGAAGTCGTATTCGACCCGGTTCTTGATCCGTACGGCCATCAGCGAATCCAGGCCCAGCTCAATCAGCGGGACCTCCCACGGCAGGTCCTCGGGCTCGTAACCCATTGCCCCGCCGACGATCGCGCCGAGCCGGTCGGCGATGGTCTCGCCGGAATCCGGTGACCACTTGGCGAAGCCGGCGCCCAGGTTCGCGCCCTGGGTGAGGTTGTCATGCAGGATCTCGGCATCGTCGACCTCGGGTTCGGCCGGCGCCGCAACGGATGCTCCGGAACCCTCGGCGGCAATCGCCGTCCCGGCTCCGACCGCCATCGGCAGCGCCACGCCGCCCGCACCGCCGCGCGACACCAGCGCGTCGTAGACCAGTGTGAACGACTCACCGATGCGGGAGTGCACCTGCACCGACGCCCCGCCCGGGTGCCGGCTCAACGTCGTCACCAGCCGCGAACCCTCGGCCGGCACCGCCCGCTGCTCGGAGGCCACCAGCGTGGCATCCGGAAGCACTGCTGCCGCAGCAGCTTTCACCAGCGCGGCCAGATCGGTCTCACCGCGCGGGGCAAACTCGAACATGTGCCTGCCGTCCGGGGTCGCGATGTGCGAACCGGGCATGACACCGGTGGCGTCACCGGAGAAGCGGGCGTCGAGCCAGTGCGGCTTGCGCTTGAACCGGGTCGGCGGAATGTTGGCGAACTCCTCGGGGCCGACCGGGCCTTGGGTGTGCCGCGGGAACAGCGTGCGGATGTCCAGGTCGTGGCCGTGGACGTAGAGCTGGGCCATCGCCATCGTCATCGAGTCGACTTCGTCGGCCTTGCGGGCCAGGGTGGCGATCAGCTGGGCGTCGGGCAGCCCGGCGTCGGCAGTGGTCAGCCCCACCTGCATCAGCGCCACCGGGTTGGGCGCCAGCTCCAAGAAGGTGGTGTAACCGTTGTCGACGGCGTTGCGCACCCCGTGGGTGAAGTACACCGAGTGGCGCAGGCCCTTCTTCCAGTAGTCGACGTCGTGGATCGGCTCGGCGCCGGGACGGATATAGCTGCCCTCATGCACGGTGGAGAAGTAGCCGCAGGCCAGCGGCATCGGCTCGATGCCCTGCAGGTCCGCGGTGAATTCGCCCAGCAGCGGGTCCATCTGGGCGGTGTGGCTGGCGCCCTTGGTCGCGAACTTGCGGGCGAAGCGGCCCTCGGCCTCGGCGCGGGCGATGATCGCATCGACCTGCTCGGGCGGTCCGCCGATCACGGTCTGAGTTGGTGCGGCGTAGACGCAGACCTCGAGGTCGGGGAAGTCGGCGAAAACGGTTTTGATCTCCTCGGCGGAGTACTCGACCAGCCCCATCAGCCGGATGTACTCGCCGAACAGCATCGCCTCGCCCTCGCCCATCAACCGGGCGCGCGGCACGATGATCCGGACGGTGTCGCGCAGCGAGAGGCCGCCGGCGAAGTAGGCGGCGCCCGGCTCGCCCAGCGACTGGCCGATCATGGCCCCCGGCGTGGCGCCGTGCGCGCGGAGCAGTTCGCCGAGCGCGATCTGGATCGCGAAGATCACCAGCTGGACCGCTTCGATCGGGTACTCGACGGTGTCGCCGGTGTAGTCCACCGCGTCGTCGAGGATCATCTCCAGGATCGAGACGCCGCGTTCGTCCTGGATCAGCGCGTCGACGCGTTCGATCCACTCGGCGAAGATCGGATCCCGCAGATAGAGCTCTTTGCCCATCTTGCGGTGCTGCGCACCGAATCCGGCCAGCACCCACACCGGCCCGTTGGTCACCGGGCCGTCGGCGGAGTAGACGTTGGGCTTCGACTTGCCCTCGGCGACCGCCCGCAGACCGGCGACGGCCTCGTCGTGGTCGTGGGCCAGCACCACCGCGCGAGACCGGCCGTGGTTGCGTCGCGACAGCGCCCGGCCGATCGACTCGAGCGGGGTGGCCCGGCCTTCCTCGCTGTCGATCCAGTCGGCCAACTCCGCAGCGGCGGCCTTCTTGCGTGAGGTCAGGAAGGCCGAAATCGCCAGCGGAATCAGGGGTTTTGCGGGCTCGCGGGCCGCCAGCTCGGCCAGTGCGGCCTCGCGTAGTCGCACCGCCTCCTCGGTCAGCCCGGGCAGCGGGTAGTCCTCGTCGCCGGTCGCGGCCGGCTCGTCATGGATGAACTCGCCGTACTCGTCGAAGCGGGGCGCCTCGTGCTCGAGCACCGGATCCTGTTCGGCGACAGGCTCTTCGGGCTCGCTGGGAGCTTCCTTTTCCACCACGTCGCGCGGCAGCACCTCGCGCACCACCAGGTGCGCGTTGGCCCCGCCGAAACCGAAGCCGGACACCCCGGCCACCGCGTAACCGCCGTAGCGGGGCCAGTCGGTGGCGGTGTCGGCGACCTGCAGGTGGGTGGCGTTGAAGTCGATGTAGGGATTGGGGCCGGCGTAGTTGATCGACGGCGGGATCTTGTCGTGCTGCAACGCAAGCACGATCTTGGCCAGGCTGGCCGCTCCGGCTGCCGACTCCAGGTGTCCCACATTGGATTTCACTGCGCCCAGCAGCGCGGGCTTGTCAGCGGCGCGGCCGCGGCCGACCACCCGGCCCAGCGCCTCGGCCTCGATCGGGTCACCCAGGATGGTGCCGGTGCCGTGCGCCTCGATGTAGTCGACGGTGCGCGGGTCGATGCCGGCGTTCTTATAGGCCTTGCGCAGCACGGCTTCCTGCGCGTCCGGGTTGGGCGCCAACAGCCCATTGGAGCGGCCATCGTGGTTGACCGCGGAGCCGGCGATCACCGCGAGGATCTGGTCGCCATCGCGGCGGGCGTCGTCGACCCGCTTGAGCACCAGCACACCGCCGCCTTCGGCGCGCGAGTAGCCGTCGGCGTCGGAGGAGAACGACTTGATCCGGCCATCGGCGGCCAGCACGCCGCCGACCTCGTCGAAGCCGACCGTCACCAGCGGGGTGACCAGCGCGTTGACGCCGCCGGCCACCACCACGTCGGCCTCGCCGTTGCGCAGCGCCTGCACGCCCTGGTGCACCGCCACCAGCGACGACGAGCAGGCGGTGTCGACGGCCACCGACGGTCCGCGGAAGTCGTAGAAGTAGCTGACCCGGTTGGCGATGATGGAGCTGGCGTTACCGGTGATGGCATACGGGTGGGTGATGCTCGGGTCGGACAGCGCCAGGTTCTGGTAGTCGCCGTTGGACGAGCCCATGTACACCCCGACCGCTTCGCCGCGCAGGCTCGACGCCGGGATGCGGGCGTGTTCCAGTGCCTCCCAAGTCAATTCGAGCGCCATCCGCTGCTGCGGGTCGATGTTGTCGGCTTCCATCTTCGACAGCGCGAAGAATTCGGCGTCGAACCCCTTGATGTCGGACAGATAGCCACCGCGGGTGCGGGCCTTGGCGACCCGCTCGGCGATGCGCGGCTCCGCCAGAAACTCGCTCCAACGGCCTTCGGGCAGGTCGGTGATCGCGTCGAACCCTGCCAGCAGTTTTTCCCAGGTCTCCTCGGGAGAGTTCATGTCGCCCGGGAAGCGGGTGGCCAGACCGACCACGGCGATGTCGTCGACATCGGCCTCACGCGACCAGTCCTCGTCGCCGGAATGATCGACGACCACCGGCTCGCCCTCGATGATCACCGTGGCCAGCGCCTCGATCGTCGGGTGCCGGAACGCCACCGTGGCCGACAGGGTCACGCCGGTGAAGTCCTCGATGTCAGAAGCCATCGCCACCGCGTCGCGCGAGGACAACCCGAGTTCGATCAGCGGGGCGGTCTCGTTGATCTTCTCCGGCGGCTGCCCGGTGGCATTGGCCACCCAGTTGCGCAGCCAGGCCCGCATGTCGGCGACGGACAGGTCGGTGCGGCTGGTGCCGCGCAATGCTGCGTCGTCGCCGGTCATCTGCGGTGCCTCACTCATCGGACTCAGGCCTCGTCGGGGTAGGCGTTGGGACCGGTGGTGCCGCCGCGCAGGCTGCCGTCCAGGTAGGCGGCCCGGCAGGCACGCCGGCCGATCTTGCCGCTGGAGGTGCGCGGCACCGACCCCGCCGACACCAGCAGCACGTCACGCACGGTCACACCGTGGCGCACCGCGATCGCCGCCCGGATGTCGTCGGCGATGGGCTGGTGATCCAGCTTGTGGGCGCCCGGGGCGCGCTCGGCGACGATCACCAACTGCTCGGAGCTGTCCTCGGGGTCGAACTTCAGCCCGGAGTGCGGGTTGTCGAACGCCTCGGCCGGTAGCTGGTTGGCCGGCACCGAGAACGCCGCGACGTAGCCGGTGCGCAGCGCCCGGCTGGCCTCCTGCGCGGAGTACTCCAGGTCCTGCGGATAGTGGTTGCGGCCGTCGATGATCACCAGGTCCTTCACCCGACCGGTGATGTAGAGCTCGTCCTGGTAGTAGGCGCCGTAGTCGCCGGTACGCACCCAGAAGCCGTTCTCATCGGCGCCCTCGGCCCGCGATGGGCTGTTTCGCGCCTTCAGCACGTTCTTGAAGGTGTCGATGGTCTCCTGCTCGCGGTTCCAGTAGCCGCTGCCCATGTTGTTGCCCTGCAGCCAGATTTCGCCGATCTGACCGTCGGGCAGCTCGGTGGCGGTGTCGTAGTCGACGATCACCGTCCACTGGTCGACGCTGACCCGGCCGGCCGAGGCCTGCGCGACCGCGTTCGGGGCGTCCTCGGGGACCTCGACGAACCGGTTGCCGTTGTTGAGCTCCTCGCGGTCGACGTAGATGATCCGCGGGCCCTCCTCGGGCGGGGTGGTGGAGACGAACAAGGTGGCTTCGGCCAGCCCGTAGGACGGCTTGATCGCCTCTTCCCGGAAGCCGTACGGAGCGAACGCCTCGCTGAACCTCCGCAGCGACGCCGCCGAGACCGGCTCGCTGCCGTTGAGGATCGCCTTGACGTTGCTCAGGTCCAGCGGCGGGTCGCCTTCTTTGGGCAGCCCGCGGGCCGCGGCGTGCTCGAAGGCGAAGTTGGGAGCCGCCGAGTAGACCTCACCGGTCTCGCCCTCCTTGCGGGCCAGCTCGCGGATCCACCGGTGCGGCCGGCGCACGAAGGCTGCCGGGCTCATGAAGGTGAACTGCTGACCGAGCACGCTCGACAGCAGAATGGTGACCAGGCCCATGTCGTGGAAGAACGGCAGCCAGCTGACGCCCCGGTCGCCTTCGCGGCCCTTGAGGGAATCCAGCAACTGGACGACGTTGGTGGGCAGGTTCAGGTGGGTGATCTGCACGCCGGTCGGGGTGCGGGTGGAGCCGGAGGTGTACTGCAGGTAGGCGATGGTGTCTCGGTCGTACTCGGGCATCACCCAGGTCGATCCCACCTCGGCGGGCACCGCGTCGACCGCGATGACGCGCGGCCGGGCGTTGGCCGGGCGGCTGCGGAAGAACTTGCGCACCCCCTCGGCGGAATCGGCGGTGGTCAGCACCGCCGACGGGGTGCAGTCGTCGAGCACCGCGTGCAACCGGCCCACGTGGCCGGGCTCGCCCGGGTCGAACAGCGGCACCGCGATGCGCCCGGAGTACAGGATCCCGAAGAACGACACCAGGTAGTCCAGGTTCTGCCCGCACAGAATCGCCACCCGGTCACCCGGCTGCGTGACCTGCTGCAGGCGGGCCGCCACCGCGCGGTTGCGGGCGCCGAACTCCGACCAGGAAAGCTCACGGGCCACGCCGTCACGCTCGGTGGAGTAGTCCAGGAAGCGGTAGGCCACCTTCTCCCCGCGCAGTGCGGCCCAGCGCTCGACGGTCTTCACCAGGTTGGCGTTCTCCGGGAACCGGATCTTGCCGTCCTTTACGAACGGGTTGTGGTATGCGGCCTGTGCTGGTGCCGGGGCCATGCAAAATCTCCTGTCGCGAACATACGTTCAGTCGGCTGCCGGGCGCGGCCGGCCGCGTGGTGTGGTCCGTCGCGCGGGCCCGGGACCTCACAGATGGTAGCGGGATTCCGATACCCCTCGACGCCTGCTGCTGGTCCCGCGGCCATGAGCCGCATGCTCTTAAATTCTTCTTAATGTTAGAGGTCGGCGCGGCGTGTGCCAAATCAAACGGTACCGCGTCTGACGGCCATGTAGGGGTTCACGCGCGGCGGCTCCAACTTCGCCAGATTCAGCCGTGTGGCGGATGCGGGGCGTTGTCCACCAGCTCGCGCGCCCAGTTCAGCGTCCACTGCGTGGCGGACAGGCCATCTTGGCTCCAGACCTCGGTGGTGCCGTACAACGCGTGCACCGGCTGACCGGCGCCACCGGCCAGCGTCTCCAGGGTGGCCGGCAGCTTCCCGATGCTGAACGCCTCTTGCGGGGCGGCGCAGATCAGGTCACCGCGCGCGCAGATCTCGTTGGTGCGCTCGGCCAGGTCGCCGAAGCCCCCCTCGCGCGCGCCGGTCATGGTCAGCCCCATCCCGGACAGGATCGGCAGCTCGTGCAGGGTCACCTCGGCGCCCTGCCCCGGCGGGGTCGGCGGCACATTGATACCGCTGTCGGGACCCTCCTGGCGGCGGCCGTCGGCGATCAGCGTCACTCCCAGCACCAGGTCCTCGTCGACCGGGCCGCGCCCGTTGCCGATGTCGCTGGCCACATCACCGGCGATCACCGCGCCCTGCGAGAAGCCGATCAGCACGTAGCTGGTCAACGGGCACTTCTCGTTCATCTCGGTCATCGCCTTGATGGTGTTGCGGGTGCCCTCGGCGCGGCTGTCGTTGTAGCTCATCTGCTTGTCGGCCGACAACGGATTGTGGAACTGCGCGGTGTAGGGAACCGTGTAGGTCTGTACCCGGGAGGCGTCGAACTGCTCGGCGATCGGGCGGGTGACGGTGAGCAACAGCGCAATGGGGAACTGGGTGGGGTTCAGCGGATCGTCGGTGGGCGAGGTCTCCCAGGTGCCGGGCACCGAGACGAGTTGCACGTCCGGGCAGCTGGCGTCCTGGTAGGCCGGGCGGGGCTTCTTGGCCCGCGGCGGCGCCGAACTGGTCGGCGGCACGCCCTCCGACGGCTGATCCGCGATCGGCGGCGAGCCGGGGTGCCGGATCCAGATCACCACGACCACCGCCACCAGCGCCACCGCCAGGGCCATCGCACCGGCGGCCACCCACGCCAGCACGCGCCGCCGGTTGCGCAGTGCTTTCGCCGGGGATTTACGGGGGGATTTCGCGGTGGACTTGCGTGCTTTCTTGGCCATATCGCCTATAACGGTACAGATCGCCGGCTTTCACCATTGATGCTGCGCTGAGGGCGGTGGTTACTCGCACTCTTGCGCCCTGAGCGCAGCGTCAACGCGAGATCGGTGGTGCTGTGGATCACCGTCGACGCGCTGGGAGCCGCCGCGGCCACCATCTGGGCATGACGGATCCCCAGATGCCCTTTCTCGGCAGTGCGGCGTTGGCGGCCGGTGACCTGACCCGCTACGAGTTACGTCGCCATCACGTCGCGGTGCTCCCGAATGTGTACCTGCCGGCACGCACCCGCCCGAGCCTGCTGCAGCGCACGGTCGCCGCCTGGCTGTGGTCCGGCGGCCAGGCGGTGGTCGCCGGGGCCGCGGCCGCTGCGCTGCACGGCGCCAAATGGGTCGATGCCACCGTTCCGATCGAACTGATCTCGCCCAACACCCGGCCTCCGGCCGGCGTGCTGACCCGCAATGACCTACTGCTCCCCGGCGAGCAGCAACTCCGCCGCGGCATGGCGGTGACCACGGTGGCGCGGACGGCCTTCGACCTGGGGCGGCGTGGGAGCCTAGGCCAGGCGGTCGCCCGGCTGGACGCGCTGGCCAACGCCACCCGCTTCCACACCGCCGAGGTGCTCGATCTGGCCCGGCGCCACCGCCATACCCGCGGTCTGCGTCAGCTCGAGTGCGCGCTCGACCTCGTCGACGCCGGCGCCGAATCGCCGAAAGAGACCCGGTTACGGCTGCTGTTGATCAACGGCGGCTTTCCCCGCCCGACCACCCAGATCCCGGTCCCGGGGCCGGGCGGTCTCCCGAAATACTTTCTGGATATGGGGTGGGAAGACCTCATGCTCGCGGTCGAGTACGACGGCGAGCATCATCGCACCGACCGGGCGCAGTACGTCTGGGATGCCACCCGGCTGGAGTACATCCGGCAACGGGGCTGGACGCACATCAAGGTCCTCAAGGAACACCGCCGCGACGACATCCTCCGCCGCGTCAGGGCCGCCTGGACCACACGTTGACGCTGTACTGTGGGCGCGGCTTACTCGCACTTTTGCGCCCTGAGTGCACTGTCAACGCAGGACTACGTCACGCAGGACTACGTCAACGCAGAGTCACCGGATCGCGCCGACGATGTCGCCGACCATCGCCCCCAGCTGCGACGACCACGAACCCCAGCCGTTGTCACCGCCGGAGAAGTCGAAATGGCCGTTGCGGCCGCGCGCCTGGCGGTACTGCATGTTGAAGAACCGCCCGCTGCCGGCCGCCTCGGCCGGGTCGCCGATCATCGCGGCCGGGTTGGAAGCGCCGCCCATCGGGGCGTAAACCCAGACCCGGGTGTTGTTCTGCGCCAGCAGGGTGGCGTGCACCGTCGGGTCGTGCCACTTCCAGCGACCCAGCTGCGGCGCGCCCCACATGCCGTACGGGTCGACGCCGCCGAAGTTCTCCAGGCCGGCGCTGATGACACCGCTCTCGGTGGTGTGCGACGGGTTCAAGAATCCCGACATCGAGCCGGCGAAACCGAACCGGTCGGGGTGGAAGGTGGCCAGCGCCAGCGCGCCGTAGCCGCCCTGGGACGCGCCGACCACGCCGTGCCCGCCCGGCGCCAGGCCCCGGTTGGCCGCCAGCCAGTCCGGCAGCTCGCTGGACAGGAAGGTGTCCCACTGCTTACTGCCGTCCTGCTCCCAGTTGGTGTACATGCTGTAGGCGCCGCCGGCCGGTGCGACCACCGAGACACCCTTGCCGGCCAAGGTGTTCATCGCGTTGCCCGCGGTCACCCAGTTGCTCACCTCGGGGTGGGCGTCGAAGGCGTCGAGCAGGTAGACCGCGTGCGGGCCCTGGTTGAGGAACGCCACCGGGATATCGCGGCCCATCGACGGCGACGGCACCATCAGGCTCTCGTACGGTGCGGCCTGAGCGCTGGAACCGACGATCGCGCCACCGCCCCACATGCCCAGGGTCAGCACGGTCACGCACAGTGCCCGCCACAACTTCGACAGTCCGCTCATACCCACCTCGCTCGTCGGCACAGATTTCGTGGTGTCACCCGCCGCTGGTCGCGCGCCCTGACTCCGCAAGGTAGTCAATCACACGGCACCGGCGGGCAGGACAGAAAACGGTCGACGGCGGCGACCCGCAGGTCGCCGCCGTCGGCGGTACATCGTTGCTGCTGACTACTCGCCCGAGCCGGTGCTCTCGCCGCTGTTCGGGGTAGCGCCCAGGTGGCTCTGCAGGTCCGGCTTCATCGCCTGCAACTGCTGACCCCAGTACTCCCAGGAGTGCGTGCCGTACTCGGGGAAGTTGAAGATCGCGTTGCTGCCGCCGGCAGCGGTGTAGAGCTCCTGGAACTTCTTGTTGGCGCCGATCATGAAGTTCTGCTCCAGGAAGACGGCCGGGATGTTGTCGCCGCCCAGTTCGTTGGCCTTGCCGTTGCCGCAGAAGACCCACAGCCGGGTGTTGTTGGCGACCAGCTTGTCGACATTGACGGTCGGGTCGTTGCGCAGCCACGCCGGGTCGTTGTCGTCGCCCCACATGTCGTTCTTCTTGTAGCCACCCGCGTCGCCCATCGACAGGCCGATCCAGCCCTTCCCGGTGGACGGGTTGAGGTAGCCCGACAGCGAACCGGCGTAGGTGAACTGGTTCGGGTGGTAGATGGCCAGCGTCATCGCCGACGAACCGGCCATCGACAGGCCGACCGCGGCGTTGCGGCTCTGGCTCACGCCGTACTCCGACGCCAGGTAGGCCGGCAGCTCACGAGTCAGGAAGGTCTCCCACTTGTAGGTGGAGCAGCCCGCCTTGCCGCAGGCCGGCTTGTACCAGTCGCTGTAGAAGCTGGACTGCCCGCCGACCGGCATGATCACCGAGATGCCCGAGTTGAGGTACCACTCGAACGCCGGGGTGTTGATGTCCCAGCCGTTGAAGTCGTCCTGGGCGCGCATGCCGTCGAGCAGGTACAGCCCCGGGGAGTCCGAGCCGCCCGGCTGGAACTGGACCTTGATGTCGCGGCCCATCGCCGCCGAGGGCACCTGGAGGTACTCGACCGGCAGACCCGGCCGGGAGAAGGCGTTGGCCTCCGCGGTACCACCGGCGGCACCAACCAACCCCGCAAGCAGGGCCGCGCCGAAGGCGGCGACCATCAACCTGTCAAGCAACTTCATCCTGGGCATCCTCATTCGTCTCGTTGCCGTGCTCATAACGTGGGCCCGAGCCGGGCCAGATCTGCGCGCGCGTGCGCGACAGTGCCGGTGTAGTCAACCACAGAAGGCCGAGATCGGGCTCTTAGACTTCTGCCACCACCCGCCGAATGGGCCGGACGCCGGTTTCTGCGGCGACCGCCATATTGCGCTCGCGCCACCATACGAGCCGGTGGGACCGACCGCGCGGGGTAGCTGCGGCCGACGCGGCATGACGTCCATCACATTTTCGGAACCGCCGAACACATACCGTCACGGCACGTCGGGCGGCATCCCGGTGTAGGGCGGGCGGGTCGGCTCGGGTACGGCCAGACCGCAACGGATCAGCTCGTCGCGCGGCACCCGCTCGATGCGGTACCGGGTGTAGCTCGCCGCGTGCAGCACATTGGACAGGAACCGGCGCGGGCCCATCGGGGCGCGCACCGAGCCCAGCACGGCGGCGGTGTCGGGGCAGCGCAACGCCGCCTCGGCCTGCGCGACCCAGTCCTGGTCCAGGTAACCCGGGATCAGCGGATACCACTTGACCCACGGGCCGTCGGCCACCACGAAGTCCCGGAACAGGTCCTTGTCGTGGCCGATCCGGCCGTGGTCGAGCCGTTCGGTATGCGCCGCAATCGGATTGGCCAAGCCGATCTGGTCGAGCAGCCGGACGTCGAGGCCGGTGTTCATGCCCAACATGCCCAGGTTCGTGAAGAACACGGTGTGCGGTCCGGTGTCACCGGGTTGAGGATCGGTGGGCACGCCGATCCCCGGGGGCGGCGGCAGGATGACCGGGACGACGTCCCACTGGTCGTAGTTGCCCGATGGCAACAGCAGCGCCCCGTCCGGGGTGGCCTCGATGGTGGCCAGTACCGCGCGCATCCGCGGGTAGCCGAGATAGTCCGCGGCGGTCAGCGGGTGGGCGTGGCCGGTGGCCTGCGAATAGAACCGCCGCTCGTCGACGATCCCGGAGTAGGTGACCCGGGTGGCGTCGTAGCCCATCCCGGGCGAGTTGGCCGCCCACAGTGCCCAGCCGGCCACCGCCACCCACAGCAGGCCGACGGCGCCGCTGAGCGGGTAGCCGGCCTCCCGGTGGAAACGCGCACCGTCGGGCAGCAGCACCGGGATGACGGCCACCGGGGCCAGCATGCAGAACAGTGGCGCCAGCAGCACTCGGCCGTGCATGAAGTCGCCGCCCTGGCGGATCCAGTAGGCGCCCTGCAGCAATCCGCTGATCACGAAGAAGCAGACCACCGCCGCCGGGCTCTGCACCAGCCGCGCCCACCTGCCGACACCGCGCGGCACCGGACGCCGCGGGCGGCGGCGCACCGCGGCGCCCACCCACAGCGCCGCCCCCAGCGCCGTCAACAGCACGGCGGGCACCCATAATGCGTAGGGCGCGTTGAAGTTCGCCAGATAGATCATGCCCTGCGACCACTTGTCGCCGGCGGCGTCCTTGGCCAGCGCGGTACCGGGCACCAGCAACCCGTAGTAGCCCATCCGGAAGATCTGGTAGGCCACCGGAAGCGCGCCGCCGGCCACCAGGATCAGTGCCCGGGGCCGCCACTGCCGGGGCGCCGCGATCAGCAGCATGATCAGTGCGCCGCCGCCGATGAGCGCCAGCTCGGGACGCACCAGCACGCTGGCGCCGGCGACGAAGGCCAGCCACGCAGTGAACACCGGGCCACGGGCCCGCGACCGTGGCATCCGCAGCGCCTGCGACCAGCAGACCAGCATCCACCACAGCAGGCCCAGGTAGGCCAGCACCAGCCCGCTCTCCAGCCCGGAGGTGGCGAAGTCGCGGGCGGGCGGCAGCGCGATGTAGACCAGCGCCCCGGCCGGCAGCAGCAGCGCGCGGCGACCCTGCAGGTTGGGTGCGTACAGCCGGGTGGTGCCCAGCATCAGCAGCGCCACCCCGGCCAGGCTGAGTGCCAGGGCGAACACCAGCGCGATGTACTCCATGCGCATCGGCCCGCCGAGCCAGCTACCGAGGTACATCAGGTAGGTCCAGACCGTGGAGGTGTTGGCCTCCACCCGTTCGCCGGCATTGAACACCGGGCCGTTGCCGGCCAACAGGTTCCGCACCGTGCGCAACACGATCAGCCCGTCATCGGAGATCCAGCGCCGCCGCCATGCCCCGACCCCGAACAGCAGCAGCACGACGGCCACCGCCGCCCACGAACTCAGTCGTACCGACGGGGTGTAGGCGACCGCCGGCCAGCCCAACGGCCGGACCCGGGGGTCCGGTGTCCGCAGCCCTCGGCTAGCCGAAAACGACGGCAGCACCGATGGTTCCGATCCAGGCCAGCGCCATCAGCTGGAGCACCCGGTCGCGCCGCAGGATGTCCTCGGGCTCACCGGCCATGCCGCCGTCGACGTCGACCGCGTAGCGCAGAATCGCGACGATGATCGGGATGATGGTCACCGCGTACCACGAGCCGGAACCGTTGTCGCGCTCGAAGGCGAACAGGCTGTAGCAGACCAGCATCGCGGTGGCCGAGGCCGTCCAGACGAACCGCAGGTAGGTACCGGTGTAGCTCTCCAGCGACTTGCGGATCTTGGCGCCGGTCTGCTCGGCGAGTTGCAGTTCGGCGTAGCGCTTGCCGGCCACCATGAACAGTGACCCGAACGCCATCACCAGCAGGAACCATTGCGACAGATAGATGTCGGCGGCCGCGCCGCCGGCGATCGCCCGCAGCAGATACGCCGACGACACAATGCAGATGTCCAGCACCGCTTGATGTTTCAGCCCGAAGCAGTAGGCCAGCTGCATGGCCAGATAGATCGCCATCACCAGCGCAAGGCTGAGGCTGAGCGACCACGAGATGAACAGCGACGCCAGTCCCAGCACCGCCGCCAAGCCGTAGGCCAGCCCCACCGGGACCACCCCGGCCGCGATCGGGCGAAACCGCTTGGTCGGGTGCGCGCGGTCGGCCTCGACATCCTGGGCGTCGTTGACCAGGTACACCGCCGAGGCCGCCAGGCTGAACGCCACGAACGCGATCAGCGCCTTGCCGGCGACATCGGCGTAGTCGTAGTGCACGTCACCGCCGAGCGCGGCCAGCGGCGCGGCCAGCACCAGGACGTTCTTCACCCACTGGCGGGGCCGCATCGCCTTGATGATGCCGGTGACCAGGTTCGCCGGCGGGCCCGTCTCGGGCGCCCGGCCGTCCACGTGTGCACTCATCCGGCGCCTCCCGAGTTGTCCAGGCGGATCGCGGCCGCGGCGACCGCGGCTCCGACGACGACGCCGGTGGCCACGTCGCTGGGATAGTGCACCCCCAGCACCATGCGGGACAACGCCATCGGCGGCACCAGCACCGCCGGCAGTGCCTTCGCCGGCAGCCCGGCCGCCCGTCCCAGCAGAATCGCCGCCGCGGTGGTGGAGG
>NZ_QMEX01000098.1 GCF_003284925.1 Mycolicibacter senuensis
CTTGCTCGGAATTCGTTGTGGTGCCGGGCGGCGGCCCGGCGGACACGTGTGGTTCAGGCCCCTTCCGTTACCCGCCGGCCGGCGAACGGGGCATAACTTTGGGAGCTTTGGCGGCGACTGCGCCCAGTCCGCGTCCGGCCATCGCACCCATCAGCGCGTTGCCGAACGGACCGCCCGGCAGGCCCGACGATCCAGACATGGTCTGAATGGGAGCGCTCACCGTGGTGGACGGCAGTACCGGTGCGGCACGGACCATGCCGTCGGCGGCCATCGACCAGGCTTGCGGCACCTTCAGCGCGCCCATCGAGGCGGCCTGGCCGAGCTTGGCGGAGATGGCGTTGGTCGCCGAGCTGAAGTGGCCGGCCAGTACGCCGACCGCGCCCTGCAGCTTGTCGTTGACGAAGTCGCCGATCTGGGTCATCAGGGTGCCGGTGCCGGCCGCGCCGGCGGTCTGTCCGGCCAGCGCGCCCGTGCCGCCCATCGCACCCATCCGGGCCATCTGCATGAGCAGCATCGGCAGGATCCGCGCGGCCATCATGGCGGGCATGCTCATCGTGTTGATGGGCGACATCACCTGGCTGAGCTGGGTGGCGAGCAGGGTCTCGTCGAGGCCGGTGGTCGGGATGCCCAGCGAATCCATGATCCCGCCGATCGTCGACAGGTTGTAGCCCGGGTTGACCGGCGGGGTCCCGCCGTCACCGGGGATGGGCGCTCCGGTGGAGGTGTCCGCGGCCGAACCCGGTTGCGTCGCCTGAGCAGAGTTCGGCGGCGCCGACTGGGCCTGCAGCAGGTTGTTGTTGGCTTGGGCCGACATGTTGTAGGTGTCCATCGCGGCGCCGTCCTGCGCCCACATCGCCTCGTACTGGGCTTCGGTCGCCGCGATCGCCGGGGTGTTCTGCCCGAAGAAGTTGGTCGAGATCAACGCCATGAGCATGGCCCGGTTCGCCGCGATCACCGGCGGCGGCACCGAAGCGGACCTGGCCGCTTCGAACAGCGCGGCCGCCTGGCTGGCCAAGGCCGCGTTCTGGGTGGCGTTGGCCGACGCCTGCTGTAGCCAGGCCACGTAGGGCGCAACCGACGCGGATGCCGCGGCCGACCCCATACCCGTCCAGGTCGAGGTCAGATTGGTGACCACCGAATGCGTCGCCGTCGCCGACGTCGACAATTCGGCGGCCAGATTGGCCCAAGCCGTCGACGCCTCCAGCAGCGGCGCCGAACCCGGCCCGGTATATATCAAGCCGGAGTTGATCTCCGGCGGGAACATACTGAAGCTCATTGACGCGCCTCGACTCAGCCGGCCGCAGTGGCGTTAGCGGCCTCGGTGAGGGCGTAGGCGTTGGAGTTCCCGCTCAGGGTGGCCACGATCTGCTGGTGAACAGCCGCAGCCTGGGCGCTGACCTGCTGGAACAGCTGGGCGTGCGTGGCGAATTGGGCAGCAGTCATCGCCGAGACCATGTCGGCGGCAGGCGGTACCACACCGGTGGTGGGAGCGGCCGCGGCAGCCATGCCCGCGGTCATGGAGTCACCGATTCCCGACAGGCTGCCCGCAGCCGCCGTCAGAACCTCCGGCTGAGCGGTTACGAATGACATCTTTCCTCCTGGAACCTGAAGCGATGTGGTGTTACGCGATCGAAGTCTGGGTCAGTAGTTGACGCACGTCACTCTAGCCGACGCCGTCTAATAACGATCTGATAAAGCTGAGGCTGGCGATGCCGGCGAGAGTCCCGGCCAGGTGCCATACCAGGGGGCAATAACACGAGCTGACGCGTTCACCGGGCGGACGACCTCTCCGTAAATCTGCGGCATAAAGCTGTGGCGGCCGTTGCGGGTGTGGTTCCCACGGCAGCCGGAAGCAGAACGTAACACCGGTACCACCACCCCGTACAGCACCGCGACAAACATTCAGTAAAGGTTTGGGAACTGGTCAGACAAGATCTTCTTTGGCTAACGAACTCCCTGGATTCGCCACGGTGACGGGGCTCAACCCAGCAGGCCGGCCGTACGGGTATGCAAAGCTAAGGATGCTCACAAGGCGGCCCGCCGGTGACCTGGAACCTACGGAAATTCCACGGAGTGTGCGATGACCTTCAACGAAGGTATGCAGATTGATACCAGCACCACCTCATCTGGCGGGGGCGGCCGTGGCATCGCCATCGGCGGTGGTGTCGCCGGGCTGGTGATCCTGGTGGTGGCGCTGCTGCTCGGCGCGGATCCCGGCGACGTGCTCAGCCAGCAGCCGGTGGACCGCGGGCAGTACACCGCACCGGGGTTCGACCTCAGCAGGTGCCGCACCGGCGAGGACGCCAACAGGTACGTGCAGTGCCGGGTGGTGGCGACCGCCAACTCGGTCGACGCGGTGTGGTCGGAGCTGCTGCCCGGATACAGCCGCCCGCAGGTGCAGTTGTTCACCGGCCAAACGTCCACGGCCTGCGGAGCGGCCACCAGTGCCGTGGGGCCGTTCTATTGCCCGGGCGACCAGACCGCCTATTTCGACACCGATTTCTTCCAGGTGCTCGTCGACCGGTTCGGCTCCAGCAGCGGGCCGCTGGCCCAGGAGTATGTGGTGGCCCACGAGTTCGGCCACCACGTGCAGAATCTGCGCGGCGTATTGGGCCGGGCGCAGCATGGTGCGCAGGGCGCGACCGGCGCCGGGGTGCGCACCGAGTTGCAGGCCGACTGCTACGCCGGGGTGTGGGCGCACTATGCGGCGGTGACCAAGCAGAAGAGCACCGGGGTTCCGTTCCTCAAGCCGCTGACCGACGACGACATCCGCGATGCGCTGTCGGCGGCGGCGTCGGTGGGTGATGACCGCATCCAGGAGGCCGCCACCGGCCGCGTCAACCCGGAGTCCTGGACACACGGCGCATCGGCCCAGCGGCAGCACTGGTTCACCGTCGGCTACCAGACCGGGGACCCCAACCAGTGCGACACTTTCGCCGCTGCCGACCTCGGTTAGCGGCAGCTCCGGGTCAGCCGAGCAGGCTGCGCAACTCGGCGCGGCCTGACTCCTCGAGCGGCAAGAGTGGGCGCCGCGGCGTACCGGCGGGCACCCCGAGCAGGTCCAGGCCGGCCTTGACAGTGGTCGCCAGCCCGCCCGCCACGATGAACGTCAGCAGCGGCTTCAGGTCGTCGTAGAGTGCCTGCGCGGCGTCGAGATCGCCCGCGATGACCGCGGTATAGAGGTCCAGGCACGGCTTCGGGCGCAGGTTGGGGGCCGCGGTGCACCAGCCGGCCGCTCCGGCGCGTAGTGCGTCGAGCACCAGCGGGTTGCTGCCGTTGAAGAACGGCAGTCGCCCGTCGGAGAGCTCGGCGATGCGCAGCATCCGGGTCAGATCGCCGGTGGACTCCTTGACCATGGTGACGTGCTCGATGTCCTCGGACATCGCCACCAACAGCTCTGGACTCATGTCCACTCCGGAGGTGGCCGGGTTGTTGTAAGCGACGATGTCGATGTCGACGGCGTCGGACACCGCCGCGTAGTGCGTGGTGATCTCCCGCTCGGAGAGCTTCCAGTAGGACACCGGCGCGACCATCACCGCGTCGGCACCGGCCTGCGCGGCGTAGCGGGCGCGACGCACCGTCGTCGCGGTGGTCAGGTCCGAGACCCCGACCAGCACCGGCAACCGCCCGGCCACCGCCGCGACGGCGGCGTCGACGACGGTGTCGAACTCGCGTTCGTTGAGGTAGGCGAGCTCACCGGTGCTGCCCAACGGAGCGATGGCATGCACACCGGCGTCGACGAGGCGTTCGATGACGGCGGTCAACACCGCGGTGTCGATACCGTCGTCGGCGAACGGTGTGATCGGGTAGCCGATGATGCCGTGCAGGGGTGCCACGAACTACTCCTTTGGTTATCGGGTGATCGCGTCGGGGTGGCCGGCCAGTGCCCGTCTGGCGTAGTAGCCGAAATTGGCGACGCTGCGGTTGGGCAGCAGGGTCCAGTCGTGGGCTTCGCGGGCCAGCTTCTCGGGGAGTTCCTTGATGGTGCCGGCGGCCATGGCGGCCAGTTGCAGCGCGGCGGCGCGTTCGATCAGCACCGCCAGCGAGCACGCCTCCTCGACGCTGGCGCCGGCCACGATCTGACCGTGGTGCGCCAGCAGGATCGCCTTCTTGTCGCCCAGGGCCTGCGAGATGATCTCACCTTCCTCATTGCCGACCGGAACCCCGGGCCAGGTCGGCAGGAACGCGCAGTCGTCGTAGAGCGGAGTGGTGTCCATGTGCGAGATGACCAGTGGGGTCTCCAGCATCGACAGGGCGGCCACGTGGAACGGGTGGGTGTGCACGATGCACTGCACGTCGGGGCGTGCCCGGTAGATCCAACTGTGGAATCGGTTGGCGGGGTTGGCCATTCCCTCGCCTTCGAGGACGTTGAGATCCTCGTCGACGATCAGCAGATTGCCTTCGGTGATCTCGTCGAAGCCCAAGCCCAACCGCTGGGTGTAGTAGGTGCCGGGCGCCTCGGCGCGGGCGGTGATCTGCCCGGCCAGCCCCGAGTCGTGTCCGCGGTCGAACAGCGCCCGGCAGGTCAACGCCAGTTTCTGGCGGAGCGACCAGCTGTCCTGCCCGATATTCGCCGCGAAGCGCCGTTCCGCCTGCTCCATCAGATCGGACTTGGAGTCATCGAACGTGCTGGCCATGGCAGCTCCTCGGTAGGCAGCAGATGACACAACTGTAGTCGATAGGACACCTTGTGTCATATCGTTGTGTCATCATGGCCAGCATGACGGCACTGTTGCGCAACGTCCGCAAGCAGCGAGGACTCACCCTCGAGGACCTCGCCGAGCGGACCGGGCTGACCAAGAGCTACCTGTCCAAGATCGAACGCGGCCGCAGCACGCCGTCGATCGCGACAGCCATCAAGGTGGCCCGGGCGCTGGATGTCGATGTGGCACAACTGTTCGCCGAACGCAGTGACGAGGACAACATCGCCGTCGACCGCGCCGCCGACCGCAGCTCCGATCGGCAACACTATCGGGCGATCGCCTCGGGCATGCTGGGAAAAACGATGTCCCCGTTCGTGCTACGTCCCACCGACCACGCCACCCGAACCTCCCACCCGCTGCGCTCGCAGCATGGCGGCCAGGAATTCGTGTTCGTCCACGCCGGCACCGTCGAGCTGGCGTACGGCGATGAGAGCTGGACCCTGGCGCCCGGCGACAGCGCCTACTTCGACGCCTCGGTCAGCCACCGCATCCGCGCCGTGGGCGGCGAACCCGCCGAGGTCGTCGTCGTGACCACCGACGGAGCGGGCGCGCGGTGAACACCGAACTGCTGTTCTCCTACGGCACCTTGCGGCTGCCCGAGGTGCAACGCAGCACCTTCGGACGCGAACTCGACGGCCGGCCCGATGCCATCGTCGGCTACAACCTCGACTACGTGACGATCACCGACCCCGAGGTGGTGGCAGTCAGCGGCAGCGACCGCCACCCGATCCTGCGCCCGTCGGCGGCGCCCGACGCAGCGGTCAACGGCACGGTATTCGCCATCAGCACCGCCGAACTGGCCGCTGCCGACGACTACGAAGTCGACGCCTACCGCCGGATCTCGGTGCCGCTGCGCTCCGGCGCGCGGGCCTGGGTCTACGTGTTCGCCGAGTGAGCCGGCATCACCACGGCCGGGTCGAGCAGGTCACCCCGCTGCCGCCCTGTTGGGAGACCACCACTTCGCCGTCGACGGCGATCTCGCAGTGGAACTCGGGGTTGATGCGCAACCCGCCGCTGGCGGTGACCAGCGCCCACTGGCCCGGGTCGGCCAGCGTGGCGGTGTAGACCAGCGGTTGTCCTCCGCCGATCGGCACGCGGACGGTCTCCAGATACTCCGAGGAGTTGGCGTTGTAGGCCGCCATGCTCGGCGGGTCGGTCTTGATGTAGGAGATGTTGCCGGTCAGGTCGCTGGTGGCGGTGATGGTGTAGGTGACCTCGTGGCCCCCGGTCGTGCCCTTCGCCGGGGCCTCCCCCGCCTTCGGGGCCTCGGCCGCCGCCTTCGGGGCCTCACCCGAGGGTTCGGGCGCGTTCTCGGCCGGGGCCGGCGCCGGCGATTCCGCCGACGAATCCGGCGAGGGCGTCGGCTCCGCCAGTGACGTCGCCGGGCCGGCCAGCACTCCGGCCGCCGCCGCAAGCAGCGTCGCGCCGAGTACGGCTGTCACATTCCGCATGGTCGTCATACCGCGTCACGGTACCGGAGGGTCATCACCGGGCGGGTTGCTGCGCATCACGCGATACCCGCCAGATCCCACTCACGCAGGAGTTTCCCCGGCTTTTGCGGCGTGGGTGTCATCGCGCGACAGTCGACCCAGCACCTCGGCGACGACATCGTCGAACGCCACGTCGAGCTGCTCGCCGGTGGCCAGGTTCTTGACGCCGACGGTGCCGGCTTCCAGGTCGCGGTCACCGGCGACCAGCGCCACCACGGCGCCGGAGCGGTCCGCGGCGCGCATCGCACCCTTGAGGCCGCGATCGCCATAGGCCAGATCCACCCGTACCCCGGCGGCCCGCAGTTGGCCGGCCAGCACGGCCAAGCGCAGTTTGGCCGCCTCGGACAGGCCCACCCCGAAGACGTCGCAGCGGGTGTTCGCCCCCACCGTCTTGCCCTCGGCAGCCAGCGCCAGCAAGGTGCGGTCGACCCCGAGCCCGAAGCCGATCCCGGACAGGTCCTGTCCACCGAGCTGGCTCATCAGGCCGTCGTAGCGCCCACCTCCGCCGATGCCGGACTGCGCGCCGAGCCCGTCGTGTACGAATTCGAAGGTGGTCTTGGTGTAGTAGTCCAGGCCGCGCACCATCCGCGGGTTGATCACATACGGCACCCCCAGGGCATCCAGATGCGCCAACACGATGTCGAAATGCTGTTTGGCGGCATCGGAGAGGTGATCGAGCATCAGCGGTGCGGCGGCGGTCATCTCGCGCACCTGCGGACGTTTGTCATCGAGCACCCGCAGCGGGTTGAGCTGGGCTCGGCGGCGGGTCTCCTCGTCGAGTTCGAGCCCGAACAGGAACTCCTGCAACAGCTCTCGATAGGCTGGTCGGCAGGTGTCATCGCCCAGCGAGGTGATCTCCAGCCGGAAGCCGTCCAGGCCCAGGGAGCGGAACCCGGCGTCGGCCACCGCGATCACCTCGGCGTCCAGCGCCGGATCGTCCACGCCGATCGCCTCCACCCCGACCTGCTGCAGCTGCCGGTACCGGCCGGCCTGCGGACGCTCGTAGCGGAAGAACGGGCCGGAGTAACAGAGCTTGACCGGCAGTTGGCCGCGGTCCAGTCCGTGCTCGATCACCGCGCGCACCACCCCGGCGGTGCCCTCGGGGCGCAGCGTCACCGACCGGTCCCCGCGGTCGGCGAAGGTGTACATCTCCTTGGACACCACATCGGTGGACTCCCCCACCCCGCGGGCGAACAGCGCGGTGTCCTCGAAGATCGGCAGCTCGATGTCGCCGTAGCCGGCGCGACGGGCCGCGGCCAACAACCCGTCGCGCACCGCGACGAAGCCGGCCGAAGCCGGCGGCACATAGTCGGGCACCCCCTTGGGGGCGGCAAAGGTGCTCACGCGCTCAGCCCTTCCAGGAACGGGTTGAACCGGCGTTCGGCGCCGATGGTGGTCGTGGGTCCGTGGCCGGGCAGCACCACGGTCGCATCGTCGAGGCACAGCAGCTTGTCGACGATCGAGTTCATCAGGTCGCGGCCGCTGCCGCCGGGCAGGTCGGTGCGGCCGACCGAGTTCTGGAACAGCGTGTCCCCGCTGAACACCAGCTCGTTCGTGTCGCCGTCGACCCGGAAGACCACCGAACCGCGGGTATGTCCCGGCGTGAAATCGACGGTGACGCTGGTGTCGCCCAGGCCGATCTTGTCCCCGTCGCGGTCCAGCTCGACCAGCTGTTTGGGCTCGGAGAACATCACCTTGCTCAAGACGCCGAACAGCGCCTGGCCCGGCAGCGTGCCAAGAGACCGCAGTGGGTCGGTGAGCATGAAGCGGTCCTCGGGGTGGATGTAGGTCGGGCAGCCATAGGTGTCGGAGACCTTCTGCGCCGACCAGATGTGGTCGATGTGGCCATGGGTGAGCAGCACCGCCGACGGCGTCAGCCGATTCTCGTCGAGGATGTGACGCAGCCGGGACATCGCGCGCTGGCCGGGGTCGACGACGATCGCGTCGGCGCCTTGCCGCTGCGCCACGACGTAGCAGTTGCACGCCAGCATTCCGGCGGAGAATCCGGTGACCAACACGTGCACCAGTTTCCCATTGCGCGCCGTTGCGGCATGGACGTGGGCGGTGCTGGCAGACTTTGGCAGACTGTAGAGCCGACTCACCCGCGAGCCAGGGAGGTATTCCGGCAGTGTCCACGAACGAAGAGCGGCGCGCTGCGGCCAAGCGCAAGCTGGACGAACAGGTGCAGCAGCGGGCCGAGGCGGCCCGCAAGCAGCGCCGGATACTGATGATCGCCGGCGCGGTGGTGGCCGTGGCACTGCTGGCCGGCGTGGTGTTCGTGGTGCTGCGCGACGACGGCGATACCGGCAACATCAACGCCGCCCCGACCTCGGAGACCTCCGACGCTCCGGCGCCATCCCCCGGCGAGCCCGGTCAACTGCCGAAGTTCACCGCCTCGCCCACCCTGGGCGCCGACTGCCAGTACCCCAAGGCCCGTCCGGCCAGCAAGCCGGTCGAGCCGCCGCGCTCCGGCAAGGTCCCCACCGAGCCGGCCGAGGTCAGCGTGTCGATGATGACCGATCAGGGCCCCATCGGGCTGATGCTCGACAACGCCCAATCACCCTGCACGGTCAACAGTTTCATCAGCCTGGGCGCCAAGGACTTCTTCGCCGACACCCAGTGCCACCGGTTGACGACGTCTCCGATGCTGAGTGTGCTGCAGTGCGGCGACCCGGCCGGCGACGGCACCGGCGGCCCGGGCTACGAGTTCGCCAACGAATACCCGACCGACCAATACGCGCCGAACGACCCGGCCGCGCAGCAACCGGTGCGCTACCCGCGCGGCACCCTGGCGATGGCCAACGCCGGGCCGGGCACCAACGGCAGTCAGTTCTTCCTGGTCTACCAGGATTCGATGCTGCCGCCGCAGTACACCGTGTTCGGCAAGATCCAGGACGACGGGCTGGCCACCCTGGACAAGATCGCCGCCGCCGGCGTCGCGCCGGGCGGCCGCGGCCCCGACGACGGCCCGCCCGCGACCAAGGTGACCATCAAGTCCGTGCGCGCCGACTAATCCCCCGCGAGCAGACGCGAAAGCCCCCTTTGACAGGTAGTTTTGGGTGCTTTCGCGTCTGCTCGCGCAGGAAACGGAACTACGCCGCCGAGGTCACCCGGTAGACGTCGTAGACGCCCTCGACGTTGCGCACCACGTTGAGCAGATGCCCGAGATGCTTCGGGTCGCCCATCTCGAAGGTGAACCGGCTGATCGCCACCCGGTCCCGCGACGTGGTGACCGAGGCCGACAAGATGTTGACCTTCTCATCGGCGAGCACCTTGGTCACGTCCGACAGCAGTCGGTGCCGGTCGAGCGCCTCGACCTGGATGGCCACCAGGAACACCGACGACGGCGACGGCGCCCACTTGACCTCGATGATCCGCTCGGCCTGCTGCCGCAGCGCATCGGCGTTGGTGCAGTCGGTGCGATGCACCGATACCCCGCCGCCGCGGGTGACGAAGCCCATGATCTCGTCGCCGGGCACCGGGGTGCAGCACTTGGCCAGCTTGGTCAGCACCCCGGTGGCACCGGGAACCGCGACACCGACGTCGTCGGTGTGCCGCTCGCGGCGCGGGATCGTCAGCGGGGTGGAGCGCTCAGCAAGGTCCTCCTCGGCCTGATCCACCCCACCGAGTTGGGCAACCAGCCGCTGCACCACGTGATGCGCCGAGATGTGGTTCTCCCCGACCGCGGTGTAGAGCGCGGACACGTCGCTGTAGTGGAGTTCGCGGGCCACCGCGACCATCGACTCACCGCTGATCAGCCGCTGCAGCGGCAACCCCATCCGGCGCACCTCGCGCGCGATCGCGTCCTTACCGGATTCCAGCGCCTCCTCGCGGCGCTCCTTGGCGAACCACTGCCGGATCTTGGCTTTGGCCCGCGGCGACACCACGAACTGCTGCCAGTCCCGGGACGGACCGGCGTTCTGGGCCTTGGAGGTGAAAACCTCGACCACTTCCCCGTTTTCCAGCTTGCGCTCCAGCGCCACCAGCCGGCCGTTGACCCGGGCCCCGATGCAGCGATGACCGACCTCGGTGTGCACGGCGTAAGCGAAGTCCACCGGGGTCGAGCCATTGGGCAGCGTGATCACGTCACCCTTGGGCGTGAAGACGAAGATCTCCTTGACGGCCAGGTCATAGCGCAACGACTCGAGGAACTCGCCGGGGTCGGCGGCTTCCCGCTGCCAGTCCAGCAACTGGCGCATCCAGGCCATGTCGTCGATCTCGGCGGCGGCGTTCGGATGCGGAACACCGTTGCGGCCCTTGGCCTCCTTGTAGCGCCAGTGCGCGGCGATGCCGTATTCGGCGGTGCGGTGCATCTCCCGGGTGCGGATCTGGATCTCCAGCGGCTTGCCCTCCGGACCGATCACCGTGGTGTGCAGCGACTGGTAGACGCCGTAGCGGGGCTGGGCGATGTAGTCCTTGAACCGGCCGGCCATCGGCTGCCACAGCGAGTGCACCACACCGACCGCGGCGTAGCAGTCCCGGATCTCGTCGCACAGGATCCGCAGGCCCACCAGGTCGTAGATGTCGTCGAAGTCGCGGCCCCGCACGATCATCTTCTGATAGATCGACCAGTAGTGCTTGGGGCGGCCTTCGACGTTCGCGGCGATCTTCGACTTCGCCAGCGTGTTGATGATCTCGGTGCGCACCTTGGCCAGATAGGTGTCGCGTGACGGTGCCCGGTCGGCCACCAGCCGCACGATCTCCTCATACCTCTTCGGGTGCAGGATCGCGAAAGACAGATCCTCGAGCTCCCATTTGACCGTGGCCATACCCAACCGGTGTGCCAGTGGCGCAATCACTTCCAGCGTCTCGCGGGCCTTGCGGGCCTGCTTCTCCGGCGGCAGGAAGCGGATGGTCCGCATGTTGTGCAGCCGATCGGCGACCTTGATCACCAGCACCCGCGGGTCGCGCGCCATCGCGATGACCATCTTGCGGATGGTCTCGGCTTCGGCGGCGCTGCCCAGCACCACCTTGTCGAGCTTGGTCACCCCGTCGACCAGGTGGGCGACTTCGTCGCCGAACTCCCCGGCGAGCGCCTCCACGGTGTAGCCGGTGTCTTCGACGGTGTCGTGCAACAGCGCGGCCACCAGCGTGGTGGTGTCCATCCCCAGCTCCGCCAGGATGGTGGCCACCGCCAGCGGGTGGGTGATGTAGGGGTCCCCGGAGTGCCGCAACTGGGTGGCGTGGCGTTGTTCGGCGACCTCGTAGGCGCGTTGCAGCAGCGCCAGGTTCGCCTTCGGGTAGAACTGCCGGTGCACTGCGACCAGTGGTTCCAGCACCGGGCTGAGCGCGCCGCGCTGGGCGGTGATCCGGCGGGCGATCCGGGCCCGTACCCGCCGGGAGGCACTGGTGGGCACTTTGAGCAGATCGGTGCGCTCAGTGGGCGAGTCCTGGTCCGGCGGCTGGAAGACCGCCACCGGCTGGCCGCCCTCCTGCTCCCGCCGCTCGACCTCGAAGCCCTCCTCAGAGCCCACGTCGCTCACCTCCGACCACGAGAATATCGGCTAAAGCGCAAGCAGGCTGTGCAGCGGCAACGGCGCCATTGCGGCGCGCCCGCCCATCTCGGCCAACTCCAGCACCACCGCGGCCGCAACGACCTCGGCTCCGGCGCGACGCAACAACCGTTGCGCGGCCGCCAGCGTACCGCCGGTGGCGAGCACGTCGTCGACGATCACCACCCGGCGGCCGGCCAGCTCGACCCCGTCGGCCGGGATCTCCAGCACGGCCTGGCCGTACTCGAGTTGGTAGGCCTCCGACAGCACCGGCGGCGGCAGCTTGCCGCCCTTGCGCACGGCCAGCGCACCCACGTCGAGTCGGTCGGCGATGGCCCCGGCCAGTAGAAACCCCCGGGCGTCGATGCCGGCCACCAGTTCCACCCCGGCGGCGACCTGAGCCAACGCCGCGGTGACCGCCGCCAGTCCGGCGGCATCGGCGAATACCGGGGTCAGGTCCTTGAACGCGATTCCGGGGCTGGGAAAGTCGGCCACCTCGCGGGTCAACGACGCGATGATCCCGGCGACATCGTCGGCCGGCCGCCCAGCGGCTTTCACTGCTGCAGCGCCCAGCGGTCCATGTTCCAGCCCGCACCCCACCGGGTGGGGTTGGCCGCGACGCCGTAGGTCTTCTTCGATGACAGCAAGGTGCGCTGCTGGCGGTAGAGCGGCAGCGTCGGCATGTCCGCCCACAGCACCGGGGCGCTCTCGGCCAGCAGCCGGACCAGGTCCGCCGGATCGGCGGTCACCGCCAGCGCAGAGATGATGCCGTCGATCTGATCATTGTGGTAACCGGACAGATTGTTGCCGTTGCCGCTGAACAGCTCGTAAGCGTCCATCACCGACGATCCGGTCGAGCCGCTACCGGTGGACCCGCCGGTGCTGGCCAGCAGCACGTCGATCTGCCCCTCCCGCAGTGACTGCGGCCCGATGCCCTCGGATGCCACCTCAGTGACGGTGACGCCGGCCGGCGCGCAGGAGGCACTGATGGCCCCGACCACCGCAGCCAATCGGGTGTTGGGGCCGCGGTAGCCGATCCGCACCGTCAGCGGTTTGCCGCCCAGCGTGTCCCGGGCGGCGTTCGGGTCGGCCTGTGCGAACTGCTGGGCTTCGGGCACGTTCTCGGCCTGGTCGAACGCGTCGTCCATCGCCGTGTTCAGCCGCGAATTCACCATCGGCACCCCGGCGTCGCGGGCGATGACATCCCGCGGGGTGCACAGCGCCACCGCCCGGCGCGCCGGGATCTCCGACAGCGGGCCGGACGGAGCGAAGATCAGCTGCTGGATGCCGCCCGACGGACTGTCGCTGCTCTGGTAGTCGTCGGGGGTGATCACCGACCCGGCCGACCCGGTCGCCACGTCGACGACCTCCACCACGCGTTTGTTAACGCGGTCGGCGATGTCGGCGCCCTGCGGCCACACCGTGACCCGTCTGGTCACCGGCTTGGCGCCCCACCACAGGTCGTTGGCGACCAGCACGACGGCGCCGCCTTCGAGCACCGAGTCGATCTTGTAGGGCCCCGACGACGGGAAGTGCCCCAGATCGGCATTGGCGTCGAGTTGCCACGTGGTGTTCCAGGCATGGGCGATCTTGGCCACGACCTCCTCGGCCGGCGGTTCGTTGCCCAGAATCACCTCGGTGATGTTCAGCCCGAGCAGCTCGTTGAGGATGTGCGACGGCATCATCGACGTCGCGGTGAACAGTTCCTCGTAATCGACGATGTTGCGGTCGGGGAAGAACGACACCCGCGCCTTCTTGGCCCCGGGCCGGCATTCGATGTGCTCGATATCGAGGTAGCCGGCTCGATTGGCCGCGTCGAAGCCGGCGAACCGCCCGGATTGCGCCGCCCAGGCCAGCACCAGGTCATCGCAGGTGATCGGCTTACCGTCGGAGTAGACCGCCGCCTCGGCGATCTGGTAGTCCAGCACCAGCGGTGCGCGACCCACCACCGAGATGCTGCCGAAGTCGTGGTCGGCGACGATCTGCCCGTCCGGGCCGTGGTAGCCGAAGCCGGTCAGGGTCCGGGAGAACGCTTGCGGCCCAGCCGAAGCAGCTCCCGCCACCGAGGCGGTGTTGTAGGTGATCAGGCCGCCGTCGACGGCGTAGTCGATCTGATCGACGGTGGCGCTGGTGCATGCCGACACCGACCAGGCGCCCAGCGCGGTGGCAGCC
>NZ_QMEX01000099.1 GCF_003284925.1 Mycolicibacter senuensis
CCACGCGCCGCAGCGGGGAGCTGCTGCAGCGGCTGCACTGCATGGTGCCGGCCGGAACCGCCCCGACGCCCGGCATCAGCCTCGGGCCGGCCAAGATTATCCTCGACGACGCCCGGCTGGACCTCGAGGCCTTGGCGAAAGCCTTGCGCGACAACCACGGCCGCGACCACGGTGTGGCGCTGCACTGCGTCACCGACGCCCAGCTCACCGTCGCGATCGCGGCATGGCAGTCTGCCGGCCCCCACCGCGACGATCGGATCGAGCACGCCGCGGTGGTGCCCGATGACCGACTGGCCGACCTTGCCGCGCTCGGCATCACCGTGGTCACCCAGCCCAACTTCATCGCCGAACGCGGCGCCGACTACCTGGCCGAGATCGCACCCGACCGGCTCCACGAATTGTGGCGGCTGGCGTCGTTGCGGGACAACGGTATTGCGGTGGCGCTCTCCACCGACGCCCCCTTCGGCGACGGTGACCCCTGGGCGGCCATGCGGGCCGCGGTGCACCGGACCAGCCCCGGAGGCATCGTGTTGGGTCCGGCCGAGCGGGTCTCGGCTCGCGCCGCGCTGGCCATGTTCACCGGCCGGCCCGACCGGCCCGCGACCCCGCGCACGGTCAGCCCCGGCGAGCCCGGTGACCTGTGTGTGCTCGACGGTGATCCGGGCGTGCTGGACGCCGGCCTGGTTGCTGCGACCATCGTCGCCGGCGCCGTGGTGCACCAGCACCCCAACATTCGGTAGCCTATCTAGATAGTTTGTGGGTTCAGAAATTCGGAAGGCATGGGATGACGCGTACGGACAGTGACAGCTGGGACCTGGCCAGCAGCGTGGGGGCGACCGCGACCATGGTGGCGGCGCAGCGCGCGCTGGCCACCGCCGGGCCCGACAAGCTGATCGACGACCCGTTCGCGGCGCCGCTGGTGCGCGCCGTCGGCATCGACTTCTTCACCCGGCTGATCGACGGGGACGTCGCGCTGCCCGAAGGCGACGACTTCGACCCGGTCCGGATGGGGCACGGCATGGGGATCCGGACCCGGTTCTTCGACCAGCACTTCCAGGCCGCGACGCAGAGCGGCATCCGCCAGGTGGTCATCCTCGCCGCCGGCCTGGACTCGCGTGCCTACCGGCTGGACTGGCCGGCCGGCACCCTGGTCTACGAGGTCGACCTGCCCGCGGTGATCGACTTCAAGACCAACACGCTGGCCGAGCTGGGTGCCGAACCGACCGCGCAGCGCCGCACCGTCGCCGTCGACCTGCGCGACGACTGGCCGGCCGCGCTAAAGGCCGCCGGTTTCGACCCGCAGGCACCGACGGTGTGGAGCGCCGAGGGCCTGCTGGTCTACCTGCAGCCCGACGCCCAGGACGCGCTGTTCGACACCATCACCGCGCTGAGCGCGCCGGGCAGCCGGCTGGCGTGTGAATTCATCCAGGACACCACGGTGTTCGCCGGCCCGGAATGGCGCGAGCACCGCGAGAAGCTGCAATCCGTCGGGTGCGAGGTGGAGATCGGCGAACTGATCTATCACGGCGAACGCAACCACGTCGTCGACTACCTGACCCATGCCGGCTGGACGGTGTCGGGCCGCGAGGTTCGCGACCTCTACGCCGAGGCCGGCCTGGAGTACGGCGATGACGCCCTGGCGGTGGCGTTCGGCGATCTGACGTATCTGAGTGCGGTGTTGCCCGACGAGCGCGTATGAAAAACATCACAGCCGGGGCGGTGGCAATACGGCAGTACTGCCACCGCCGGACGTTGGTGGGTGCCCCCAGTAGGACTCGAACCTACGACCTGCGGATTAAAAGTCCGTAGCTCTACCAACTGAGCTATAGGGGCCGTGCCGGAACAGAATACTGCCTTGCCGGCGGGCCCCGATCGGGGCCGCGTTTGAGGAAAGGGCCCGCCGTGCCCTAAGCTAGCCAAGCTCCCAACGTGACCACGTTGCGAGTCCCCGGAGAGATTCGGTTCTGGCCCCCTTCGTCTAGCGGCCTAGGACGCCGCCCTTTCAAGGCGGTAGCGCGGGTTCGAATCCCGTAGGGGGTACTCGTATCGCGGAGACGCGGAGCGAAGAGCAAGGCCCTGTGGCGCAGTTGGTTAGCGCGCCGCCCTGTCACGGCGGAGGTCGCGGGTTCAAGTCCCGTCAGGGTCGCTTTATACGGCGAGGCATACGTGCCTTCCGGCCAGGTAGCTCAGTTGGTACGAGCGTCCGCCTGAAAAGCGGAAGGTCGCCGGTTCGATCCCGGCCCTGGCCACTTTGAGAACCACCTGGTGACAGGTGGTTTTTCTCGTTTCTGGGGCGCTTGCTCGGCGGCCCGAACCTGACACATGTGACCACAGCCGGTGAGGTAACGTGCGGCCCTCCAACGGGTTCGGTCCCAACGGCGGCACGGCGTCGACCGGGAAGCCGTCGCGTGGGTCGGGCCCGCACGATCGGTCGCCGCCACCCCTAGGTGCCACAGCCGAGAACACGTTGTTGTCGAGCGGTCCGCAGAATCAAATCCGCGGTCAGACATGCGGGTTTATTCACGTCTGCCGCCTCGATGGGCAGGCCCGCAGCGCAGCGCATCACCATCAACGCGAGTGCGGTGTGGGTCGCGTACGAGATGACCAGCAAGTTGACGCAGGCCTCCGTGCCGCTGAGGGTCATCACGTGTTGGCGTTTGCCTTCCCACCCCGGCCAGCTGAAATCAGGGGGCCGTTGCAGTGGTGACCAGTTGACGTTGATGCTGGTGATGTTCCCCAGCAGAGGAGTCAGGACCGCGACGAGGTTCGGTAATTCATTGGTGATGCGATCTGCGCGGGGCCACCAGGCGCCGTCGATGTCGCGGCCGAGCTGGTGCGCCACGGTCAGCCGGATTGGGCGGGCATGGCGGGTGCCGGCGATGGCAGGAGTGGAGCGATCCGACTTCGGTCCCGTTACGTTCAAGTGGCGCATGACATCTTGCAATTCACGGATCGTTCCCTCACCGGTCGGATTTGGCTGTCCCGCGGACGCGGGAGGCGGAGGAATCACAATTGCCCGTGGGGTCGCCCGTGGCGAGTCTGGGTGGACCACCGCTGACAATGAAGCGGCTCGTCTTCGACCGTACGCGCCCGGCAGCGTTTTGGCGGCGGTTCGACCGCCAGGGGACTCTAGACTGCGCTGTTGTGCACCGTGTCCCCCGTCGGCTGTCCGCTACGGCCGCCGCGTTCGCGCTGATCATCACCGTCGCACCACCGATGAGCGCCGCAGCAGGGGACAAGATTCTGCTCGGCGGCGGGGCTGCGATCGTGCTCAACGACGACACGCTGTGCACCCTGGCCGCCATCGGCCACGACAGCACCGGCCGGCTGATCGGTTTCACCTCGGCTCATTGCGGTGGACCCGGCTCGCCGGTCGTCGCCGAGGGCGCCGAGGAACGCGGGGTCGTCGGCACGGTCGTGGCCGCCGACGACACGCTCGTCTATGCGGTGATCGACTTCGAGTCGGCCAAGGTGAAGCCGATCGCCGACTACGAAGGCTTCGGGATCTTCGGTCTCTGGCCGCCAGAGCCGGAACCCGCCGGCCCGGAGCCTGCCGAGCCGGAACCGGCCGGTTCGCAACCCGCTGACCCCGCCCCCGCGAGCCCGGAACCCGCCGCGGCCGAACCCGTCCCGGCCAAACAGGCCTGCAAACTCGGCCGGGGCTCCGGGCTCAATTGCTTCGACGTCGTTCCCGCCGGCCTGGACTCCGTCGGCGAGCAGTGGTGGCAACCCGGTGACGACGGCTCACCGATCACCATCGACAACCTGCTCGTCGGCATGGTCCGCGACGGATCGGTCCCGGCCGCACCGCTGGACCAGTCGGGGCCGGGGGTCGTGATGTTCAAGGAGATCCTCGACGACGTCAACGCCAAGGGCGGCCCGGGCGCCGGGTTCGGTCTCGGCTAGTACTCAAAACCTCAGGGCCGCAACGTCTCCGGGCAGAGCTCGGACTGCGCCGCGGCGATCTGGACGTCGGCGGCCTCGGGACTGTAATAGAACGTGTTGGTCAGCTGGCGCACCACGTCGCCCGGTGAGAGCCCGGACCGGTAGGTGCCGGTGTGCCCGTACATCCGCAGCAGCGCGCAGACGTAGTGGCCCGACGTCACCTTGACGTCATCGGCGATCGGGATCGCCACCGGCGAGGCGTTGACCTTCGCCAGATAACTGGCGTCGTCGGCGTGGGCGGCGGGCGCGGCGACCAATGCCGTGGCGGCGAGCAGGGGCGCGGCGAGGCGTGCGGTCACATGCATGACTTCCATCGTGCCACCGCGGCCCGGCAGATGAGATACATCCGGGTACGGCGCAAATCCCCGCGCACCACCGCGGGGCTGGCTATCGTGCCAGCCATGGCAGTCAAGGATTCCCGCGAAGTGGTCATCGAAGCCAGCCCGGAGGAGATCTTCGATGTCCTCGCCGACGTCGAGTCCGTGCCGTCCTGGTCGCCGCAGTACCAGAGCGCCGAGGTGCTCGACACCCATGACGACGGCCGGCCCCGCCGGGTGCGGATGCGGATCAAGGCGGCCGGTCTGACCGACGAGCAGGTGGTCGAATACAGCTGGACCGACGACAGCGTCGGCTGGACGCTGGTGTCGGCCGGCCAACTCAAGGCGCAGGACGCCAAGTACACGCTGACCCCGCAGGGTGACAAAACCAAGGTCCGCTTCGACATGGCGGTCGACCCGTCGATCCCGATCCCGGGCTTCCTGCTCAAGAACACCCTCAAGGGCGGCATGAAGACCGCCACCGACGGCCTGCGAACGCAGGTGCTCAAGGTCAAAAAGGGTCGCTGACTTCGGTTTCGCCCCAAACCCCGCTCAGCGCCGGCTACCGGACTAGGCTCGACGTAGTGGCTGTTCGAGCATCGCGGGAAATTGTGATTGACGCGCCGCCGGAGAGGATTCTCGACGCGCTCGCCAATGTTGGGGACCTGGTGTCCTGGTCACCGGTGCACAAGCGGGTCGAGATCCTCGACACCTACGAGGACGGCCGCCCCCACCACGTGCGTGCCACCGTCAAGGTTCTGGGATTGGTGGACAAGGAGATCCTGGAATACCACTGGGGCCCGGACTGGGTGGTCTGGGACGCCAAGGCGACAACCCAGCAGCGCGCCCAGCACGTCGAGTACACCCTCACCAAGGAGGGCCCGGACACCACCCGGGTGCGCTTCGACATCACCGTCGAGCCGTCCGGGCCGATCCCGGCGTTCCTGGTCCGGCGTGCCAGCAAGCTGGTATTGGACACCGCCACCGAGGGGTTGCGGCAGCAGGTGATGGGCACCCGGGCGCCTACCGAGCCGTGACCGGCCCCTCGCGCAGCACCTCCAAACGCCGCAGCGCCTCATCGAGGGTGTCCTCACGCTTGACAAAGGTGAACCGCACCAAGTGATTCCACACGTCAGGTGCGGTCGCCTCGCCCGGAGGCAGGCAGAACGCCGACAGCGGGATGGCCGCGACCCCGGCCCGGTGCGGCAGTTCGGCGCAGAACGCCGTGCTGTCGTCATAACCCAGCGGACGCGGATCGGCACACAGGAAATAGGTGCCGAAACTGTCGTGCACCTCGAAGCCGATCCCGGCCAACCCGGCGGCGAGCCGGTCCCGGCGGGCCTGCATCGTCGCGCGCAGGCCCGCCACCCAGGCGTCCTCGGTGTTGAGCGCCAGCGCCACCGCCGGCTGAAACGGCGCCCCGCCGACATAGCTCAGATACTGCTTGGCGGCTCGCACCCCGGCCAGCAGTTCCGCGGGCCCGCAGGCCCAGCCGATCTTCCAGCCGGTGCAGTTGAACATCTTCGCCGCGCTGGAGATGGTGACGGTGCGCTGCGCCATGCCCTCGAAGCCGGCCAGCGGCAGGTGGGTCCGCCCGGCAAAGACCAGGTGCTCGTAGACCTCGTCGGCGATGACCAGCAGATCGGCCTCCACCGCGATGCGTGCGATCGCGGCCAGCTCGGACTCGGTGAACACCGTGCCGGTCGGGTTGTGCGGTGAGTTGACGATCAACGCCCGGGTCGCCGGGGTGACGGCCCGGCGCAACCGGTCGACGTCCAAGGCGAATCCGCGGCCGTCGGGAACCAGCGGCACAGTGACCCGCTGCGCCCCGGCCATCGCGACCACCGGCGAGTAGGAGTCGTAGAACGGCTCGATCAACACCACCTCCGAGCCCGGCTCGACCAGACCGAACACCGCCGCCGCGATGGCCTCGGTGGCCCCGACCGTCACCAGGACTTCGGTGTCCGGGTCGTAGTCGATGCCGAAGTGCCGTTTGCGCTGCCCGGCGACGGCTTCCCGCAGCGCGGGCATGCCGGGGCCGGGCGGGTACTGGTTGATGCCGTCGGCGATTGCGGCCCGGGCAGTCTCCAGCATGGCCGGTGGCCCGTCCTCATCGGGGAAGCCCTGGCCGAGGTTGACCGCGCCGATCCGTGTGGCCAGCGCCGACATCTCGGCGAAGATCGTGGTGGCATAGGGCCGTAACCGCGACACCGTCATAACCGGCCAGCTTAGGAGCCGCGCAGTGTTCAGCCGCGGTGCCCGCACGTCGCCGCCGCGAAGCGCCGCCGTCGCACCCGGCCCAACCATCCGGTTGATAGGCCGCCCTGTTAGGGTGGGAAGCAGAGGTCTACGCTCCGAGCAGACGCAATCGAAAATCCGTGTCGAATCCCAACCGAAGAGGAATTCCAGCCATGTCCGAAGAAGCCTTCATCTATGAGGCCATTCGCACTCCGCGCGGCAAGCAGCGCAACGGGTCGCTGAACGAGATCAAGCCTGTCAGCCTGGCTGTCGGCCTGGTGAACGAACTGCGTAGCCGCTACCCCGACCTGGACGTCAACCAGATCAGCGACGCCGTGTTCGGCGTGGTGTCGCCGGTCGGTGACCAGGGTGGTTGCATCGCCCGCACCGCGATGCTGGCCGCCGGGATGCCCGAGACCACCGGTGGCGTGCAGCTCAACCGGTTCTGCGCGTCGGGTCTGGAGGCGATCAACACCGCCGCCGCCAAGGTCAAGGCCGGGTTCGATGACCTGGTGCTGGCCGGCGGCGTGGAGTCGATGAGCCGGGTGCCGATGGGTTCTGACGGCGGCGCCTGGGCGTCTGACCCCGACACCAACTACGAGATCGGCTTCGTGCCGCAGGGCATCGGCGCCGACCTGATCGCGACCATCGAGGGCTTCTCCCGCGAGGACGTCGACCGCTACGCGGCGCGCTCCCAGGAGCTGGCGGCCGCGGCCTGGTCGGGCGGCTACTTCGCCAAGTCCGTGGTCCCGGTGCGCGACCAGAACGGCCTGGTCGTCCTCGACCACGACGAGCACATGCGGCCCGGCACCACGGTGGAGAGCCTGAGTCAGCTGAAGACCGCGTTCGACGGGGTCGGCGCGATGGGCGGCTTCGACGACGTGGCGCTGCAGAAGTACCACTTCGTCGAGAAGATCAACCACGTGCACACCGGCGGCAACAGCTCCGGAATCGTCGACGGCGCCGCCCTGGTGCTCGTCGGTTCCGAGAAGGCCGGCAAGGAGCAGGGGCTGACCCCGCGGGCCCGCATCGTGGCCGCGGCCACGTCCGGCGCCGACCCGGTCATCATGCTCACCGGCCCCACCCCGGCCACCCAGCGGGTGCTCGACCGCGCCGGGCTGACCGTCGATGACATCGACCTGTTCGAGCTCAACGAGGCGTTCGCCTCCGTGGTGCTGAAATTCCAGAAGGACCTGAACATTCCGGATGAGAAGCTCAACGTCAACGGCGGTGCCATCGCGATGGGCCACCCGCTGGGCGCCACCGGCGCGATGATCACCGGCACCATGGTCGACGAACTGGAGCGCCGGGGTGCCCGCCGCGCTCTGATCACACTCTGCATCGGCGGTGGCATGGGCGTCGCCACCATCATCGAGCGCGTCTGAGAGGGTTTTTGAAAATGGCAGAGAACACCATTCAGTGGGACAAGGACGCTGACGGCATCGTCACGCTGACCCTGGACGACCCGACCGGGTCGGCCAACGTGATGAACGAGCACTATCGCGAGTCCATGCACAACGCCGTGGAACGCCTTGTCGCGGAAAAGGATTCGATCACCGGTGTGGTCATCACCAGCGCGAAGAAGACCTTCTTCGCCGGCGGTGACCTCAAGGCGATGATCCAGGTAGGCCCCGAGGACGCCCAGGCCGTCTTCGACCAGGTCGAGACCATCAAGGCCGACCTGCGCACCTTGGAGACCTTCGGCAGGCCCGTCGTGGCCGCCATCAACGGCGCCGCACTCGGCGGCGGCCTGGAGATCGCGCTGGCGTGCCACCACCGCATCGCCGCCGACGCCAAGGGCAGCCAGATCGGCCTGCCCGAGGTCACCCTGGGCCTGCTGCCCGCCGGCGGCGGGGTCACCCGCACGGTGCGCATGCTGGGCATCCAGAACGCGTTCATGAACGTGCTGGCGCAGGGCACCCGGTTCAAGCCGGCCAAGGCCAAGGAGGTCGGCCTGGTCGACGAGGTGGTGGGAAGCGTCGAGGAGCTGGTGCCGGCCGCCAAGGCGTGGATCAAGGCCAACCCGGAGGCGCACACCCAGCCGTGGGATGCCAAGGGCTACAAGATGCCCGGCGGCACCCCGTCGACGCCGTCGCTGGCGGCGGTCCTGCCGTCGTTCCCGGCGTTGCTGCGCAAGCAGCTCAAGGGTGCGCCGATGCCCGCGCCGCGTGCCATCCTGTCCACCGCGGTCGAGGGCGCGGCGGTGGACTTCGACACCGCCAGCCGCATCGAGAGCCGTTACTTCGTCTCGCTGGTTACCGGCAACGTCGCCAAGAACATGATCCAGGCGTTCTTCTTCGATCTGCAGCACATCAACGGCGGCGGCAGCCGGCCCGAGGGCATCGGGCAGACCCCGATCAAGAAGATCGGTGTGCTCGGCGCCGGGATGATGGGCGCCGGCATCGCCTACGTGTCGGCCAAGGCCGGCTACGACGTGGTGCTCAAAGACGTCTCCCTGGAGGCAGCGCAAAAGGGCAAGGGCTACTCGGAGAAGCTGGAGGCCAAGGCCGTCGAGCGGGGCCGCACCACCGCCGAGAAGTCCAAGGCGCTGCTGGACAAGATCACCCCGACCGGTGACCCGGCCGACCTCAAGGGCGTCGACTTCGTGATCGAGGCGGTGTTCGAGAACCAGGACCTCAAGCACAAGGTGTTCCAGGAGATCGAGGACATCGTCGAGCCCAACGCGCTGCTGGGATCCAACACCTCCACACTGCCGATCACCGGTCTGGCGACCGGGGTGAAGCGCCAGGAGGACTTCATCGGCATCCACTTCTTCTCGCCGGTCGACAAGATGCCGCTGGTGGAGATCATCAAGGGCGAGAAGACCTCCGACGAGGCACTGGCCCGGGTGTTCGACTACGTGCTGGCCATCAAGAAGACCCCGATCGTGGTCAACGACAGCCGCGGCTTCTACACCAGCCGTGTCATCGGCACCTTCGTCAACGAGGCGCTGAGGATGCTCGGGGAAGGTGTGGAGCCGGCCAGCATCGAGCAGGCCGGTCTGCAGGCCGGCTACCCGGCGGCTCCGCTGCAGCTCTGCGATGAGCTCAACCTGGAGCTGATGCAGAAGATCGCCAACGCCACCCGCGAGGGCATCGAGGCGGCCGGCGGCACGCTCGAGAGGCAGCCGAACGAAGAGGTCGTCGACAAGATGATCGAGATCGGCCGCCCGTCGCGGCTGTCGGGCGCCGGCTTCTACGAGTACGTCGACGGCAAGCGCACCGGGCTGTGGCCGGGGCTGCGGGAGACCTTCAACTCGGGCAGCTCCACCCCGCCGCTGCAGGACATGATCGACCGGATGCTGTTCGCCGAGGCGCTGGAGACCCAGAAGTGCCTCGACGAAGGCGTGCTCACCTCGACCGCGGATGCCAACATCGGCGCGATCATGGGCATCGGGTTCCCGCCGTGGACCGGCGGCACCCACCAGTTCATCGTCGGCTACCCCGGCGGACAGGCCGGCTTCGTCGCACGGGCCAAGGAGCTGGCCGGCAAGTACGGCGACCGGTTCAACCCGCCACAGTCGCTGCTGTAGTACCGGCGGCGCGACCAGACGCGAGAGCCCCCCAAAACCGCGGTTTTGGGGGGCTCTCGCGCCTGCTCGCCATGGGTGGCCGCTGGTGGTGACCCGCCGCGGCCGTGCGTTCCGATTAGGCTGCAGACGTGACATCCCCGGAACCCTCGTGGCTTCGGGGGATCTCGCGTCTGCTGGACTACCGGCTGAGCATCACCGTCGGCAAGCTGCTCGAGACGGCGTTGTGGCTGGGCCTGGTCTACGTGATCATCGGGGTGGTATGCCTGTTCCTGCGGCCCGACGGCGTGGAGATCCTCCAGACTCGGGCCGAGGAACAGTTCGGCATACCGCCCAACAGTGTCTACGAGCTGGCGACCGTGGCCGGAGTGCTGCTGTGGCCGCTGATGATGTTGCTGCCCGGCACCGCCTGCGGGGGCTGAAGGTCAGGCCCGGCGAGCCAGTAGGTAGTGCCGCACCGGTTGTCCGCCGTTGGCGGGCACGTAGTGCGGCTCGTCGCCGGAGCTGATCAGCTCCCACTGCGGAGCGAAAAGCCGGACGATCTCGGCCTGGTCGATGCCGCGGACGCCGAACAGTGCGCCCGGGGTGAACGCGACGATCAGCAGCCGCGAGTCGGGTCCGGTCACCGCGTTGACCTGCTGGGCGTAGACCGCCCGATCGTGATCGTTCATCCCGTGCAGGCAACCGCTGTCTGTCGCCAGGTCGAAGTCGTCACCGAGACCGGCTGAGTCCAGTTGGGCGATGTCGGCGCAGACGAACCGCACCGACACCTTCCCGGCCCGGGCCTTGGCGTGGGCGGCGCGCAGCGCCCGCGGGGCGAAGTCGACACCGGTGACTCGCCAGCCGTTCTGCGCCAGGTAGATGGAGTTGTCCCCGGTGCCGCAGCCCAGGTCCAGCGCGGTGCCCGGCGCCAACCCCACGCCGGCGTCGAGCTCGACCAGATTGCGCAGCCCGCGGGCCAGCGCGTGGCCCTCCCACGGGGTGAAGCCCAGCCGGTACATCCCCCGGAAAAGCAGCCTCCTGGCCCCCATAGCGTCTAGATGGTGCCCATATCAGCGGAGACCCAGTGCTGGGGACGCAGATAAATTGCCACGTACTCGCCCAGTTCGGTCAGCGCGTAATTGAGGAACTTCTCGGCCCGGTCGGGGGGAAGGTAACGGTGGGCCAGCTCGGCGTGCTGCTCGTCGGTGCCGGGTTCGATGCGGCTGACGGCACCGGCGACGGCGACATAGCGGACGGTCGGCTCCGTCCGCTCCACCATGAGCGAGAAGTGGCCGGCGGCCTCGATGAGCCGCCTCTTGCGTGACTCGACGCCGGTGAGGACCCAGGGCTCGCCGCCCGGGGTGTACTGATACCAGATCGGGACCGTCAGTGGGCCACGGCCGTCTCCCGCACTCACCGACAGCGCCGCGATGTGCGGCTCGACCAGAAACTGTTCGCGTTCGTCCTTGGACAGGGCCATGTTTCGAGGCTAACCGCAGTACCGCGCTCAGGGCGTTCGCCGGGCGGGCGGGTCGCCTAGATCGCCGGTCCCAGCAGGTCGTCGGCGTCGCGGATGATGTAGCCGTAGCCCTGCTCGGCCAGGAACCGCTGCCGGTGCGCGGCGTACTCGGCGTCCAGGCTGTCGCGGGCGACCACCGAGTAGAACACCGCGCCACCGCCGTCGGCCTTGGGCCGCAGCAGCCGGCCCAGCCGCTGGGCCTCCTCCTGGCGAGACCCGAAGGTGCCCGACACCTGCACGGCCACCGAGGCCTCGGGCAGGTCGATGGAGAAATTGGCGACCTTGGACACCACCAGGGTGGAGACCTCGCCGCGGCGGAATGCGTCGAACAGCTTCTCGCGCTCGGCGGTGCGCGTCGAGCCCTGGATCACCGGGGCGTCGAGTTGCTCGCCCAGTTCTTCGAGCTGATCGAGGTAGGCGCCGATCACCAGGGTCTGCTCGCCGGGATGCTGTTTGAGGATCGAGCGCACCACCGCGATCTTGGAGTGCACCGTCGAGCACAGTTTGTAGCGTTCCTCCGGCTCGGCGATCGCGTAGGTCATCCGCTCGCTCTCGGTCATGGTGACCCGCACCTCGATGCATTCGGCCGGCGCGATCCAGCCCTGGGCCTCGATGTCCTTCCAGGGTGCGTCGTAGCGCTTGGGTCCGATCAGGCTGAACACGTCACCCTCGCGGCCGTCCTCGCGGATCAGCGTGGCGGTCAGCCCCAGCCGGCGCCGCGACTGCAGGTCGGCGGTCATCCGGAACACCGGCGCCGGCAGCAGATGCACCTCGTCGTAGATGATCAGTCCCCAGTCGCGGCTGTCGAACAGCTCCAGATGCCGGTACTCGCCCTTGGTGCGCCGGGTGATCACCTGGTAGGTGGCGATGGTGACCGGCCGGATCTCCTTGCGCTCCCCGGAGTACTCGCCGATCTCCTCTTCGGTCAGCGAGGTCCGCGCGATCAGCTCGCGTTTCCACTGCCGGCCGGCGACGGTGTTGGTGACCAGGATCAGGGTGGTCGCACCCGCTTTGGCCATGGCGGCGGCGCCGACCAGCGTCTTGCCGGCGCCGCACGGCAGCACCACCACCCCGGAACCACCCGACCAGAACGAGTCGGCCGCCATCTCCTGATAGTCGCGCAGCGCCCAGCCGTCCTGACACAGCTCGATCGGATGCGCCTCGCCGTCGACATAGCCGGCCAGATCCTCTGCGGGCCAGCCGATTTTGAGCAGCATCTGCTTGACCCGGCCGCGTTCGCTGGGATGCACCACCACGGTGTCGTCATCGATGCGGGCGCCGAGCATCGGGGCGATCTTCTTGTTGCGCAGCACCTCCTCGAGCACCGCGCGGTCCAGGCTCACCAGGGTCAGGCCGTGCACCGGACTCTTCACCAGCTGCAGCCGCCCGTAGCGGGCCATGGTGTCGACGATGTCGACCAGCAGCGGCTGCGGCACCGCGTAGCGGGAGTGGGAGACCAGCGCGTCGACCACCTGCTCGGCGTCGTGCCCGGCGGCGCGAGCGTTCCACAACGCCAGCGGGGTGATCCGGTAGGTGTGCACGTGCTCGGGGGCGCGTTCCAGCTCGGCGAACGGCGCGATCGCGGCGCGGGCCGCGCCGGCCTGCTCATGATCGACCTCGAGCAGCACGGTCTTGTCGGATTGGACGATCAACGGCCCGTTGGTGCTCATGGGCCCATTATCCGGAGAGCTCCGACACCGGCGCTCACTGCGGCTCGGTCGAGGAGATCGACGTGATGCGGTGGATGGTGAAATCACGCATCTGGCCGGAGGCGGAATCGAACGCCACCAGTTGGCCGCCGCGAACCAGCACGGGGGAGACCTCCCGCTGGGTGGCCACCCCGGCGGCGTCGACGTAGCCGATCAGCATCGTGGAGCCCTCCGACGCGGCCCGCTTCAACATGATCATCGCGGTGACCGGCTCCAATCGGATGTTGTCGAACGGCGCCGACGTCACCGTGCGCAGCACCCGGACCAGCGACGTGAGGCTTTCGCTGCTGGGCCCGGCCGCCGG
>NZ_QMEX01000009.1 GCF_003284925.1 Mycolicibacter senuensis
CCGAGGCCGACGACGCACGGTTGCTGGCCGCGGTGCGCGCGGCGCTGGCGTGACCGTGATGTGGCCATGTTCGTCGTAGCCACCGCCGGGCACGTCGACCACGGCAAATCCACCCTGGTGCGAGCGCTGACCGGGATGGAGCCCGACCGGTGGGCCGAGGAGCGCCGCCGCGGACTCACCATCGATCTCGGGTTCGCGTGGACCACACTGCCGTCGGGCTCCCCGGTGGCGTTCGTCGACGTGCCCGGGCATGAACGCTTCCTCGCCAACACCCTGGCCGGTCTGGGCCCGGCGCCGGTGGTGTGTTTCGTGGTCGCGGCCGACGAGGGCTGGCGGGCGCAGTCGTCTGATCATCGTGATGCCGTTGCGGCGCTGGGTATTTCGCACGGGCTGGTGGCGCTGAGCCGTATCGACCGGGTGCCACCCGCCCGGGTCGCCGAGGTGCTGGCCGCGACCCGCGCCGAACTCGCCGAGACCGGGTTGCACGATGCCCCCGCCGTGGCGGTGTCCGCCGTCTCCGGTGTCGGCCTGAGCAAGCTGCGAACAGCGCTCGACGCGGTGGTGTCCCAGCTGCCCGCGCCCTGCCCGACCGCACGGGTTCGGCTGTGGGTGGACCGCTCGTTCAGCATCACCGGCGCCGGGACCGTGACCACCGGCACCCTCACCGCCGGCACGCTGGCTCGCGGTGACCGGCTTATCCTGCTCGGGCGGGGACAGCCGCGCGAGGTGACCGTTCGAGGGTTGCAGAGTTGCGGCCACGACTGCGCGACGGTGTCGCCGACGGCACGAGTGGCCGTCAACCTGCGGGGGGTGTCGGCAGCAGACGCGCACCGCGGCGACACGCTGGTCACGGTCGGTGCGTGGCCGACCCCCAGCATGGTGGATGTGCGCCGTGCGACCGGTCTCGCGCTGGGCCAGGCGCCCGAACACCTGGTGGTGCACGTCGGCACCGCGTCGGTACCGGCCCGGCTCCGGCCGTTCGACGACGACCATGCCCGACTCACGCTGGAACACCCGCTGCCGCTGTCGCTTTCGGATCGACTGGTGTTGCGCGACCCTGGTGGCCGGCGGGTGGTGGCCGGGGTCCGCGTGCTCGATCCCGATCCTCCGGCGCTGCGGCGCCGCGGCGACGGCACCCGACGCGCGGTTGTGCTGGCGGCACTGGCATCCGGCGGCGATCCGGGGGCAGTGGTAGCCGACCGGGGTGCGGTGTTGCGCGCCCGGCTGCAGCTGCTGGGCTACGACTGCACGGCGGTGCCTGCCGGGGTGCGCGAGGTCCGTGGCTGGTGGGTTCAGACGAGCACCTACCGGGGCTGGCTGGACCGCCTGGGTTCGGCGACCCGGGAGCTGCATGAGCGAAACCCGTTGTCGGCCGGGATGTCCAGTGGGGCAGCGGCTGATCTGTTGGGGCTACCCGAAGCGGGCTTGCTCGACGAGGTGGTCCGTGACGCCGGCCTGGAGTTCCATGACGGCCTGATCCGGATAGCGGGCACCGGTGGCGATCTCGGGCCGGCCGAAGCCGCGATCGCGGCGTTGGAGTCTCGCCTTGCCGCCGAGCCGTTCCGAGCCCCCGACGCGGACGACCTGACCGCCCTGCGACTGGGGATTCGCGAACTGGCCGCGGCCGAGCGGGCCGGCCGCTTGCTGCGGCTGACCGAATCGGTGGTGTTGCTGCCGACGGCGCCGGCGCTGGCGATGCGGGAACTGGCGTCGTTGAGCCAACCCTTCACCGCCACGCAGGCCAAGCAGGCGCTGCGCACCACCCGGCGGGTGGCGATCCCGCTGCTGGAGCACCTCGACTCGCGCGGCTGGACCCGTCGGATCGACAACGTCCGTCGGGAAGTGGCGCGCTGACGGATACCGCCCCGGTCGGCGGCGCTGCACGGGCCGGTCTGGGCCAGCCAGACACGAATGCCCCGGCAGAACCGGGGCATTCGTGCTTGCGGTGCGGCTGGTTACACGTCTGGGGTCAGCAGACCGAGGTCCAGGGCGCTGTAGAGCCCGGCGTCCTCCAGATCGGCCACCGGCGAGACCGCGTCGACATCGGAGAAGTCGGTCGGCGCGAACCACGATGCCATCGAAGAGATGTCGAAGTTTCCGAAGGGCGTCTTGAGGATGTCGATGACATCCTTGCCGTCGCCGTCGGCGTCGTAGTACAGGTTGGTGAAGCCGAGCCCCAGCTGGTGCTGCGCGTACACATCCCCGTCGCTGGTGACGAACTGGTTGTTGATGCCGCCGCCGAACAACGATTGCGTGATGTAGTTGGTGCCCGACAGCATCTCGCCGTCGCTGTTGGTGAAGGCCGCGGTCAACTTCCAGGTCTGTGACAACGGGTCGTTGACATCGAGCAGCTGAGCACCGTCGAGGCCGTAGGTCGGTTCCCACGTCACGTCGGCAGGAGCGTCCTCACCCAGACCCAGGTTCAGGGCGCTGTACAGGCCGGCGTTCTCCAGCGCTTCCAGCGGCGACGCCGGGGTCAGGTCTGCCACGTCGGCCGGCGCGAACCACGCCGCCATCGAAGAGATGTCGATGTTTCCGAAGGGCGTCTTGAGGATGTCGACGACATCCTTGCCGTCGCCGCCGGCGTCGTAGTACAGGTTGGTGAAGCCCAGTCCCAGCTGGTTCTGGTTGTAGATGTCGCCGGTGGCGTTGTCGATGAACAGGGTGTTGAGCCCGCCCGTCGACGGGGTGAGGTAGGTCGTTCCGGCGAGTTCCACGCCGTCACTGTGGGTGAAGATCGACGTGACGGCCCAGGTGTTGGCGAACGAGTTCGCCGACTGCAGGATCTCGGCGGTGTCGACGTTGTAGGTCGGCGTCCAGGTCCCCGGAGTCTCCGAGACCTCGGCGCCGGCGGTCGCGGCGGTGAGGAATGCTGCTGCGGCACCTCCGGCGGCGACGCCTAGTATGATCAGCTTCATGATATGTCCCCTTGTTTGTAACCGGTGATCCTGTTCAGATCATGGCTTGGCTAACATTAGGGGTTTTCTGATGTGTCGTCAACTAAAATCACAGGTAAATTTCGCCCGAAGGTCCGGTCTGCACGGTCGCAGCCTGCATCTCATCGAAAGACGGCGCCTCAGGCCCGGCCCTTTGCCGTCATCGTCCGGCTCAGAAACCTGAGAACGCCCGTTGCCGGACATTGCTCTGCGTCAGGCCCGATGCCAAGATGTTCGACATGGTGTCCACCAAGGCGTCGGGGGCGCGCCCGTACGGCGGGGTCGACGCCGTCGAACGTCGGGCATCGCGCCGAGCCCGGCTCCTTGAGGCCGGGCTCGACCTTCTCGGCGCCGACGTGCCGCAGATCGCGGAACTCACCGTGCGGGGCATCTGCCGGCAGGCCGGCCTGACCGCCCGCTACTTCTATGAGAGCTTCGCCGACAAGGAAGAGTTCGTCAGCGCGGTCTTCGACTCCGTCATCGCGGACCTGGCCGCCAAGACCCAGTCGACCGTGAAGGTGGCACCGCCCGGCGAGCAGACCCGTGCCGGAATCGCCAACATCGTGCGGACGATCGCAAGTGACGCCCGGATCGGGCGACTGCTGTTCGGCGTACATCTGAGCAACCCAGTGGTGGTACGCAAACGGGTGGAATCCAGTGCGCTGCTGGCGATGTTGTCTGGCCAGCACGCCGGCAGCGCGCTGCGACTACCGGAGAACGACCGGATCAAAGCGGCCGGGCACTTCGTCGTCGGTGGGGTCGCCCAGACCATCAGCGCCTGGCTGGCCGGTGACGTGCGGTTCAAGCCGGAACGCCTGATCGAGCAACTGGCCGCACTGCTGGACAAACTCGGCGATCCGGCGCTGTACCGAGACTAAGTGGTGGCGGCCGGAACCCTCCGGTCGGCTTCGGTCTTCGGTGTGACATGTTCCTCGTCCGGAGTGAATTCCTTTGTCCAGCAAGCGAATTCAAGTGTGATTCCGTCGGGATCGAGAAAGTAGAACGACCGGACGTACACGCCGGGATGCAGGGTGGGGCTGGCCTGGAATTCGGACATGTCGTGGTTGAGAACGGGCCCGACGCGGACCCCTTTGTCCTTGAGTCGCTGACGGTAGGCGTCGAACTTGTCTGCGGGCACGTGAAAGGCCAAGTGGTTCATGGTACTCACCGCGCTGACGATCTCACCGACGCCCGGGATGGCGACCGGCGATGAGATGCCCGGTACGCGGTCCGGCGCGTCGGCGAACCAGAAGAAGGCGACGCAGTCACCGTTGCCGGCGTCGAAGAAGAAGTGCTGCCCCATCCCGGCAGGCAGATCCAGGGACTTGACCAACGGCATGCCGAGCACGTTGCTGTAGAAGTCGACGGTCCGGGCCATGTCGGCGCAGACCAGCGCGACGTGGTTGATCCCACTGATCTCGAACTCGGTGTTGACACCGTGCGGCTTGATCATCGTGACTCCTCTGGTCAAGATCAGAATCTGAATCTAACATCAGATTCACGTTTGATCCAGCCCCGGCAGCGACAGGAGAATCGATTCGGTGTCGACCCTCTCCGAAGAGCCCATTCACCGCGACCCGTTGCCGACTCGTCGGGGCCGACGCACCCAGGCGGCGATCGACTCCGCCGCGCGGGTGGTGATCGCCCGCAAAGGTGTGCTGGCCACCACCATCGCCGACATCGCTGCCGAGGCCGGTCGATCGACCGCGTCGTTCTACAACTACTACGACTCCAAAGAAGCGATGGTCCGGGAGTGGGCGCTGCGGTTCCGCGACGAGGCCGGCGAGCGGGTCTCCGGCGCCGTGCGGCACGGGCTGTCGAACCGGGAGCGCATCGAGCAGGCCGCCGCCGCCCACTGGTATACCTACCGCAACCGACTCGCCGAGATGGTCGGAGTCTCCCAGCTGGCGATGGTCAACGACGACTTTGCCCATTACTGGGCCGAGATCTGTGCGGTACCAGTGGCTTTCATCATCGAAACGGTGAAACGAGCGCAGGCTGACGGCCATTGCGCCGATGACGACCCCGAGCTACTCGCGGTGGCGATCGTGTCGATGCTGAACCAGTTCTGCTATGTCCAACTGGCCACCCCCCGCCACGGCGGCGCCGCGCCGGACGACGACGCCTGCATCCGAACCCTGGCCAACGTGTTCTATCGGGCCATCTACGCTGAGCCGACAGGCCGCCAGTGAGCCTGAGGGTCCTGGCGCATTTCATCCCCGGCCCGAAGGTCATCGACTTCGTTGCGCCGGAATCGGACTGGCTCGATATCCGGTGGTGCGCCGCCGACGACGACACCATCTTCCGCCGTGAGCTCGCCGATGCCGAGGTGATCTGGCACGTGCTGCGTCCGCTGTCCGGTGAGGACCTGCGCGGCGGACCGCGACTGCGACTGGTGCAGAAGTTCGGCGTCGGGATCAACACCATCGACGTCGGTACCGCCACCGAGTGCGGCATCGCGGTGGCCAACATGCCCGGCGCCAACGCGGCGTCGGTGGCCGAGGGCGCCGTGCTGCTGATGCTGGCGGTGCTGCGCCGGCTGGTGTCGCTGGATCGCTCGACGCGTCAGGGGTCCGGCTGGCCCACCGATCCGGATCTGGGTGAGTACTGCCGCGACATCGGCGGCTGCACCGTCGGTCTGGTCGGTTACGGCAGCATCGCCCGACGCGTCGCCGGGATCGTCTCGGCCATGGGCGCCAACGTGCTGCACACCAGCACCCGCGATGACGGTCGCCCCGGCTGGCGCTCATTGCCGGAGCTGCTGGCCGAAGCCGATGTCGTGTCGCTGCACGTGCCGTTGACGGCGGCCACCGCGGGATTGATCGACCGGGCCGCGCTGGCGCGCATGAAACCCGGGGCGGTGCTGGTCAACACCGCGCGTGGCACCATCGTCGACGAGACCGCACTGACCGAGGCGCTGGCGAGCGGGCGGCTGGCCGGCGCCGGTCTCGATGTGTTCGCCGTCGAGCCGATCAGCCCGGACAACCCCCTGCTCGGCCTGGACAACGTGGTGTTGACTCCGCACGTCAGCTGGTACACCGCCGACACCATGCAGCGCTACCTGAGCGCCGCCGTCGACAACTGTCGCCGGCTGCGCGACGGTCAACCCCTGACCGAGGTGGTCAACCAACCGACCGGTTGTTAGTTTGGCCCCACGCACACACCGAAAGGCGCAACATGCCCATAGCGATCACATCTGAGCATCAGGACCTCGCCGATTCAGTGCGGTCACTTCTGACCCGGGCGGTGCCGTCCGAGTTGCTGCATGCGGCAATGGACAACCCGATCGAGAACCCGCCGCCGTACTGGCGGGCCGCCGCCGAGCAGGGTCTGGCGGGGGTGCATCTGGCCGAACAGGTCGGCGGGCAGGGGTTCGGCATCCTGGAGCTGGCGGTGGTGCTGGCCGAGTTCGGTTATGCCGCGGTGCCCGGCCCGTTCGTGCCGTCGGCGATCGCCGGCGCCTTGATCGCCGCCCATGATCCGGCCGCCGCCGAGTTGGCGGGTCTGGCCACCGGCGAGGTCATCGCCAGCTACACCCTCAACCCCGGACTGACGGCCACCGCCCACGGTGACGGCCTGGTGATCCGCGGTGAGGTCCGTGCCGTCGCGGCGGCCGCGCAGGCGTCGCTGCTGGTGCTGCCGGTGGCGATCGACAGCGGCGAAGCTTGGGTGGTGCTGAGTGCCGACCAGCTCGAGATCGAGCCGGTGGAAAGCGTGGACCCGCTACGTCCGATCGCACACGTGCGGGCCAATGGAGTCGAGGTCGGCGACAAAGCCGTGCTGGGCAACCTCGACCAGGCGCAGGCGCACGCGCTGATCTCGACACTGCTGTCCGCCGAGGCGGTCGGGGTGGCCCGGTGGGCCACCGACACCGCGGCGGAGTACGCCAAGATCCGCGAACAGTTCGGCCGGCCGATCGGTCAGTTCCAGGCCATCAAACACAAGTGCGCCGAGATGATCGCCACCACCGAGCGCGCCACCGCCGCGGTGTGGGACGCTGCCCGCGCGATCGACGAGGCAACCGGGAACGACGCCGCGGGTTCGGCCGTGCAGTTCGCGGCCGCCGTTGCTGCGACCCTGGCCCCGGAGGCGGCGCAGCACTGCACCCAGGACTGCATTCAGGTCCACGGTGGGATCGGTTTCACCTGGGAGCACGACGCGGGCGTCTATTACCGGCGGGCACTGATCCTGGCCGCCTCGTTCGGCCGTCGCGCCGACTACCCGCAGCAGGTCGTCGACACCGCCACTGCCGGCGGGATGCGCAAGATCGACATCGACCTGGATCCCGAAACCGAGAAACTGCGGGCGGAGATCCGTGCGGAGGTGGCCGCGCTCAAGGCCATACCGCGCGACGAGCGCACGGTGGCGATCGCCGAGGGCGGCTGGGTGCTGCCCTACCTGCCGAAGCCGTGGGGGCGGGCCGCCGAGCCGATCGAGCAGATCATCATCGAGCAGGAGTTCGCGGCCGGCCGGGTGCGCCGCCAGGGGATGGGTATCGCGGCGTGGCTCATCCCGTCGATCGTGGCGTTCGGCACCGAGGAGCAGAAGCAGCGTTTCCTGCCGCCCACGTTCCGCGGCGAGCTGGTGTGGTGCCAGCTGTTCTCCGAGCCGGGCGCGGGTTCGGACCTGGCCAGCCTGACCACCAAGGCCACCAAGGTCGACGGCGGCTGGCGGATCAGCGGGCAGAAGATCTGGACCTCGGCCGCGCAGTTCTCGTCGTGGGGAGCCCTGCTGGCGCGGACCGACGCCGCGGCCCCCAAACACGATGGGATCACCTACTTTCTGCTGGACATGAAAAGTGAGGGCGTGACCGTCAGTCCGCTGCGCGAACTCACCGGCGGGGCGATGTTCAACACCGTGTTCATCGACGATGTGTTCATCCCCGACGAGCTGGTGCTCGGCGAGGTGAACCGGGGCTGGGAGGTCAGCCGCAACACGCTGACGGCCGAGCGGGTGTCGATCGGCGGCTCGGAGATGCCGTTTTTGGCCAGCCTCGACGGGTTCGTGGAGTTCATCCGCGACGGCCAGTTCGACCAGGGCGAGCACCGCCGGGCCGGTGAGCTGATCGCCGAGGGCCACGCCGCCAAACTGCTCAACCTGCGTTCGACGCTGCTGACGCTGGCGGGCAAGGACCCGATGCCGGCGGCGGCGGTGTCCAAGCTGCTGTCGATGCGCACCGGCCAGGGCTACGCCGAGTTCGGGGTGAGCACCTTCGCCGGTGACGCCGCGATCGGTGATCGCGAGCAACTGCCCGGCAAGTGGGCCGAGTATCTGCTGATGAGCCGTGCCACAACGATTTACGGCGGCACCTCGGAGGTCCAGCTCAATATCATCGCCGAGCGGCTGCTGGGGCTGCCCCGCGACCCCTAGCCCCGCATTTTCCCGCGAGGGTGCCGCTAGGGTTGCGTCCGGAGCGCGCGAGACCCTCGAGGCGTTGCTGGACGACTACGTCGGCGACGACGGTGGGCGGGTCGGTCAAGCCGAGCGAACCCGCTGGAACGGCGCACCGGTACACCCTGGTGCTCACCGGCATCAGCGGCGCCACCTGGACGCTGCCAATCGGCAGCGTCCCCTGAGACCGCCCTTCACGCTGGAGACCGGCCACGAGCGTGCGCAATCCCGGTCACGACGCGGCGCGTCGTACCGGGGACACGCACGCGCGCGAAGGGGGGCCTACAGCTCGCGGAGTTCGCGCTTGAGGATCTTGCCGGTGGGGTTGCGGGGCAACTCGTCGAGGAAGACCACCTCACGCGGCACCTTGTAGCGGGCCAGATGCTCCTTCACGTAGACCTTGATGGTGTCCTCGTCGACGGTGGAGCCTTCCTTCTTGACCACGAAGGCACGCAGCCGCGCCCCCCACTCCTTGTCCTCGACGCCCAGCGCGGTCGCCTCGACCACCTCGGGGTGCCCACTGATGAGGTCTTCGACCTCGGCGGGGAAGACGTTCTCACCGCCGGAGACGATCATCTCGTCATCGCGGCCGGCCACGTAGAGCAGCCCGCGCTCATCGAAGTAGCCCACGTCGCCCGATGACAGCAGCCCGTCGATGATCTGTTTGCCCCCGCCGCCGGTGTAGCCCTCGAACGGGAAGAAGTTGCCGACGAAGATCCGTCCGACCTCGCCCTGCGGCAGTTGGTGGCCGTTGTCGTCGAGGATTCGGACCTTGACGCCCTTGACCACCCGGCCCACCGTTGCCGGGTTGTACTGCAGGTCGTCCGGATCGGCGATGGTGGCGAACGCGACCTCGGTGGAGCCGTACATGTTGTAGATCACCGGGCCCAGGTCCTTCATCGCCCGGGTGGCCAACTCGGCGCCGAGCTGTGAACCGGACACGAACACGATCCGCAGGTTCGACAGATCCGGCTTGGGACTGGTCTTCTCCAACTCGTCGAGGATCCGCGACAGCATGACCGGAACCACGACGATCCCGGTCACCTTGTGCTTCTCCAGGTCCTCCAGCACGGTGGCCGGCTTGAAGCGGCGTCGCAGCACCAGTGTCGAGCCGAAGAACATCGCCAGGGTGGCGTGCAGGTAGCCCAACGCGTGGAACATCGGCGACGGCAGCGACGTCACCTCACCGGCGCGGAACGGGACGTGCGACAGGATCCCGCCGATCGGGGCGAGGGTGGGCGGGGTGCTGCGGTTGGCGCCCTTGGGGGTGCCGGTGGTGCCGGAGGTCAAGATGATGATCGAGGCGTGCTTGGTGACCTTCGGCGCGCGGGCCTTGCTGCTGCGGGCGATCAGCTGCGCCAGCGTCTCGTCGGTGCTGCCCGAGGGTTGGTCGCTGTCGGGGTTGACTCCCAGCGCCCGCAGTTTGCCCAGCGGGGGGTCGGCCTGCGAGACCGCCTCGGTGTACTCGTCGTCGTAGATGATCAGCTTGGCGCCTTCGCGTTCGGAGACGTCCTTGATCTGTGGGCCGGAGAATTCGCTGTTGAGCAGGATCAGCCGGGCGCCGACCCGGGCGCAGCCGTAGTTGGCGATCAAGAACCAGCGGTGGTTGCGGGCCAGGATCGCCACCCCGTCGCCGCCCCGCACACCCATCTCGACTAGGCCGTTGGCCACCGCATTGGCGGCGTCGTCGAGCTCTTTGAAGGTGATGCTGCCGTCGTCGTCGATGACGGCCAGGCCATTCGGGTTGCGGCGGGCATTCAGCGCCGGAATCATCCCGAGCTCGCCCCAGCGGGCTCCATCGGCGAGCGCGTTCGCAATGACGCCTGGGGATTCCAGCCTCAAAGCACCGGACTGCAGGATCTTGCGCAGGTAATGCAGCTCGGCGCTTCCTCGTTCCAGGTAACGACCGAGCGTGGAGACGGCCTGACTTGGCAGGTCGGTGAGCTTTGCCATGGTCCAACCTTATGTGACGCAGGTCGCTGCCCGACAGCGGATTCGGCCTCTGGCTAGCATGGCGGTCATGGCCGGCGGATTGTCGCTGGACGTGGCGGGACACCGGGTGGCGGTTACCCACCCGGGCAAGGTGGTGTTCCCCGGACGCGACGGCACCGCTTCGCGCACCAAGCTGGAGCTGATTCGCTACTACCTGGCGGTGGCCGACGGCGCGCTGGCCGGGGTGGCTGGGCGACCCATGATCCTCAAACGTTTCGTCGACGGCATCGACGCCGAGGCCGTCTTCCAGAAGCGGGCACCGGCCAACCGCCCGGACTGGGTGTCGGTCGCCGAACTGCACTATGCCTCGGGCCGGTCGGCGCAGGAGGTCGTCATCGACGATGCAGCCGGGCTGGCCTGGGTGATCAACCTGGGTTGCGTGGACCTCAATCCGCATCCGGTGCGCGCCGGCGATCTGGAGCACCCCGATGAGCTTCGGGTCGACCTCGATCCGATGCCCGGTGTCGACTGGACACAAATAGTCGAAGTGGCGCTGGTGGCCCGGGAGGTGCTGGCCGATCACGGGCTGACCGCCTGGCCGAAGACGTCCGGGTCGCGGGGTATGCACATCTACGCCCGGCTGGCACCCCGATGGGAGTTCCGGCAGGTGCGACTGGCCGCGCAGGCGGTGGCCCGCGAGATCGAACGGCGCACGCCGCAGTCGGCGACCAGCCGGTGGTGGAAAGAAGAGCGCGGCGCTCGTGTTTTTGTGGACTTCAACCAGAACGCCAAGGACCGCACGGTCGCCTCGGCCTATTCGGTGCGTGCCACCGTCGACGCCCGGGTGTCGACGCCGCTGCACTGGGACGAGGTGCCCGACGCCGACCCGGCGGCGTTCACCATGGACACCGTGCCGCAGCGGTTCGCGGAGATCGGCGATGCCTGGGCGGGCATGAACGACACGAGCGGCGATTTGGAGTCACTGCTGGAACTGGCCGAAGAGCAAGGTCCGGCAGAGAAGGCGCCGCGCGGAGCACGCAAGAACATCGGTGGCCGGCGCGCATCGCCGCTGCCGCTGATCGAGATCGCCCGCACCAAAACCAAAGACGAGGCGATGGCCGCCCTGGATGTCTGGCGCGAAAAACATGCCGCGGCGGCCAACCGGCTGGCGCCCGAGGATGTGCTGCTCGACGGTATGCGCGGCCCGAGTTCGATCTGGTACCGGGTCCGGATCAACCTGCAGCACGTTCCGGCCGGGCAGCGCCCGCCGCAGGAGGAGCTGATCGCCGACTACAGCCCGTGGGAAGACAGGAGAAGCTAACCCGGGCGCAGGTAGCTCTGCCGCCCATACGTCACGAATTCGGCGTCCAGCGACCGCTTGTCATCGTCGGTCATCCGGGTGTAGACCGGGCGACCCCGCCCTTCCCAGCGATATACCGGGTCGTCGGTATGCCAACGTTGTTCCTGCAGCTCACGTTTGAGCACCTTGTTCGATCCCGTCACCGGCAGCCTGGCCGAGACCCGCAGGAAGCGCGGTGTGCCCTTGCCGCCGAGGTCGGCCTGGGCGCCCAGGTAGGTCGCGAACTCGGTCGTGTCGAACCCGTCCGGGTCGGCGACCTCGATCGCACCCATCACCTGATCGCCCGAGCGGGGGTCGGGCACGGCGTACACCCCGGCACTGATGACCAGCGGATGCCGGCGTAACACCCGTTCGATGGTCAGCGCCGAGGTGTTCTCGCCGTCGACCCGGATCCAGTCGCCGCGCCTGCCGGCGAAGTACAGGAAGCCGGCCTCGTCGCGGTACCCGAGATCGCCGGTCCAGTACCAGCCGTCGCGGACCTTGTCGGCGTCGGCGACATCGTTTTTGTAGTAGCCCTCGAAGTCGCGGGCGCCGTTCTTGTCCACGATCTCGCCGACCGCGTCGTCGGCATTGGTCACCCGGCCGTGCTCGTCGAGGACCGCCGCCGGGCATTCGGCGCGGGTCTGCGGGTCCACCACGGCGATACCGGCGTGTGCCGGGCGACCCAGCGCGCCGGGTGGGGCCGCCGGGTCGGGTATTGCGGCGTTGCCGCCCTCACTGGACCCGTAACCCTCGTGCAGCACAGCGCCGAACCGGCGGCGGAACTCCGCCTGATCCTGCGGTGATGCCTCGGTGCCGAAACCACGGACCAAGGTGTTGTCGGCATCGTCGGGATGTTCTTCGGTGGCCAGCAGATATCCCATGGCCTTTCCCACATAGGTGAAGAACGTCGCGCCGAAGTAGCGCACATCCGGCAGGAACTGCGACGCCGAGAACTTCGGTGTCAGGCAGATCGTGGCACCGTTGGCCAACGCCGGCGCCCACAGCGCCATGATCGCGTTGCCGTGGAACAGCGGCATGCAGCAGTAGTCGACGTCGGAGCGCACATGGCCGAACTTGGTGGTGGCCATCTCGGCGATCCGGGCCAACCGGCCCTGGCTGCACTTGACCGCCTTCGACGCACCGGTGGTGCCGGAGGTGAACAACAACAGCAGCAGTGACTCCGGGCCCACACCGGGCGCAGCAACCGGCTCCCCCCGATGCGCGCGCACCCGTTCGGCGTAGTGCGGCTCGTCGGTCACCAGGAAACGGTCGGGGCCCAGGCCGTGGTCCAGACCGCGCAGTCGATCGAATCCGTCAGTGTCGGTGACGATCAGCTGACAGTCCGCGTGACGGACCTCCGCGGCCAGTTCGGCATCGCCGCGAGTGGGATTGATCCCGACGATCACCGCACCCGCCAGCGCGGCGGCGCCGAGCCAGAACACGAAATCTTCGGTGTTGTCCAGCAGTACTCCGATGTGGAAGGGCCCATCACGGCGGAGTTCGGCGGCCCACTCAGCACGCGCGGCAGACTCGCGCACCACCTCGTCCCAGGTCCAGTCCTGCTGGCGGGTGCGCAATCCCGGATGTTGGTCGCCGACGCGGGCCAACAGCATGGCGGCGATGTCGTCAGGCATTCAGCTGTGTACGAAGTCGGCGTACTGTTGCGGAAGGTCCTCGCGGGCAACCGGGGCCTGGGCACCCGGGTACAGCTGCTTCAACGGATATACCCTCATCAGCGCAGACTACCCAGGTCCGGAAAAGCCGGAGGCCGCGAGCGGCTCCCGACTCGGTGGCCATCATCGGGTCGGACATGGTGATTCCGATTTCAGATCGGGTCGAATGGCGCCCACGCCTTGATGGCGAAACCCGTTCCGTCACGGATGACTTCGGCGCCGCCGTGCCCGCCGAGATGGGCGGGCAACACCAGGGCGTTGGAGTCGTGGGCCACCCGGCTGATCAGCCGGCGCGTCGGCGGGTGACCTCGGCGATACTGGCCCAGTCCAAGTCGGCGCCGACATGTTCGACGGCCTCCTCGAAGATTGCTTGCAGCACCGTGCCGGTAGGCAGCTCGACCTTCAGGTCCTCGGCCATGCCGAGGGCCAGCCGAAGATCCTTGAGCCCCAGCCTGCTGGTGAACCCCGGCGGCGTGTAACTACCGGTGGCGATAGCGCGCCCGTATCCGCCGTATACCGGTCCGGGGAAGACGGAATCGTTGATCAGTCCGACGAACGCTTCCGCGTCGAGACCGAGAGCTTCGAGCGTGGTGACCGATTCGGCGAGCGCCTGTAGCGCGTGAATGATCAGGTAATTGGCCGAGATCTTGACGGCGGGAGCCGATTCCGCCGAAGGCCCGAAGTCGTGGATCCGCCTGCTCATCGCTTCGAGCGGAGCCCTGACCACCGCACGGCTCTCCGGATCGCCGGAGGCCAGAATCGTGAGGTTGCCGCCCGCCACCGCTTCCGGTCGGCCGAGAACCGGTGCGCTCACATATCGACTGCCTCGTTGCGTTGCCGCAGAGGCGAATTCGCGTGCAGTCGCGGGACTGATCGTGGCGTGGTTGACATGGATGAACCCGTCGGGGGCGCCGGTCAGCCTCTCGGGGGTGAAGACCTGCCGGACCGCGTCGTCGTTGCTCAACATCGAGAAGACCACGCCGGTTCCGATAGCGTCCTCCGGGTCTGCGCCACGGGTTGCGCCGCGTTCGACGAGAGCAGCTGTCTTGGCCGCAGTGCGACTCCACACCGTCACGTCATAGCCGGCGTCGATCAGGCGCGCCGCCATCGCGGTACCCATGTTCCCCGCCCCGATGAATCCGACGCGATTTTCGCTGTCCATCAACATCTTTCTCCTTCATTGCGGCGGGTGCTACAGGTGTACGACGACCGACAGCACCTGGACTGTGTCGGCGGTCGGGTTGCGGTACCGATGCGGTGTCGCGGGGTCGAACGCAACGGAATCCCCTTCGCGCAACCGTACGGTCTCGAACCCGAGGACAGCTTCGATTTCACCCTGCAAGACATAGAGGTACTCCCGGCCGTCGTGTCGAATGGCTTGGCCGTTATCCGAGGACTGGCCGCCCGGTCCATAGACGACTTTGAGGAAGTCGACCTTGCTGTCGTGGCCGGCGGTGAGGCGCTCCCAGCGAACGCCCGAGGAAAGATCGATGCTGCGCCGATCATCGGCGCGTTGCACGATTCCCGCTCCGTCCGGGCCGGTCGCCCTTCCCCAGGACTCGGCCGCTACGGCGGGAACCGCGTCGACGGCCGGCGCACCGAACAACTCATCCAGGGTGGTACCCAGTTCGTGCGCCACTGCGTAGACCACGCGAGCCGAGGGTGTGGTCACGCCGCGTTCCACCTGGGAGAGCAGGCTTGGCGAACATCCCGCCCGACCGGCGAGTTCGCGTACCGACAAACCGCGCGCGGTGCGGATACGGCGAATCCGTCCACCGAGGTCGCTGGTGGGCCCCTTCGCTGCGCGGTCATCTGATTCGTCGGCCACCGTCACTCCACGTGTGTAGTATTACGGACACTAACTGTACACATGACAGTCTTTACTGGCATCTTCGCGCCGCGCCGGTGTGCGCTATATTGCACATTAACGAGACGGAGGTCGCTATGACCGTGACATCGCCCGCCACACTCGCCATCAACCACGTGGGGCTGACAGTCCCGGACATTCACGCCGCCATCGACTGGTACGGAGCCGTCTTCGGCTTCCGGTGCATCATGGGTCCACGCGAACTCACCGCTGCCGGACATCCCGAGGCGTCGTCGGTGTTCGGCGCCCACTTTCGCCGAGCGTGGCAAGCGCACCTGCTCACCGGAAACTCGGTGGGAATCGAACTCTTCCAGTTCATTGACCCGCCGGCCGGGGAACTGCCGCCGCAGCGAGAAACGCTGCCATGGGCTGCCGCTGGGCTCTGGCAGCTGTGCATCACGCATCCAGACGTTCCAGCCATGATCGACCGCATCGTCGAGTACGGCGGCACCCTGGTGGCGTCGCCCTACCAGTTCGTGCCCGGCCGACCGTGGACGCTGGCCTACTCCATGGATCCGTGGGGCACCGTGCTCGAGCTGATGAGCCATAGCTACGCCGAGGCGTTCAGCAACTGGCCCCAGCCCGGGCAGTTGGTCCCGCCGACGCTCGTGCCACGGCCGAATCACCACGACGGCGCCGAGTAGCCGCCACCGACCTTCTATATGGTGATCCGGGACTTCAACGATTGAGACCCGAGAGCAAGGCGCCGAGCTCGATCCGGTTCGCCGACCTCAGCTGATTCAGTTGATGGTGAAGCCACCGTCGACGGCGAGGGTCTGCCCGGTGACGTAACCCCCGGCGTCGGAGGCAAGCCACACCACCGTGGCCGCGAGTTCCTCGGGATCGCCCATCCGTCCCAGCACGATGCGGTGCGCGATGCTCTCCAGGTAGCCCGGACGGTACTGGTCGGTCATCTCCGTCTGGAAGAAGCCCGGCGCAATCGCGTTGACTCGGATGCCCTTCCGGCCGCCCCACTGTTGAGCCAGGTCGCGGGTCAGACCGATCAGGCCGGCCTTGCTCGCGGCATACGCCGCTTGCGGCAGTCCCGCCGTGGTCAGCCCCAGAATGCTGGAGATGTTGACGATCGACGAACCGGGCTGCATCACCCGTCCGCAGGCCTGCGCGGCCCAGTAGGCCCCGTTGAGGTTGATGTCGATCACCTCGCGGAACTGCTCCGGGGTCTCGCGGGTGGCGGGGTGCGCCGTACCGATACCGGCGTTGTTGATCAGCACATCGACGCGGCCGAACCGCTCCATGGCGGCCTCGACCATATTGGTCGCGGCATCCGGGTCGGCGATGTCGGTCGCCACGGGCAGGGCGGTGCGTCCCGTCGCCGCGACCAGCTCGGCGGCCGCGGCGAGTTTCTCCACCCGCCGCGCCGCCAACACGACATCAGCCCCCGCCTCGGCGAAGGCCCGGGCGAAATACACGCCCAGGCCTGAGGATGCCCCGGTCACCACCGCGACCCGGCCGTCCATCCGGAACTTGTCCAGTACGCTCACGTGAGTCACCTTTCGTAGATTCAGCAGCGCTTCAACGCTTTTCGTGCCGCGGCGATGAACTCCGGCGTGGCCTGCGCCGCTTCGCCGGCGTTGAGCACGTCTTTCGCGCCGTGCTGGGCCCGGTGGGTGATGCCCTCGGCGATGACACCGATCTTGAAGTTCGCCAGCGCCAGGTAAAAATTCCACTGCCCCAGGTCACGTCCGGACCGCCGCGCGTATTCTTCGGCGAGTGTATCGGCGGAGGGCAGCCGCGCACTGGTCCAGGCAGCGGGATGGCCGAAGACGCCGTCGAAAGCCGGTGAGCGGTAGGCGCACATCAGCGCGATGTCGGTGAGCGGGTCACCGAGGGTGGACATCTCCCAGTCCACGACCGCCCGGATGACGTCCGGCTGCTCGGGATCGCAGATGGTGTTGTCGATGCGGAAGTCGCCGTGCACCACCGACGGCTCCGGGGTCGGCGGAACGGCATCGGCGAGCGCGGCCGCCAACGGTGCCACGTCATCGATCTCGCGGGTCTTGACCAGTTCCCACTGGCGGGCCCACAGCCGAACCTGGCGCTCCAGGAATCCGTCCGGCCTGCCGAAGGATTCCAGCCCGACGGCGCGGTAGTCGACCGCGTGCAGGTCGACAAGCACCCGTACCAGCGCGGTGGCATTGGCGGCCAGCTCCGCGTCCGACAGCACGTCAAGATCGTCCTTGTGCCGGTAGACCCGCCCGGTCACGAACTCTGTGACGGTCAGGGGCGCGCCACACACCGTCCCGTCGGCGTCGAACGCGACCGGCCGGGCGATCGGCACAGCGGTCCCGTATAAGCCTCGGGTGACCACGAATTCGCGGCCCACGTCGTGCGCCGAGGGTGTGAGGCCGCCGAGCGGAGGCCTGCGGACGACCCACTCCGACACCTCGTCGCTGACCTTGAAGGTGAGGTTGGAGCGCCCACCGGCGATCAGTTCGATGGCGAGCTCACCCTGAACCGGAATGCCGCTGTCGGTGAGGTACCGGCGAAGCGCAGCGCCGTCGAGCCCTTCGACGGTCACTGCTGGGGCGCCTTGAGCGCCCGCCGGGCGGCACCGACCCGACGCTTGGCGAGGGCCCAGCGGTGCACCTCCGAGGGGCCGTCGTAGACCCGGAACGGACGCACTTCCCGGGACAGCCGCGCCGGCGGCAGCTCCTCGGTGACACCACGCGCACCGCACATCTGCACGCTGCGGTCGACGATGCGGAAGATCGCCTCAGCGGCGAACGTCTTCGCGATCGACGTCGCATCAGCTGCGCCGGAGCCCTGATCCAGCTCCCAGCAGGCACGCACCAGCAGTGCGCGGGTGGCGGCGATGTCGATCTCGTTGTCGGCCACCATGTTCTGGATCATGCCCAGCTCACCGAGTGCGGATCCGAAGCCTTGCCGCTCCACCACATGGGCCAGCGCGGTGTCGTGTCCGCGACGAGCCGCGCCCAGCCAGCGCATCACATGGGTCATCCGCGCGGGACCAAGGCGGACCTGGGCGTACTCGAAGCCGCGGTCGACCTCACCGAGCACCGCGTCGTCGGACACCCGGACCTCGTCGAAGATCACCTCGCAGTGACCGCCGACCATGGACCGGTCGAGGGTCTGCAGGTGCCTGCCGACGGTCAGGCCCGCGGCGTCGGCGGGCACCAGGAACATGGTCGCCCCGCCGCGCTGCCCGGGCTCCCCGGATGTCCGGGCCATCACGATGAAGAACGCGGCGCCATCGGCACCGGTGATGTACCACTTGCGCCCGGTGATGTACCAATCCCCCGACCGGCGTTCGGCTTTGGTGGTCAGCGCGGCCGGATCCGATCCTGCCCCCGGCGCGGGTTCGGTCATCGCGAACGCCGACCGCACGTCGCCGGCCGCCAACGGAGCCAGGTAGCGCGCCTTCTGCTCGGCGCTGGCCACCTCCGCCAGCAGATGGACGTTGCCCTCGTCCGGGGCCGCGATATTCACCGCTGCCGGACCGAACAGTGAGTACCCGGCGGCCTCGAACACCGGCGCCCGGTCGGACATGTTCAGGCCCAGGCCGCCGTACTCGACCGGAGCATGCGGCGCAAACACCCCGGCCTGCCGAGCCGCCGCCTGCAACTCCTTGATCACGGCGTCACCGCCGGCCGCGGCGATGTCCCCGCCGTAGCGGTCCTCGACCGGCAGCACCACGTCCTCGACGAATGCCCGCGTCTTCTCGACGAGCGCCGTCACCTCCGGCGAGTAGCTCAGCTCGATTGCCATGTCACTCCATCAGCACCGTCACCTGACCGACCAATCGTTCGGTCCGAACAGTACGGACTGTGACACAGAAGGCGCTGTTCAGTCAAAACGGGTGACGGTAAAGCAGATCGCAAGTGGCCTATAGTTCAGTAATGCTGAACATGACGGTGGATACGACCGCCTCGTGCGGCGGTGCGATCCGCGCGGCGCGTCGGGCGAAGGGCATGACCGTGCGGGAACTCGCACAGCGTCTGCAGCTCAGCGCGGCCACCGTCAGCGCGGTCGAGAACGGCAAGACGGGGATCTCGGTGGTGCGGCTGCAGCAATATGCGCAGGCGCTGGGCGTGACGGCCCCGCAACTCCTGAGCGGCGGCGCCGGCATAGCCGCTCCCGGCTCGGATCGAGCCGCGGCGCAGCCGGGGTCGCCCCAGCGCGACTGGCGAACGTTTCCGCCGTTGGTTCTGGACACCGTGCTGCGCGCGGCCGTCGATGCCTTCGTCGACACCGGTTACCACGGCAGCACCATGCGCGATGTTGCCGCACGCGCGGCCATGAGCGTGCCCGGCATCTACCACCACTACCCCGACAAGCAGGCACTGCTGGTCGCGATACTGGACGCGACCATGGCCGAACTGCACTGGCGCGTTGCGGCCGCGTGCACCGGCGCGTCAACCGGCATCGAGCAGGTGCGGCGCATCGTCGAGGCACTCGCGCTGTTCCACACCCATCGCCAGAAGCTGGCGTTCATCGGAGCAAGCGAGATGCGCAGCCTGAACCCGGCCAACCGGAGACGCATCACCGAATCGCGAAACAAAGTGCAGCACATGCTCGATGCAGCAATCGACCGGGCAGCGGCGGAAGCAGGCGTCAGTGCCGCCGCGGGCGTCGCGACGGTGCTCGGCGACGCCGCCGACCGCCGGATCGCCGCGCGCGCCATCGCGACCATGTGCACGTCGCTGCCGCAGTGGTTCAACGCCGCCGGTCCCGCCACACCCGAACAGACCGCACGCGCCTACGGCGAGTTCGCGGTGTCCCTGCTGACCAACCCGCGGCCCTCCGATCCGGCGTCCACGCCCCGGCCGACCGGCGGTTGGGCACAATAGGGGCCGTGTCGACGACGTGGCAGTTCTGGATCGACCGGGGCGGCACCTTCACCGACATCGTGGCCCGACGGCCCGATGGGCGACTGCTCACCCACAAACTGCTCTCGGAGAACCCCGGCCGGTACCCCGACGCCGCGGTGGCCGGAATCCGCGCCCTGTTGCAGATCCCCGACGGCGCGCCGATTCCACCCGGCACCGTCGACGCAGTGCGGATGGGCACCACGGTGGCCACCAACGCCCTGCTGGAGCGCGCCGGGGAACGCACTCTGCTGGTCATCACCCGCGGGTTCGGCGATGCGCTGCGCATCGCCTACCAAAACCGGCCCCGCATCTTCGACCGCAACATCGTGCTGCCCGACCAGCTCTACGAGCGGACCGTGGAGGTCGACGAGCGTATCGGCGCCGACGGCAGCGTGCTGCGCGCACCGGATCTGGACTCGCTGGGCGAGGCGCTGCGCGCCGCCCACGCCGACGGGATCCGCTCAGTGGCGGTGGTGTGCCTGCACAGTTATCGCAACCCGGCGCACGAACAGGCGATCGGTGCGCTGGCCAACCAGCTGGGCTTCACCCAGATCTCGCTGTCGGGTGAGGTCAGCCCGCTGCCGAAACTGATTCCACGCGGCGACACCGCGGTCGTCGACGCCTACCTGTCCCCGGTGCTGCGCCGCTACGTCGCCCAGGTGGCCGACGAACTGCGCGGGGTACGGCTGATGTTCATGCAATCCAACGGCGGGCTGGCCGCGGCCGATCACTTCCGCGGCAAGGACGCGATCCTGTCCGGGCCCGCCGGAGGGATCGTGGGCATGGTCCGGATGTCGGAGCTGGCCGGATTCGACGCGGTGATCGGCTTCGACATGGGTGGAACCTCCACCGACGTATCGCATTACAGCGCGGCGTCGGGCGGTTACGAGCGGGTGTTCACCACCGAGGTCGCCGGGGTTCGACTGCGCGCGCCGATGCTGCACATCCACACCGTCGCCGCCGGCGGCGGCTCGATCCTGCACTTCGACGGCAGCCGATACCGGGTGGGGCCGGAATCCGCGGGCGCCGACCCGGGACCGGCCTGCTACCGGCGCGGTGGCCCGCTGACCGTCACCGACGCCAACGTGCTGCTCGGGCGTATCCAGCCGGCGCATTTCCCACCGGTGTTCGGCCCCTCCGGCGACGAGCCGCTGGACGCGGCAGCGGTGCGCCGGGGCTTCTCCGACCTGGCCGCCGCAATCCACGCGGCCACCGGCGATAACCCTGCGGCCCGCAGCCCCGAGCAGGTCGCCGAAGGGTTCCTGCGGATCGCGGTGGCGAATATGGCCAACGCGGTCAAGAAGATCTCGGTGGCCAAGGGGCACGACATCACCCGCTACGCCCTGACCACCTTCGGCGGGGCCGGTGGCCAGCACGCCTGTGCTGTCGCCGACCAACTCGGCATCCGCACGGTGCTGGTGCCGCCGATGGCCGGCGTGCTGTCCGCGCTGGGAATCGGGCTGGCCGACACCACCGTGATACGGGAGCGCTCCGTCGAGGCCCGGCTGGACTCGGCGGCAGCCGAACTCGGCGACGTCGCCGACGGTCTGGAACGGCAGGCACGCGCCGCCCTTACCGACCAAGACGTTCCGGCCGACCGGATCCGAGTGACACGGCGGGTTCACCTGCGCTACCAGGGCACCGACACCGCCATCCCCGTCGAACTGGACGGCGTCGCGCAGATGACGGCGGCATTCGAGGACATCCACCGCAGCATGTACTCGTTTCTGATGGAGCGTCCGCTGATCGCCGAGGCGGTCGCGGTCGAGGCAACAGGCCTCACCGAACAGCCCGAGCTGGCCGATCAGGCGGCTTCGGGCACCGGACGGCACTCCCCCGAGACCGTTCGGCTCTACACCGGCGGCAGTTGGCGTGACGCGCCGCTGTACCGGCGGGAGGTGATCACCCCGGCCGACGTCGTGTCCGGGCCGGCCATCATCGCCGAAGACAACGCCACCACCATCGTCGACGACGGGTGGCAGGCGCAGCGGACCGCCGACGGGCAGCTGCTGCTGCGACGGGCGGCGGCCGCGGCGCCGGATGATGCCGGGACTCACGCCGATCCGGTGTTGCTGGAGATCTTCAACAACCTGTTCATGGCCATCGCCGAACAGATGGGCACCCGGCTGGAGGCCACCGCTCAATCGGTGAATATTCGTGAACGACTGGACTTCTCCTGCGCACTGTTCGACGCGGACGGGAACCTGGTCGCCAACGCACCGCACATCCCGGTGCACCTGGGGTCGATGGGCGCCACCGTCAAGGAGGTGATCGCCCGGCGAGCCGGGCAGCTACGGCCCGGTCAGGTCTACGCGGTCAACGACCCCTACCACGGCGGTACCCACCTGCCGGACATCACCGTCATCAGCCCGGTCTACCGCGACTGGGCGAACCCGGACGACCCGGTGTTGTTCTTCGTCGCCTCCCGCGGTCACCACGCCGAAATCGGCGGAACCACACCGGGTTCCATGCCGGCCGACAGCAGTACCGTCGACGAGGAAGGGGTGCTGTTCGACAACTGGCTTCTGGTCGACGACGGCCGGTTCCGCGAAGCGCAGACCCGATCGCTGCTCACCGGTGGCCGGTTCCCGTCACGCAGCCCCGACACCAACCTCGCGGACCTGCGCGCACAGGTCGCCGCCAATCAGAAGGGCATCGACGAGATCCGGGCGATGATCGATCATTTCGGCCTGGATGTCGTGCAGGCCTACATGCGTCACGTCCAGGACAACGCCGAGGAGGCGGTGCGCCGGGTGATCGACTCCCTCGACGACGGTGAATACCGCTATGTGATGGACTCCGGCGCGACGATCGCGGTGCGGGTGACCGTCGACCGCGCCGCCCGCAGCGCCACCATCGACTTCGGCGGAACCTCACCCCAGTTGGCGACGAACTTCAACGCGCCGTCGTCGGTCGCGACCGCCGCGGTGCTCTACGTGTTCCGCACCCTCGTCGAAGACGACATCCCGATCAACGACGGCTGCCTGCGCCCGCTGCGTATCACGATTCCGGCCGCGTCGATGCTGGCGCCGGGCTACCCGGCCGCGGTGGTGGCCGGAAACGTCGAAACCTCCCAGGCGATCACCGGGGCACTGCTGGCCGCGCTGCGGGTGCAGGCCGAAGGTTCCGGCACGATGAACAACGTCACGTTCGGCAATGCCGGCCACCAGTACTACGAGACACTCGGCTCCGGCTCCGGCGCCGGCGACGGCTTCGACGGCGCCTCGGTGGTGCAGACCCACATGACCAACTCCCGCCTCACCGACCCGGAAGTACTCGAGATGCGTTTCCCGGTGTTGTTGCGCGAGTTCGCCATCCGGCGCGGCAGCGGCGGCTCGGGGCGCTGGACCGGCGGCGACGGCGGGCTGCGGCGCATCGAGTTCCGCGAGCCCATGACCGTCAGTGTGCTGTCGGGACATCGGACGGTGGCGCCCTACGGCATGGCCGGGGGATCGCCGGGGGCGCTGGGGCACAACCGGGTGGTGCGCGCCGACGGCGGGGTGACCGAGCTGGCGGGCTGCGACTCGACCGACGTGGCGCCCGGCGATGTGCTGGTGATCGAGACGCCCGGCGGCGGCGGGTATGGCGAACCTCGCTGATCAGCGTTAATCTCGCGCAATGCGGGACCAGTGGAGCCGGCGCGGCTTCCTCGGCCTCTGCGGCGCGGCGGGGGGCGCCGCGCTGCTGGCGGCCTGTTCGTCGGGGGACCATCCGGACGCCGGCGCGCCGGGCCCGGTGACCATCGCGCATCTCTTCGGCGAGACCACCGTGCCGGAACCGCCCAAGCGGGTGGTGTCCGCCGGCTACACCGGCCAGGACGACCTGCTCGCGTTGGGTGTGGTGCCGATCGCGGTCACCAACTGGTTCGGCGATCAGCCGTTCGCGGTGTGGCCCTGGGCGCAACAGCGCCTCGGTGACGCCGAACCCGTGGTGCTGGACCTGGACAACGGGATCGCGGTCGCCCAGATCGCCGAACTCAAGCCGGACCTGATCATCGCGACCAACGCCGGAGTGGACGCCGACACCTACCAGAAGCTGTCGGCGATCGCGCCGACCGTGCCGCAGTCGGGCGGCGATGCCTTCTTCGAGCCCTGGAAGATCCAGGCGGCGGCCATCGGCCAGGCGGTGCATCAGGCGCAGCAGATGCGGAAACTGGTCGACGGCGTCGACGCCAGGTTCGCCGAAGTCGCCGCGGCACACCCCGGTTTCAAGGGCAAGACGGTGCTGCTGCTGGCGGGCCGCCTCGACCATGGAAACGTCGCCACCAGCACCGGCTGGCGTGCCGAGTTCCTCTCGCAGCTGGGGCTGACCGTTGCCGACACACCTGCGGTGATCGAGCATGACCGGATCGGCGCGGTTCTCGGCGCCGCTGACGTACTGATCTGGACCACCGACGGCGACGACGAACGCGCGGCGCTGCTCGACGATCCAGAGATCGCCACGTACCAGTCGCGCAGCGTCTTCACCACCAAGGAGCAGGCCGGCGCGATCGCCTTCGCCTCCCCGCTGAGCTACCCACTGGTGGCCGACCAATTGCCCGGCCTCATCGCCAGAGTGATCGGCTAACCGATGACCGATCCGATCGGCCGGTCGGCCGCCAAGGCCTCCGAGTTGCTCGGGGCGCACCTCGGCCGCACCGTCGAACCGGCCTGAACTCTGCGTATTCGGTAAGACGCCTCTGGCATAGCCGCCAGAAATGTGGCCTAGCTCACTTTCCGCGACTACGGTCGGGGGCATGAGCGCGACACTGGATTTCACGAATCACACCCAGGCCGACAGCATCCTCGACTACGGCGACTGCGCGCTGCTGTTGCAGTTCGACCGGACCGCCGACGTGCTGGCATGGACCTCAGCCTTGCGGGCCCTGACCGCCGAAGCGCTGCCCGGGGTGGTCGACATCATCCCGGCGTCGCACACCGTCTTCGTGAAACTGGCCGCGCCCGGTTACCAGGCAACCGTGCGGCGACGGCTGGCCAAACTGACCGTCGAACCGGGCGAGCTCGAACCCACCGCGCATGATGCCGCCATCGATGTGGTGATCGACGTGGTCTACGACGGCGCCGACCTCGCCGAGGTGGCCGAGCGTACCGGCTTGACCGTCGCCCAGGTGATCAACGCTCACACCACGACGCCGTGGCGGGTCGGATTCGGCGGCTCCACACCGGGCTTCGCCTACCTGATCGGCGGCGACCCGCGGCTGGAAGTGCCGCGCCGCGCCGACTTGCGCGACACCGTTCCGGCCGGCTCGGTGGCGCTGGCCGGACAGTTCAGCGGCGTCTACCCGCGCCAGTGGCCGGGCGGCTGGCAGTTGATCGGTCGCACGGACGCGGTGCTGTGGGACCTGCAACGGCCCAACCCGGCGCTGCTGACACCGGGCCTGACGGTGCAATTCCGGGCCGTGTGACGGGAGGATGACATGACCACGTTGGAGATACTGCGTACCGGCCCGCTGGCCTTGGTCGAGGACCTGGGCCGGACCGGGCTGGGCCATCTGGGTGTCACCCGGTCCGGTGCCGCCGATCGCCGGTCGCACCAGCTGGCCAACCGTCTGGTGGCCAATCCCGACGATCGGGCCACCATCGAGGTCGCGTTCGGCGGATTCGCCGCGCGCGTTCACGACGGCGATGTCGACATCGCGGTCACCGGCGCCGACACCGATCCAGAAGTCGACGGTGTTACCTTCGGCACCAACAGTATTCAGCGCGTCCACGACGGACAGCTGATCTCACTGGGCACCCCCCGGTCCGGCCTGCGAACCTACCTCGCGGTACGCGGGGGCATCGAGGTCACCCCCGTACTGGGCTCGCGCAGCTACGACGTGATGGCCGCGATCGGCCCGGCACCGTTGCGCGACGGCGATGTACTGCAGATCGGCGAACGAACCGGCGACTATCCGGAGATCGACCAGGCACCGGTGGCGACGATCCCCGACGACGTAGTCGAGCTGCGGGTGACCCCCGGCCCCCGCGATGATTGGTTCGTCGACCCCGACGTCATGGTGCGCACCAACTGGCTGGTCACCAACCGCAGTGACCGTGTCGGGATGCGGCTGGTGGGGATGCCGCTGGAGTACCGGTGGCCGGAACGGCAGCTACCCGCCGAGGGCGCCGATCGCGGCGCTATCCAGGTTCCACCGAACGGTTTCCCGATCATCCTCGGCCCGGACCACCCGGTCACCGGCGCCTACCCGGTGGTCGGTGTGGTGGTCGAGGAGGACATCGACACGCTGGGGCAGATCAGGCCCGGACAGACCGTGCGGATGCACTGGTCGCGTCCGCGTCACCATCCGTCCGACCACTCGAGCTGGTAGGCCGGCGGGTGTTCGGCCAGGTCAACACCGCACGCCTGATCCACACCTCCGATCTGGACGACGACACCCGTCGCGGTGCCCGCCAACTGGTCGACCGCGCCTTCGGAGCCTCCGGTGACGCGCCCCCCGGCGGCCACTGGCAGCACGCGCTCGGCGGTATGCACGCCCTCATCTGGCGCCGCGGCATCCTTATCGCCCACGGTGCAGTGGTCCGGCGCCACCTGCTGTACCGCGGCAGATCGCTGCGTTGCGGCTACGTGGAGGCGGTCGCGGTCGCCGAGGACCACCGGGGCAAAGGCTTGGCGACTGCGGTGTTGGATGCCTGCGAACAGGTGATCCGGGGCGCCTTCGAAGTCGGTGCGCTCAGTTCGGCCGAGATCAGCCGGCGGATCTACAGTTCGCGCGGTTGGCTGCCGTGGCGCGGGCCGACGTCGGTGCTGTCTCCGACCGGGCCGCAGCGGACCCCCGAAGCGGACGGCACCGTTTTTGTGATGCCAATAGAGGTCGACCTGGACACCACCTCAGACCTGGCCTGCGACTGGCGTGACGGCGGCGTCTGGTAGCGAGGAGATTCGGCATCTCCTGATGTTTCCCGTGGAGCGGGGGCCCGTAAATCCGTTGCGTGAGGGCTCCCTAACTCCTCGAGGCCGGCCAGGGCGATTCGGGTGCTCGTCTCGTGTTTGGAGAGCGGCCGCATGTGGTCCCATCCCTCGATCACCAGCGTCGGACTCTGGCCTTGGCCGCTGAACTCCTCCAGGAACGAACGAAGGGATCCATTTGTCGTGTGATCGACCAGGGGCACGCGCAAGCTCAAGTGCAGGTGTACCGCCCGGGTATCCTGCGGCAGCTGCCCCAACTCCCGAATTACGTGGAACAGGTTGAAACACACCAGCGAACCATCCAGGTACAGGTGGTAGACACCGTCATCGAATTCCCGTCGCGACACCGGATTGCGGAACAGACCGAGGAAGCGGCCGACAAGGTTCGGCTTGGCCGAATCCGAGCCGTTGCGCACCGTGTGCCAAAGGCCCACCAACCAGAGATTCAGTATCAATTCCGCGGCGACGCCGGCGAAAATACCGATGAGCAGATCCGTCGTCACCGTCACGAGCACAGTGGTCGCGAAGACGACGAACTGCTCCGTCCCTACCCGGGCGGCATTGAGCCAAACCGCGGGCCTACACAGTTTGTAGCCGATGAACACCAAGACGGCGGCCAACACCGTCAAAGGGACCAGGTTGATCAGGTCGGTGCACAGCAGCACGAACACCAGCAGGAAACAGGCGTTGTAGAAGTTGGCCCACTGGGTGCGGCCGCCGCCCATGATATTGGCCGTGCTCTTGACCATGCCGGGGATGATGGTCAAGCCACCGAGCGCGCTGGATGCGACGTTAGACGCGCCCATGGCCAGCAGGGTCCGATCCGGGTCGGAACGGCGACGAAACGGGTCGATCTTGTCCACTGCCGCGATCGTCGCCAGGGACTCGGTCCCGTCGATCAAGACCAGGGTGACGACCAGATAGACCAGCGGCAGCCATAGTTCGGGATGGGCGAACGCCGTTCCGAACTCGGGTAGGACCACCCCGTCCATGAGCGAACCTGGGACGTTGATCAGGTAGTGCTCGTCCAGCTTCAGGATGAATACGCTGGCGAGCGTGCCGGCGACGAACACCCAGACCGGTGGCGGCATGACCTTCAGCAGCCGCCCAGAAATCGCCGTCAGCACGAAAAGTCCCGCCAGGCAGCCGACCCCCAGGCCGAAGACCGCAGGGTTCATCGACCCGACACGGCTGGGCACTTCGCCCAGGATCGCCCAGAATTCGCGGGCCTCGAATGTGACACCCAGGAACAGCGGGATCTGCTTGGCGATGATCATCAGGCCGATCGCGCACAACATGCCCTGAATGGCCGCGGCCGGGAAGATGGCGCTCAAGCGGGCCACCTTCAACCTGGCAAGGATCACCTGCACCACGCCCGCAAGGGCGATGGCTACCAGAACCAGGGGGTAACCCACCGCAAGCAACTCGGATTCCGAGGCGTCGTCGCCCAGGCGGACCTCTCCCAGCATGATCATGCCGGCGAACAGGGCCGGCGCCAGTCCCGCCGCCGGGCCGCTGATGGTCACATACGAGCCGCCCAGGAACGGCAGGACAAAACCGGCGATGATCGCCGATACGATCCCGCAGATCGGCGGCGCGCCCGAGGTGATCGCGATTCCCATCGAGAACGGCAGCGAGATCATGGCCACCGTAAAACCCGACCGCAGATCGTAGCGCCAGTGCTTGAGACCGGCCACGCCATTGCGAGGCTTCTCGACCGGAACGGTCAGGCTCTGTTGCATGGATCAGGTCTCTCGGCAGCGGCTCAAAACGGTTGGGGTAAAGCGCTGCCGGAACTGGTGCAGCGTGGATCCGACTCAATGACAGGACGAGGCAGTTTGGGGCGGGACGAACACTCGCATGGTAGCCCTTCCCCCAGCGTCCGCCACTTCTACGCAGTCACCCTGACATCCGCGCTGCAAACGTGAACGCCGAATCGCCGGGCCCATACCGCGATGAATCTCGAACCGGGACGCGACGGCGTCGGCTCGATGGGCACCGGGTCATCACGGTGGCCGTTGCCGAATACACCGGTTGACATGCGCAGCTCCCGACTGTTGACGGTTGGCCAACGCGGGGTTATCAGCGGTCGGTGACGTTCGGGGCGGCCATTATCCCCCAGCTGGGGCTAAGACGGGGCACCATCGGCGCCTTCCCAGAGGCTTGGCAACTACCTTCACAGCAAACTAGCAGCTCTGACGTTTCAAGATCTCGGAATAGGGCAGGAGGACGTCCCACCAGCCGTGTTTCTTCCGGCCACAGACCGCACAGCAAATGCCTAGCCCGCCACAGCAGCTTCAGGCAGCCCCACGGCGTAGTCTGACGCGGCTCCGGCCATCGACACGGGAGACGCCATGCTGCTTGAGTTCTGGCACAACTTCACCCACAACCTCTTCAAGCCCCTGCTGCTCTTCTTCTACATGGGTTTCCTGATCCCGGTACTCAAAGTCCAGTTCGAATTCCCCTATGCGCTCTACCAGGGCTTGACCTTGTACCTGCTGCTGGCAATCGGCTGGCGCGGCGGCCAGGAGCTCGCCACCATCGACGGGTCGAGCATCGGCAGTGTCCTCGGTTTCATCGTGGTGGGCTTCCTGACCAACCTGATCATCGGCTTCGTCGCCTACGGGATGCTGTCCCGGACGACTCGGATGCGACGTGTCGACCGGGCCACGGTGGCCGGCTACTACGGATCAGATTCGGCGGGCACGTTCGCCACCTGCCTGGGGGTACTGGCCGCATTGGACATCGCCTTCGACGCCTACATGCCGGTGATGCTGGCCATCATGGAGATCCCGGGCTGCATCGTGGCGCTGCTGCTGGTGGCGCGGTTGCGTGAGCGCGGCATGGACCCGCTGGGAAACATGCCCGACGAACCCGGGTACAACCCACAGGCCCGCCCCGAGTTGGTCACCGCCGCGCAGTTGAGCGCACCGCAACCCGTGACCGCACGCCAACTGGACGCCGAGGAGGAACTGCATGTCTCACTGGAGAAGCGCGCGCATCCCGATCCGGCCGTTGCCGATCCGGTGCCGGCGGCGCCCGCACCGGTCAGCGCACCGCTGCTGCGTGAAGTACTGCTCAACCCGGGGCTGTACCTGCTCTTCGGCGGGATCATCATCGGCTTCATCAGCCGCCTGCAGGGCCCGGCGGTCATCGCAGACGCCGACCACGTGTTCGTAACGGCGTTCCAGGGCATCCTGGGCCTGTTCCTGCTCGAGATGGGGATGACAGCGTCGCGCAAACTCAAGGACCTGCGGGCCGCCGGCCGCGGGTTGATCGTGTTCGGGCTGTTGGCGCCGAATCTCTTTGCGACAGCAGGAATACTCATCATCCACACCTACGCGCAGCTCACCGGCACCCACTTTGAGATGGGCAGCTACGCGCTCTTCGCCGTGCTGTGCGGCGCGGCGTCGTATATCGCCGTCCCCGCGGTGCAACGAATCGCGATTCCTGAAGCCAGTCCGACGGTGCCGCTCGCGGCTTCGCTGGGACTGACGTTCTCCTACAACGTGACCATCGGCATTCCGCTGTACCTGCAGATCGCTCATGCCGTCAACAGCTGGCTGCCGCTCAGCTGATCGAGGCCGGTTCGGCCGGCAGCGATTCGTTACTTGACGCCGGCGAAATCTGCTGTGCAATCCGCCAGTACGTGACGCAAGCCACTTCTTCGACCCATTGTGGCCAACCCGCGGGCGTCAGCCCGCTTGCACTCCAAGGCTTTTACAGCTTCTCCACCGAAACTTGCCAGTTCAGCTGAGTATGTTCGCACGGTGACCCGCCGCGGTGCGCAGCACGGTGCGACGGTGGCTCCGAGCACGAGGAGATGTCAATGACGCCCGCCCACATCAGCGAATTCGATCCGGAGGACTGCGCGGCCTGGGAGAACGGCAATAGGGCCGTCGCCCGGCGCAACCTGATCTGGTCGACGGCGACCATGCACGTCGCCTTCTCCATCTGGTCACTGTGGTCGGTGGTCGTGCTGTTCATGCCGGAGTCGGTTTACGGCATAACGCCGGGCGACAAACTGCTGCTGGCGGCAGTCGCCACCCTGGTCGGTGCGGGTGCGCGGATTCCCTACGTGTCGGCCACCGCCAAGTTCGGCGGTCGCGACTGGGCGGTGTTCTCCTCGTTGATCCTGCTGATACCCACCGTCGGCACGCTGTTGTTGCTGGTCAACCCGGGTCAGCCATTGTGGATGTATCTGGTGTGCGCGGCCCTGACCGGGCTGGGCGGCGGCAACTACGCGGCGTCGCTGGCCAACGTGGACGCCTTCTATCCGCAACGCCTCAAAGGCGTCGCGCTCGGGCTGTGCGGCGGCATCGGCAACCTCGGGGTGGCCGCCATTCAGCTGGTCGGCCTGCTGGTGCTGGCCACCGCCGGCAACACCAAGCCGGAGCTCGTCTGCGCTGTCTATCTGGTGCTGCTCGCGCTGGTAGGCATCGGTGCGGCCCTGCGGATGGACAATCTCGACCACGGCGCCGAAGAGGTGGGCAGTATCCGGTCGATCCTGTCGGTCCCCGACAGCTGGGTCATCTCGGCGCTGTACTGCGCGGCTTTCGGCTCGTTCATCGGCTTCGCCTTCGCGTTCGCCCAAGTGCTGCATGTCACGTTCGAGGAGATCGGCCACAGTCCCGCCGAGGCCTCGCTGTACGCCGCCCGGATCGCCTTCCTGGGACCGCTGTTGGGCGCCTTGTCCCGTATCTACGGTGGCCGGGTGGCCGACCGGCGGGGCGGCGGACGGGTCACCTTCGTCGTCTTCATCGGAATGTTGTTGGCCGCAACGGTATTGGCGATCACCAGCACCATCGACGACCGCACCCCGGGTTCGGTGACCTCCTCCACGATCATGCTCTACATCACCGCATTCATGGTGCTGTTCATCCTGGCCGGGATGGGCAACGGATCGGTGCTGAAGATGATCCCGTCGATCTTCGAGGCCCGCAGCCGGTCACTGGAGCGCACCGAAACCGAACGTCGGCACTGGGCGCGTTCGCATTCCGGCGCTTTGATCGGCTTCGCCACGGCGGTCGGCGCGCTCGGCGGGGTGGCCATCAATCTGACGTTGCGACAGGCCTACGCGAGCACGGGCAGCGAAACGCCCGCCTTCTGGATCTTTCTCGCAGCGTATTGTGCGGCAGCCGCATTGACCTGGGTGCGGTATGTCCGTCGCCCGCCCCGGATGCCGGCCGCGACCACCGCCGCGTCCCCTCGTGACACCGAAACGGTGTCGGCGTGACCGAGATCGCGGTCCGACCCGGGGCAACGGTTTGGAAATCGGCCGGTAACACAGGTGAAATCCGCTGCCGTTAAACCTTATACATGAACACCGTTCAGGCGGCCGGTCACCTCATCGAGATTGCGGACGACCGGGTCTTCGTCGACGGGATGGTCAAGCCGGTGTCTCCTGCCGGCCTGGCCACCCTGCGGGTGCTGGCGCACCAGCCTGGTGCCGTCGTGGCTCGCGACACGTTGCTGCAAGCACTGCCCGGGCAGGGAAGCAACACGCACGCGGTGGACACCGCGGTGCTTCGGCTGCGAACCGCGTTGGGCGACAGCCAGATCGTTGCCACAGTTGTCAAGCGCGGCTACCGGCTCGCGGTCGACCAGCAGTCGGGGGCCGCATGATCCCGATCCTGGTGGCACACGGAACCCGCCGGCCCGAGGGTGTGGTGATGATCAGCGAGCTTGCCGAACGGGTCGGCGCGCTACTGGCCCGGCCGGTGCGGGTGGCGTTCGTCGACGTGCTCGGACCCACGCCGGGTGAGCTCCTTTCCGCTGAAGCCGCGACCGGCCGCCCGGCAGTCGTCGTCCCGGCCTTTCTGGCCCGCGGTTACCACGTCGGTGTTGACGTGCCTACGCATGTCCTGGCCAGTGGGCACCCGGATGTGACGCTGACGCCCGCGCTGGGACCGGATCCCCGGGTTGCCGCAGTGGTCGCCTCGCTGCTGGTCGAATCGGGGTGGCGGGCCGGGGATGCGGTGATCCTGGCGGCGGCCGGTTCATCGGACCCGATGGCGCGCGCCGACCTGGTCCAGGCCGCTCGAATGCTGTCGCGGTTGCTCGGCTCGCCCGTCGAGACGGCGTTCGCCGCCATCGGCGGCCCCACCGTGACCGACGCAGTCGCCACGGCGCGCCGCCGGGGAGCGACCCGAGTGGTGGTCGCTTCTTATCTGTTGGCGGACGGGCTGTTTCAGCGGCGACTGCACGACGCCGGTGCGGACCTGGTGACCGAACCGCTGGGCGCCCACCCCGGTGTCGCCAGGATCGTAGCTGATCGATTCATCACCGCCCTGACCCCGATCGCGGTGGGATCAGGGCGTTTCGGCGACAGCCGGTAGCAACGTTCGCATTCGCCGGGAGGCTGCCCGAGTGACCGCGATGGGTGCGATCGGGCCACTGAACCTGTCGCCGACCGTCGCGAGCAATGGCGTCTCACACCCGAACGACGGGGCCGTGAGCAGAAGTTCACCGGGGGGACATGCGGTGCAGCTTTCCGGTAACGAAACGTTCCTACGTTATCCACATGGCTCGTTCACACCTCCTCACTGACTGGGATCCCGAAGACACCGTGGCCTGGGCGGCCGGAAACGACAAGATCGCCCGCCGCAACCTGATCTGGTCGACGGTCGCCGAACACGTCGGCTTCTCGATCTGGTCCATCTGGTCGGTGATGGTGCTGTTCATGCCCGAATCGGTGTACGGCTTCACCGCCGGTGACAAGTTCCTGCTGGCGGCCACCGCGACCCTGGCCGGCGGTGCATTGCGTATCCCCTACTCGCTGGCGACCGCGACATTCGGCGGCCGCAACTGGACGGTCTTCTCCGCGCTCGTGCTGTTGATCCCGACGGTGGCGATGACGGCGCTGCTGGCGCACCCGGGACTGCCGCTGTGGCCTTATCTGATGTGCGCTGCCCTGACCGGCCTCGGTGGCGGTAATTTCGCCGCCTCGATGACCAATGTGAATGCCTTCTACCCGAACCGGCTCAAGGGCTGGGCGCTGGCGGTCAACGCCGGCGGAGGCAACCTGGGCGTGCCGCTGATCCAGTTGATCGGGTTGGTCGTGCTGGCCACCGCGGGCAACCGGCAGCCGTACTGGGTATGCGCGGTCTATCTGGTGTTCCTGGCGGTGACCGGGATCTGCGCGGCGTTGTTCATGGACAACCTGGACAACCACAAGGTCGACCTGTCCACGATGCGCTCGATCCTGCCGGAGGTCGACACCTGGATCATCGCCCTGCTCTACATCGGTACCTTCGGCTCATTCATCGGCTTCTCGTTCGCCTTCGGCCAGGTTCTTCAGATCAGCTTCATGGGCAGCGGTCAGAGCCCCTCGCAGGCCTCGCTGCACGCCGCTCAAATCGCATTTCTGGGACCGCTTTTGGGGTCGCTGGCCCGGATATTCGGGGGCCGGATAGCCGACCGGCTCGGCGGTGGCCGGGTCACGCTGGCGGCATTCGGTGGCATGTTCGCGGCCGCGGGACTGCTCGTCGGTGTCAGCGCCCTGGCCGATCATCAGGGCGGTCCGACCACCACCGCCACCATGGTGGGCTACGGCATCGGCTTCGTGGCGTTGTTCATCGTCTCCGGCATCGGCAACGGCTCGGTCTACAAGATGATCCCGTCGGTCTTCGAAGCCCGCAGTCATACCCTGGGGCTCAGTGAGGGCGAACGGCGGCAGTGGTCGCGAGCCATGTCGGGGGCGTTGATCGGCTTCGCCGGGGCGATCGGGGCGTTCGGCGGAGTCGCGATCAACCTGGCGCTGCGGCAGTCATATCTGTCCAGTGGTTCGGCCACGACGGCGTTCTGGATCTTCTTGACCGGCTACGTCGGCGCCGCCGGGATCACCTGGTTCAGATACGTGCGGAGCCCGCTCCTCACCGCGCAACCCGCCCGGACCGCCCTGGCCCCGGCCTGAGGTGGCCGCCACCGCGACGGTACCGACCCGGGCCGGCGCGTGCCCGGAGCGGCGACCGCATTCCGGCGCTGCGGGGACTGTCAGATGACCCGGCCGGACCGCGCGGCGCTGAGCGGCTACCGGGTCGCGGTGACCTCGTCGCGTCGCGCCGACGAGCTCTGCACCCTGCTTCGGCGACATGGGGCCACCGTCTGTGCCGCACCGGCGATCGACATGGTCGATCTCACCGATGACGACGAATTACACCGGCGTACCGAGGAACTGATCGCGCAACCACCCGACATTCTGGTGGTGACGACCGCGATCGGTTTCCGCGGCTGGATCGCTGCCGCCGAGGGGTGGGGACTGGCAGACGAACTCATCGAGGCGTTGCACACCGCCCGGATCGTCGCTCGTGGACCGAAGGCGGTGGGCGCACTGCGCGCGGCGGACCTGCCCGAGGAGTGGTCGCCGGAATCCGAATCTTCGGCCGCGATGCTCGGCTACCTGCGGGCCGCGGGTGTCGGCGGCTGCCGCATCGCGGTCCAGCTGCACGGCACCAGCGGCGGCTGGGATCCGGCCCCCGAGCTACTCGACCGACTCCGTGGTGCGGGAGCCGAAGTGACGCCCATTCGGGTCTACCGGTGGCGGGCGGCCCGGCCCGGTGGCGAGTTCGACCAGCTGACGACCGAGATCGCCCAACGGCAGTTCGACGCCGTCAGCTTCACCTCGGCCGCGGCGGTGATGGCCACGCTCACCCGCGCCGTCGAGCTCGGCATCTCCGATGAGCTGCTCGGCGCGCTGCGGTCGGAAGTACATGCGATGTGCGTGGGTCCGCTGACAGCCCGGCCGCTGACGCAACTCGGTGTCCCCACGTCGTCACCGCCGCGAATGCGGCTGGGGGCGTTGGCTCGCCACATCGTGGACCAGCTTCCCCGGTTGCGCTCCCGCGCCGTGTACGCCGCCGGTCACCGGATCGAGGTTCGCAGCAGTTGCGTGATGGTCGACGGGGTGGCCAAGTCGGTGTCACCCGCCGGGATGGCGACGCTGCGCGCGTTGGCTCGTCATCCCGGCAAGGTGGTGTCCCGTGATGACCTGCTCGACGCCCTGCCGGGCAACGGCCGCAGCACGCACGCAGTGGAGACGGCGGTGCTGCGGCTACGAAATACACTGGGCGACAAGAACATCATCGCCACTGTCGTGAAGCGTGGCTACCGGCTGGCGGTCGACCAGGCGAGCGGTTAAGCGACGGCCCGCTCAGACCCGGTCAGGCCGATCTGCACGTAGCCATCCACGACCCGCGTCGGGTACACCCGCACCGAGATGCGGGGGTCGTCCAGGCAACTGCCGTCGTCGAAGGCGAACGCCTGCTTCTTCAGCGGCGAAATGACCGAGAGCCGGCCGCCGCGGTCACCCACGATGCCCCGCGACAGCACAGCCGCCCGGAAGAACGGGTCGACATTGCAGATCGCGTGCACCGAGCCGTCGTCGAGCCGGAACAGCGCGGCCTGCTTGCCGTTGTCGAGCAGCACGCCCACGCCGAGGCCGGGGATGAGCTGGTCGTACCGGCATGCGGTGGTCCATGTCGAGATGGTGGTGGTGATCATGATTCCTCCTCAGTGCGCAGTACCGGGATCGGCAAGGGAACTTTGCGGCCGTCGCGCTCGGTGAACGCGACGGTGGGGTCTTCGGCGTCGGGGGCGTTGACGAACGACACGAACCGCGACAGCTTCTCCGGGTCGTCGAGCACCCCCTTCCATTCGTCGGTGTAGTTGTCGACGTGGCGGGCCATCGCCGCCTCGAACTCCTCGGCCAGCCCGAGTGAGTCCTCGCAGACCACCTCGCGGATGTGGTCGAGCCCGCCTTCGATCGACTCGACCCAGGGCGCGGTGCGCTGCAGCCGATCCGCTGTGCGGATGTAGAACATCAAGAACCGGTCGATGTAACGGAACACCGTCTCGGTGTCGAGGTCGGCGGCGAGCAGCTGGGCGTGCTTGGGCGACATCCCCCCGTTGCCGCCGACGTAGAGGTTCCAGCCCACCTCAGTGGCGATCACGCCGACGTCCTTGCCCCGCGCCTCGGCGCATTCGCGCGCGCAGCCGGACACACCCATCTTGATCTTGTGCGGCGCACGTAGCCCCCGATAGCGCAGTTCCAGATCGACGGCCATCTTCACGGAGTCCTGTTGCCCGTAGCGGCACCAGTCACTGCCCACGCAGCTCTTCACGGTGCGCAGCGACTTGCCGTATGCCTGACCGGATTCCATGCCGGCATCGACCAGCTTGCGCCAGATGGCCGGCAGCTGATCCACTCGGGCGCCGAACATGTCGATCCGCTGACCGCCGGTGATCTTGGTGTAGAGCCCGAACTCCTGCGCGATCTGACCGATCAGGATCAGGTGCTCGGGCTTGATCTCACCGCCGGGCACCCGGGGAACCACCGAGTAGCTGCCGTTGCGCTGAATGTTGGCCAGGAAGTGGTCATTGGAGTCCTGCAGTGCCGCCTGCTCGCCCTCCAGGATGTGCTCGGAACCGGTGGACGCCAGGATGGAGGCGACGGTCGGTTTGCAGATGTCGCAACCGTGGCCGGTCCCGAAGCGCTGCAGCAGTTCGGAGAAGGTGCGGATCCCGGTGACCTGAACGATCTGGAAGAGTTCGGCGCGCGACTGGGCGAAATGCTCGCACAGCGCCTTCGACTGCTCCACACCCTCGGCGACCAGCAACTCCTTGAGCAGCGGAATGCAGGAGCCGCACGAGGTGCCGGCCTTGGTGCGGTCCTTCAATGCCTGCACGTCGCAGCAGCCGTCAGCGATCGCATCGCACAGCTGGGTCTTGGTGACGTTGTTGCAGGAACAGATCTGCGCCGCCCCGGGCAGCGCACCGATCCCCAACGACGTCTTACCCTCGCCGCCGGAACCCGACGGCGCGATCAGGTCCAGCGGATCGCCGGGCAATTCGGCGCCGACCATGGGGCGCAGCACGCCGTAGGACGTGGCGTCTCCGACGAGAATGCCGCCGAGCAGAGTCTTGGCGTCGTCGGAGAGCACCAGCTTGGCGTAGGTGCGCTTCACCGGGTCGTTGACCACTACTGACAGCGAGTTCTCGGTCGTGCCCATCGCATCGCCGAAGCTGGCCACGTCGACACCGAGCAGCTTGAGCTTGGTGGACATGTCGGCCTCGCCGAATTCCGCCATACCGTCCAGCAGTCGGTCGGCGACCACTTCGGCGCTGGTGTAGCCGGGGCCGACCAGGCCGTAGCAGACGCCCTCGATGGCGGCGACCTCACCGATCGCGTAGACATCGGCGTCGCTGGTCATACAGGAGATGTCCGTGAGCACGCCGGCGCGCTCGGCGATCGACAGACCGGCCTCGCGGGCCAGCTCGTCGCGCGGGCGGACCCCGGCGGCGAAGATCACCAATCCGGCCTCGATCACGGTGTCGTCGGAGAGCCGCACCATCAACGTGGGCGACCGGTGCTCGTGGGTGCGGCGTTCGATGGCCTGCGTGCCGACCCCGACATGGACGGCGATGCCCAGATCGGAGATCATCCGGACCAGCAACGAGCCGCCGGCGTCGTCGAGCTGCTGCGGCATCAACCGGGGCGCCATCTCGATGATGTGCGGTTCGATCCCGGATGCCCGCAGGGCATTGGCCGCCTCAAGGCCCAGCAGTCCGCCGCCGATCACCACACCGGCGCGGGTGCCGCCAGCCTCCAATATGCATTCGATGTCGGCGCGAATACCGTCGAGGTCGTCCAGGGTGCGGTAGACGTGGCAGCCCGGCAGATCATGGCCGGGCACCGGCGGCACGAAGGCCCGCGATCCGGTCGCCAGCACCAGGGTGTCGTAGCGGTAGCTGTCGCCGTTGGCGGTCTGCACCGTCTTGGCGCCGCGATCGATCTCGGTGACCCGGGATTTGAGCAGCAACCGGACCTGCTCGTCGCCGGCGTAGTCGTTGCCCGGCAGCGCCAGCCGGGAACGGTCCCAACCGTCGGTGTACGACGTCAGCCCGACCCGGTCATAGGCCGGGTCGGACTCCTCGGCGAGCACGGTGACGCGCCAGCTTCCACTGCCGGCCCGACTGCGCAGCGCCTCCACGAACCGGTGGCCGACCATGCCGTGGCCGACCACGACGAGGTCCCGGACAGCGCGGGGCGTTTCGATCGGGGCCATGCGCTGAGATTAGGAAGGCGATATTGCAGCAGTATCGCCATGCGTTACAACCGTGTGACGGTGTGCTCACGTGGCTGTGAGGCTGTTCACCGGGTCAATGCACCGCGGGTTTGTTCACTGTCGGCGAACGCGGAACTTTAGCGTGGTCAACTCAAGTTCTACTCGATGACGGGCCGGTACCGACCGGCGCGGCAGCAACCCAAGAAAGACCATGAAAGGTAGTGACACCGATGAGCACCTTGACTCTGTGGCCCCGCCCGTTCGACACCGACCGGTGGGTACGCGACTTCTTCGGCCCGGCCACGGCCAACGACTGGCGGGCGCCCGCCGCCGGCTTCCGGCCCGCCGCGGAAATCACCAAGGACGGCGACGACGCTGTGGTCCGCCTGGAGCTCCCCGGCATTGACGTGGAGAAGGACGTGACCGTCGAACTCGACGGCGGCCGTCTGGTCATCCGCGGCGAGCGTCGGGACGAGCACACCGAGACCGACCCCGGCAACGACCACCGCACGTTGCGAGAGGTGCGCTACGGCGCCTTCCGCCGGTCGTTCGCGGTACCGGGGCACGTCACCGGCGACGACGTCTCGGCGTCCTACGACGCCGGCGTGCTGAGCGTCCGGGTATCCGGCGTCCACGCGGGCGCCCAGCCGCAGCGGATCGCCATCACCAAGTAGGCCGTAGCCGCCAAGGCTGCCCGGAAACCCCCCGCACGCAGCAGGTGTGGGGGGTTTTCCGGTGCCCGACATTCGCCGCGCCAACGTGATCTGTCTCACGTCCGGTTCCCGATGTGGCTAGCATCGGGTGAACGTACTGTGATCCGTAGCACCCGAGGAGGAACCGGTGTCGAGCACTAGCGAACTCGCCGAACTGCACGCCCTGATTGGCGACCTGCGGCGCTGCGTGCTGGGACTGAAGACCCGGTTCGGCGACATCCCCGGGATGCGCCGCATCGAGATGGACGCCGAGCGCATCCTCGCCGATGTTCAGCTCCTCGAGTCCGACGCCGGGGAACTCGACCTGCAACGCTGGGCTGCCGAGCGTGCCCAGGAGAAGATCGCGATCCCCGACACCGAGTACGACAGCGAATTCTGGCGTGACGTCGACGACGAAGGCGTCGGCGGCCAGGGCAGGTACTGACCCCCATCGGGTGCTGCTTGTATAAGGGGCGCCCTCCGACGAAATCCAGCCGAAGGGAACCCCCCAGATGAGCGCACCCGCCGTGAACCGTCCTGGCACCGGCGTCTTCTCGGCGACTCGCGCACGGATCGCGGATCGCACCCTGCGCACCGACCGGTGGTGGTTATCGCCGCTGCGGGTCAACGTCTTCCTCAGCGCGTGGGTTCTCTACGCAACGGTCCGGGCGTTCTGGGGCAGCGGCTACTGGGTCGACAAATATCACTATCTGACACCGTTCTACTCACCGTGTATCAGCGCATCCTGCGTGGAGGGCTCCAGCCACCTGGGCGTCTGGCTGCCGGAGTTCCCCCGGTGGATTCCGCTGGGCGCGTTGGTTCTGCCGTTTCTGCTGGCGTTCCGGCTGACCTGCTACTACTACCGCAAGGCCTACTACCGCGCCTACTGGCTCTCGCCGGCAGGATGTGCGGTGCCCGAACCGCGCGCCGGCTACACCGGGGAGACCCGGTTCCCGCTGATCATCCAAAACAGCCACCGCTACTTCTTTTACGCCGCACTGGCCATCACGATGCTGAACACCTATGACGCGATCACCGCGTTCTACTCCGCGGACGCCAACGGCGGCGCCGGTGGTTTCGGGTTCGGCCTGGGCAACATCGTGCTCTGCGTCAACGTGGCAATGCTGTGGGCCTACACCGGCGGTTGTCACTCCTGCCGGCACGTCATGGGTGGCCGGCTCACCCACTTCTCCAAAAACCCGGTGCGCTACTGGCTTTGGTCGAAGATCAGCTGGTTCAACGGCCGGCACATGCAGTTCGCCTGGATCACTCTGGGCACGCTGGCGTTCACCGACTTCTATGTCTGGATGGTGGCCAGCGGCGTCTTCACCGATATCCGGTTCATCGGCTGACGAAGCCTCATTTCACACGAAGAGTAAGCGAGAATTCATGGTTGAAGTCGAACGGCACTCCTACGACGTGGTCGTGATCGGTGCCGGCGGCGCCGGTCTGCGCGCGGTCATCGAAGCCCGCCAGCAGGGCCTCAGCGTGGCGGTGGTGTGCAAGTCGCTGTTCGGCAAGGCGCACACTGTGATGGCCGAGGGCGGCGCCGCCGCATCGATGGGCAACGTCAATGAGAAAGACAACTGGCAGGTGCACTTCGGCGACACCATGCGCGGCGGCAAGTTCCTCAACAACTGGCGGATGGCCGAACTGCATGCCCGCGAGGCGCCGGAGCGGGTCTGGGAGTTGGAGACCTACGGCGCCTTGTTCGACCGCACCAAAGACGGGAAGATCAACCAGCGCAACTTCGGTGGCCACACCTATCCGCGACTGGCGCACGTCGGCGACCGCACTGGCCTGGAGATGATCCGCACGCTGCAGCAGAAGGTCGTCTCGCTGCAGCAAGACGATCACGCCGAGTTCGGCGACTACGAGGCGAAGATCAAGGTCTTCCACGAGTGCACGATCACTGAATTGCTCAAAGACGATGCCACCGGGGCGATTTCGGGTGCCTTCGGCTACTGGCGCGAATCCGGCCAGTTCATCGTGTTCGAGTCGCCCGCGGTGGTGCTGGCCACCGGCGGGATCGGCAAGTCGTTCAAGGTGACCTCGAACTCCTGGGAATACACCGGCGACGGACACGCGCTGGCGCTACGCGCCGGCGCGACGTTGATCAATATGGAATTCGTGCAGTTCCATCCGACCGGGATGGTGTGGCCGCCCAGTGTGAAGGGGATCCTGGTCACCGAGGGTGTGCGCGGCGACGGCGGGGTGCTCAAGAACGCGCAAGGGTCGCGGTTCATGTTCGACTACATCCCGCCGGTCTTCAAAGGCCAGTACGCCGAGACCGAGCAAGAAGCCGACCAGTGGCTCAAAGACAACGACTCGGCCCGCCGCACCCCCGACCTGCTGCCGCGCGACGAGGTGGCCCGCGCCATCAACTCCGAGGTCAAGGCCGGACGGGGTTCGCCCCACGGCGGAGTGTTCCTCGACATCGCCTCCCGGCTCAAGCCGGAGGAGATCAAACGCCGACTGCCCTCGATGTACCACCAGTTCATGCAGCTTGCCGAGGTCGACATCACCAAGGACGCCATGGAGGTGGGTCCCACCTGCCACTACGTGATGGGCGGTATCGAGGTCGACCCGGACACTGCGGCTGCGGCGGTCCCGGGGCTGTTCGCCGCCGGTGAATGCGCCGGCGGGATGCACGGGTCCAACCGGCTGGGCGGCAACTCGCTGTCGGATCTGTTGGTCTTCGGCCGCCGCGCCGGTCTGGGCGCCGCGGAGTACGTGCGGGGGCTGGCCAGTCGGCCGGCCGTGGCACCGGCGGCGTTGGAGACCGCGGCGAAGCTGGCGCTGGCACCGCTCGACCGGCCGGGCGGCGGCGCGGGCGAGAATCCATACACGCTGCACGCCGATCTCCAGCAGTCGATGAACGACCTGGTCGGCATCATCCGCAACGCCGGCGAGCTGGAACAGGCGCTGGCCCGGCTCGAGGAGTTCAAGACCCGGTTCGCGGCCGTGGCCGTCGAGGGCGGTCGGCATTACAACCCGGGCTGGCATCTGGCCGTCGACCTGCGCAACATGCTGCTCGTCAGCGAGTGTGTGGCCAAGGCCGCGCTGCAGCGCACCGAGAGCCGCGGCGGACACACCCGAGACGACCACCCTGGCATGGACTCGAATTGGCGCAAGACCCTGCTGGTCTGCCGGGTCGCCGACGACAGCGAGGTGCCCGACATCACGATCACCCCGGAGGCGCAGACCGGGATGCGCCAGGACCTGCTGGAACTGTTCGAGATTTCCGAGTTGGAGAAGTACTACACCGACGAAGAGCTGGCGCAACACCCGGGACGGAGAGCCTAATGACACATATCGCCCAGCTACGGGTATGGCGCGGCGACATCGACGGCGGTGGGCTGCAGGACTTCGAGGTCGAGGTCAACGAGGGTGAAGTGGTCCTCGACGTCATCCATCGGTTGCAGGCAACCCAGACACCCGACCTGGCGGTGCGCTGGAACTGCAAGGCCGGCAAGTGCGGCTCGTGCTCGGCCGAGATCAACGGCTTCCCCCGATTGTTGTGCATGACGCGGATGTCGATGTTCAAGCCGGACGAGACCATCACGGTGACGCCGGTGCGGACCTTCCCGGTGATTCGCGACCTGGTCACCGACGTCTCCTTCAACTACGAGAAGGCCCGCGAGATGCCGTCCTTCAAGCCACCGGCGGATCTCAAACCCGGCGAGTACCGGATGCAGCAGGTCGACGTCGAGCGGTCCCAAGAGTTCCGCAAGTGCATCGAATGCTTCCTGTGCCAGAACGTCTGCCACGTCATCCGGGACCACGAGGACAACAAGCCGAACTTCGCCGGCCCGCGGATGTTCATCCGGCTGGCCGAGCTGGAGATGCACCCCCTGGACACCGCCGACCGGCGTCAGTTGGCTCAGGATGAGGCCGGTCTCGGATTGTGCAACATCACCAAGTGCTGCACCGAGGTCTGCCCGGAACACATCACGATCACCGACAACGCCATCATCCCGATGAAGGAGCGGGTGGCCGGAGATCGCTACGACCCGATCGTCTGGCTCGGCCGAAAGATCTTCCGCCGCAAGTCTGACTGACCCGCGAAGACCATCCTGGGCCGGCTGTGACTATTGCGGGATCGCAGCCAAACCACCCTCGCGTCGCAGCGTCGCAATGAATTCGTCGGCGATGCCCGGTGCCGCGGCGATGATGACATCGCCGCCGTCGGGCTCCGGTCCCGGCAACACCACCCGGGCACCCGCCTCGGCCGCGATCAGCGATCCCGCCGCGTGGTCCCACAGCTTGATTCCGTGTTCGTAATACACGTCCAGCCGTCCCGCGGCCACCATGCACAGATCCAGCGCCGCCGACCCGATCCGCCGTACATCACGGACCACCGGCAGCAGCCGGGCCAGTAGCGCGGCCTGCGCCGCCCGACGGCCGGGCGAATACCCGAAGCCGGTGCCCAGCAGGGCCAGCGACAGCTCGGTGACGTCGGTGCAGCGCAGCACCGTCGTGCTCTGCCGGTCCCTGACGTGGGCGCCCAGCCCCAGACCGGCCGAGTAGAGCCGGTCACCGACCACGTCCGCGACCGCACCGGCCATCGACACCCCGCCGACCTGCGCCGCCACCGAGACCGCATAGGCCGGTACGCCGTACATGAAGTTGACCGTGCCGTCGATCGGGTCGACCACCCAGGTGACGGCATCGGGTTCGCGGCCGGACACATCGCCGGAACCGCCGCCTTCCTCACCCAACACCGCATCACCGGGTCGCAGCCGGGCCAGCCGGTCCCGGATGTACCGCTCGGTCTCGGTGTCGACCACCGTCACCGGATCGGTCGGACTGCTTTTCGTCTGCACCAGGGCGGCGGGAGCCGATTCGGCGGCTGCGGCGCCGAACACCTCGGCGCGGCGTCGGCGCACGAAGTCAGCCGCCTCCGCCACCAGGGTCTCCGCCGTGGACCGCAACCGTCCCGGGTCGTCATGCAGCGTCGCCATCTGCCCATAGCAACACATCTGCGGTGGCCATCGCACCTCCGGCGATGCCGCACCGCAGCGGGAATCAGCCGCCGAGCCGCCGGAAACCGCTGCGGTGAAACACGATCGGCGTGATCTCGGGATCGACCGTCACGTCGCATACCCGCAGCACCACGATGGTGTGGTCGCCGGCGGGCACCAATTGCTCGACCGAGCTGCCCAGCCACACCCCGGTGCCCTTGATGAAGACCGCGCCTTCGTTGGTCACCGTCTCCAGCCCGGCGAACCGGTCGCCGGTCTTGGCGGCCAGCGTGCGTGCCGCGATGTCGTGCGCCTCACCCAGCACGCTGATGCCCAGCCGCGGCGAGTCCTTGAGTTTCGGCCACGTCGTCGAGGTGTTCTGCACGCAGAACGACACCAGCGGCGGCTCGAGCGACACCGGCACGAAGGTGCTGGCGGCCAACCCGACCCGGATGCCGTCGACCTCGGCCGCGACAGCCACCACGCCGGACGGGAAATGGCCGAACGCCTCCCGTAACGACGACGGCGTCAGATTGCTCGCAGAACTCACGTGGGCACTCACCGGAACTCATTCACCTCGTCGGGTCTGGTCGCTGAAGAACCCTACCCGCCGCCTCCCCACCGTGGCGGATCGGCCGCGGCGGAGCAGGCCTGACCAGGTGAGACCAACTGGTTGGTTAGTTAGCTAAGAGGATGTAGCTCACACTGGCTTGCGCTGTGGTCCCCACGGGGTATATTTCAGGGCACGTTACTGGTGGGTAACTTAAGCCTGAGTACCCAACCACAGGTGGCATTCCATGAGGAGGAAGCTGTGAGCCACTACAAGAGCAATGTCCGTGACCAGGTGTTCAACCTGTTCGAGGTCTTCGGCCTGGACCAGGTCTTCGGCCAGGGCGAATACGCCGACCTGGACGTCGACACCGCTACGGAGATGCTCGGCGAGATGGTCCGGCTGGCTGAGGGCCCGATTGCTGACTCCTTCGTCGACGGCGACCGCAACCCCCCGGTGTTCGACCCCGCCACCCACGCGGTGACGCTGCCCGAGTCGTTCAAGAAGTCGGTGCGCGCCACGCTTGAGGCCGGCTGGGACCGGGCCGGCATCGACGAGGCGCTCGGCGGCATGCCGATGCCCAAGGCACTGATGTGGGCGCTACACGAACACATCCTCGGCGCCAACCCGGCAGTGTGGATGTACGCCGGCGGTGCCGGCTTCGCCAACATCTTCTACCACGTGGCCACCGAAGAGCAGAAGAAGTGGGCCGTCATCGCCGCCGAGCGCGGCTGGGGCTCGACCATGGTGCTCACCGAGCCCGATGCCGGCTCGGATGTCGGCGCCGGCCGCACCAAGGCCGTCCAGCAGGAGGACGGCTCCTGGCACATCGACGGCGTGAAGCGGTTCATCACCTCGGCTGACTCCGACGACCTGTTCGAGAACATCTTCCACCTGGTGCTGGCCCGCCCCGAGGGCGCCAAGCCCGGCACCAAGGGCCTGTCGCTGTTCTTCGTGCCGAAGTTCCTGTTCGACTTCGAAACCGGTGAGCTCGGCGAGCGCAATGGCGTGTTCGTCACCAACGTCGAGCACAAGATGGGGCTGAAGGTCTCGGCCACCTGTGAGCTCACCTTCGGCCAGCACGGGGTGCCGGCCAAGGGCTGGCTGGTCGGCGAGGTGCACAACGGCATCGCGCAGATGTTCGACGTGATCGAGCAGGCCCGCATGATGGTCGGCACCAAAGCCATCGCCACACTGTCCACCGGCTACCTCAACGCACTGGAGTACGCCAAGGAGCGGGTGCAGGGCGCCGATCTGACCCAGATGACCGACAAGTCCGCGCCGCGGGTGACCATCACCCACCACCCGGACGTGCGCCGGTCGCTGATGACCCAGAAGGCCTACGCCGAGGGGCTGCGGGCGCTGTACCTCTACACCTCGACCTACCAGGACGCCGCCGTGGCCGAGAAGCTGCACGGCGTTGAGCCCGATCTCGCCGTCCGCATCAACGACCTGATGCTGCCGATCGTCAAGGGTGTCGGCTCCGAGCAGGCCTACGCCAAGCTCACCGAGAGTCTGCAGACGCTCGGCGGGTCGGGCTTCCTGCAGGACTACCCGATCGAGCAGTACATCCGTGACGCCAAGATCGACTCGTTGTATGAAGGCACCACGGCGATTCAGGCGCAGGACTTCTTCTTCCGCAAGATCATCCGGGACAAGGGCCAAGCCCTGGCACACGTCGCGGGCGAGATCGAGGCGTTCATCGCCAACGAGTCCGGCAACGGCCGGCTCAAGGCGGAGCGTGAGCTGCTGGCCACCGCGCTGGCCGATGTGCAGGGCATGGCCGCCACGCTGACCGGCTACCTGATGGCCGCGCAGGAGGACATCTCCAGCATCTACAAGGTGGGGCTGGGCTCGGTGCGCTTCCTGATGAGCGTCGGCGACCTGATGATCGGGTGGCTGCTGGCCCGCCAGGCCGCGGTGGCCGTCGAGAAGCTCGACGGCGGAGCCGAGGGCGCCGACCGGGCCTTCTACGAGGGCAAGATCGCGGTGGCATCGTTCTTCACCAAGAACTTCCTGCCTTTGCTGACCAGCACTCGCTCGGTGATCGACGCCATCGACAACGACATCATGGAGCTCGACGAAGCGGCGTTCTAGAACGCCACGACAACACAGGCCGCGCAGGTCCCCGAGGCGATCCCTCGGGGGCCTGTTGCATTGCAGCCGGGCCCAGCTACGGCTGACACTGATGGCGTGACCCGCAACGTCGTCGTCCTCGGCTACCCCGGCCTGGCGATACCGGGCCGCCGCGGCTTCGGCACCGCAGCAACCCTGCGCGGCACCGTGATCCGCCGGCTCGGCATCTCACCGGGCCCCTACCGCAGGACCTTCGCCTGAGAGGAACACCCATGCAGATCGCCATCGTGTTGTATCCCGGCTTCACGGCACTGGACTTCATCGGACCCTACGAGGTGTTGCGCTGGCTGCCCGATGCCCGGGTGCGGTTGCTGTGGCACGAGCCCGCGCCGATCACCGCCGACTCCGGCGTGCTCGTCGTCGGGGCCACCCATTCGTTCGACGAAACCCCCTCCCCCGACGTCATTCTGGTACCGGGCGGCATGACGACCACCGAACACGCCCGCGACCAGAAGCTGCTGGAGTGGGTGCGGCGAGCCCATTCCACGGCCACCTGGACGGCATCGGTGTGCTCCGGGTCGATCATCCTGGCGGCCGCCGGGCTGCTGGCCGGCAAGCGAGCGACCTCCCATTGGATGGCGCTGCCCGCCCTGAAGGCGTTCGGGGTCACCCCGGTCGCAGACGAACGCATCGTGCACTCCGGCGACATCGTCACCTGTGCGGGAGTCTCGGCCGGCATCGACCTCGGACTGTGGCTGGCCGGGCGGATCGGCGGCGAGCACCGCGCGAAGGTCATCCAGTTGTCGCTGGAATACGACCCGCAGCCGCCGTTCGACGCCGGGCACATGTCGAAGGCGTCGGCGAAGACCAAGGCCGCGGCGAGCGCGCTGATGGCCAAGGATCTGGCGACGCCGAGCCAGCTGAAAGCCGGAGCACTACTGCTGTGGGACCGAGCGATCGGCGCGGCCCGAAGCCGGCGCGGTTAGCCGCGATCAGTTGGCCGCCGCTGGATCCCCTCAGTCCAGCGGCGGGCCAAGACGCAGGTTGCTCCGCGATCCCGGTGCCAGACGCCCGCGCGGAGCGAACCGTGCTGCTGACTACCCGCGGGCACCCGGGCACAAACCTGGTGGTCGGCGGTCTGGTCGCCGCCGCGGGCGCTAGCCCTCCAGGATGGCGGCCACGCCCTGACCGCCCGCGGCGCAGATCGAGATCAGCGCCCGTACCGGCTTGTTCTTCGAGGCGCCCTTCCTCGCCGCCTTGGCCTCGGCGATCTGTTTGGCCGCCTGCGCCACGATCCGCCCGCCGGTGGCCGCGAACGGGTGCCCGGCTGCCAGCGACGAGCCGTTGACGTTGAGTTTGGCTCGGTCGATGGCGCCCAGCGCGGCGTCCAGTCCCAGTCGCTCCTTGCAGTATTCCTCCGACTCCCACGCCGCCAGGTGACACAGCACCGTCGAGGCGAATGCCTCATGGATCTCGTAGAAGTCGAAGTCCTGCAGGGTAAGACCGTTGCGGGCCAACAGCCGCGGCACCGCGTAGGTCGGCGCCATCAGCAGCCCGTCGGGGCCGGTGACGTAGTCCACGGCGGCCGTCTCGGAGTCGACGAAGTAGGCCAGCGGGGTCAGTTTGTGCGCGGCCGCCCACTCCTCGCTGGCCAGCAGCGCCACCGACGCGCCGTCGGTCAGCGGTGTGGAGTTGCCCGCGGTCATGGTGGCGTCGCCGGCTTTCGCGCCGAACACCGGCTTGAGGGTGGCCAGCTTCTCCGGGCTCGACTCGGGCCGCAGGTTGTTGTCGCGGTAGAGGCCCTGAAATGGGGTGACCAGGTCGTCGAAGAAGCCGCGATCGTAGGCGGCGGCCATGTTGCGGTGGCTGGCGGCGGCCAGCTGGTCCTGGTCGACCCGTTTGATCCCCATCTGCTTGGTGGTGATCGCCTGGTGTTCACCCATGGACAGCCCGGTGCGGTTCTCTTTGTTGGCTGGGATCTCTACCCCCAGGGTGGCCGGCAGCTTGCCGACCAGCTTGAGGCGCGCCATGTTCGACTTGGACCGGCGCAACGCCAGCAGGGTGCGGCGCAGTTCGTTGCCCACCTCCAGGGGCGCATCCGAGGTGGTGTCCACCCCGCCCGCGGCGGCTACCTCGTAGCGACCGGCGGCGATACCGTCGGCGGCGCAGATCGCCGCCTGCAGCCCGGTGCCACAGGCTTGCTGCAGGTCGAAGGCGGGCGTGTAGGGCGACAGCGCCGAGCCGAGCACGCATTCCCGGATCAGGTTGAAGTCCCGGCTGTGTTTGAGCACGGCGCCGCCGATCACCGCGTCCAGCTTCTCGCCGGCCAGGCCGAACCGGTCGACCAGGCCGCCGAGTGCCGCGGTGAACATGTCTTGGTTGGACGCGCTGGCGTAGGCGCCGTCCGAGCGTGCGAACGGGATGCGGTTGCCACCGAGGACGGCGACGCGACGTCGCGTGCCGGTGTCGGCGGGTGTGGGCTTAGCAGCAGATCCAGATGCCACGATCTCTCCGTCTGGTGGTCGGGCGCCCCGCACCGGCGGGACGATCGGGGTGATACTACCCAGTATTCTTACTCTGGAGTAAGTTCGTTGTCGACACCGTGGCCTGCACCAGGCACGTCCCCACATGGAAGGCAGCACGATGGCCCCTAAACTGGCCCCCAAACTCCCGACCGACCTGTTGTCCCAGATCCTGAACTCCGCCCCCGGATCGTTCCTGTCCAAACAACTGGGCGTTCCCCAGGCCGAGACGCTGCGCCGCTACCGGGTCGGCGAGCCACCGCTGGCCGGGCCGCTGCTGATCGGCGGCGAAGGCCGGGTCGCCGAGCCGCTGCGCACCGCGCTGGCCGGCGACTACGAGGTGGTCGGCGACAACCTCGGTGGCCGCTGGGCCGACTCGTTCGGCGGGCTGGTCTTCGACGCCACCGGCATCACGTCACCGGCCGGGTTGACCGCGCTGCACGAGTTCTTCACCCCACTGCTGCGCAACGTGGGCCGCTGCGGCCGGCTCGTCGTGGTGGGCACCACGCCGGATGCGACCGGCAGCGTTGACGAGCGGATCGCCCAGCGCGCACTGGAAGGCTTCACCCGCTCGCTGGGCAAGGAGCTGCAGCGCGGCGCCACCGTGCAGCTGGTGTACCTGTCGGCGGACGCCAAGCCGGGCGCCACCGGCCTGGAATCGACGATGCGGTTCATCCTCTCGGCCCGCTCCGCTTACGTCGACGGGCAGGTGTTCTACGTCGGCGCCGACGACGCGACCGCCCCCGCCGACTGGGACCGCCCGCTGGAGGGCAAGGTGGCCATCATCACCGGCGCCGCGCGCGGTATCGGGGCCACCATCGCCGAGGTGTTCGCCCGCGACGGCGCCAAGGTGGTGGCGATCGACGTGCCGGGCGCGGCCGAAGCGCTGGAGAAGACGGCCACCCGGGTGGGCGGCACCGCGCTGGCCCTGGACGTCACCGCCGACGACGCGGTCGCGCAGATCGCCGCCCATCTCAAAGAGCACTATGACGGCAAGGCCGACATCTTGGTCAACAACGCCGGCATCACCCGCGACAAGCTGCTGGCCAACATGGATGACGCCCGCTGGAACGCGGTGCTGGCGGTCAACCTGCTTGCCCCGCAACGGCTTACCGAGGGTTTGGTGGGCAACGGCAGCATCGGCGAGGGCGGCCGGGTGATCGGCCTGTCGTCGATGGCCGGTATCGCCGGCAACCGTGGTCAGACGAACTATGCGGCCACCAAGGCCGGCATGATCGGGCTGACCGACGCGCTGGCGCCGGAGTTGGCCGCCAAGGGAATCACCATCAACGCCGTCGCCCCCGGATTCATCGAAACCGAGATGACGGCAGCCATTCCGCTGGCCACCCGCGAGGTCGGCCGCCGGCTCAACTCGCTGTTCCAGGGCGGCCAGCCCGTCGACGTCGCCGAGCTGATCGGCTACTTCGCCAGCCCGGCCTCGAATGCGGTGACCGGCAACACGATCCGGGTCTGCGGCCAGGCCATGCTGGGGGCATGACATGACTCAACCAAGTGGTACCAAGAACATGTTGCGCGCGGTCGCCGGGGCGCTGCCATTCGTGCCACGAACCGGCACCGTGCCGGACCGCACGCTGCGGGTCGACGAACTGGCCATCGACGCCGGCCACGTCGCCGAGTACGCCGCAGTCACCGGGCTGCGCTACGGCGACCAGGTGCCGCTGACCTACCCGTTCGCCCTGACGTTCCCGACGGTGATGGAGCTGGCGACCGCATTCGATTTCCCGTTCGCCGCAATGGGTTCGGTGCACACCGAGAACCGGATCGTCCAGCACCGCCCGATCGCGGTCACCGACACCGTCGGGGTCAGCGTGCACGCGGAGAACCTGCGCGAGCATCGCAAGGGTCTGCTGGTCGACATCGTCACCGACATCAACGTCGGCAACGACCCGGCCTGGCATCAGGTGACGACATTCCTGCACCAGCAGCGCACCAGCCTGTCCGACGAGCCGAAGCCGCCGCCGGCCAAACAGCCCAAGTTGGGACCGCCCAATGCGGTGCTGCGGGTCACGCCGGGCCGGATCCGGCGCTACGCCTCGGCCGGCGGTGACCACAACCCGATCCACACCAGTTCGATCGGCGCCAAGCTGTTCGGCTTCCCGACCGCGATCGCCCACGGGATGTTCTCCGCGGCAGCGGTGCTGGCCAACATCGAAGGCACGCTGCCCGACGCGGTGGAGTACTCGGTGAAGTTCGGCAAGCCGATGCTGCTGCCGGCCAGCCCGGGGTTGTATGTCGACCGGGTCGAGGGCGGCTGGGACCTGGCGCTGCGCAACGTCGCCAAGGGTTATCCGTATCTGACCGGTGCGGTGCGGGCGCTCTAGCTCATTTCCGGACACCGGCGGCCGCCAGCAGGTTGGCTTTGCTGACCTCCCAATGCGCGTTGATGAAGTCAAGACCCCACACCGGGATAGCGATCACCAGCCCACGGATGACTACCACCACGGTGTCCATATAGGCGGTCGCGTCAAAGCCGGGAGCGGGTGCCGGTAGCGCTTCGGCGGAGGCGACGGCTAGGCGAAAGATGTGTTGCTCCAACGATTTCACCGTCTCAGCGACATGCGGATCCATCCAGCAGGCAGCCCATAGCTGCGCTACCGAAAGCGCTTGCGGGCTGGTGAATTCGCGCCAGACCAGGTCGAGGAAACCAGCTAGGTCCAGCGTGGCGGCCGCGGTGGTCTCCTCGAAGTGGATGCGGGCCTGGTCCGCCAGTTCCAGCGCGAGCTGGGCGACCGCCGCGGTCACCAGCTCGTCGCGGGCCGGAAAGTGGTACATCACCGTGCTTTGCGACACGGCCGCCACGCCCGCGACCCGCCGAGTGGTCACCGCGGCGACCCCCGCGCAACGCAGCAGCTCGACGGCCGCACCGACCAGCGCGTTACGCGTGGCGGCACGTTGTTCGGCACGCGAAGCACGTTTCATTCGCATTCCCCTATTGCGTCAACAGTTCAATCACAGCTAATCTTACTGATCAGCTGAACAGCGAACACGGTAGGGCCGCTATTCCTGCTGGTCAGGGCCGGTGTCCTTGCCGAGACACCTGGTAAGGGCAGCCAAGGGCTCTTCTTGCCTTCGGAGGTCGATATGGCCAGTCGGACTGCGCGTCCCTTCGGTGCCGTCCCGGCGGCGATCGCCGCGGCCGTCGCACTGGCCGTGTTGCCGGTGCTGCACCCGGTATCGGCCACCACCGGGACCAGAACCCTGCCGGCGCCGGCGAAGTTGCTGGACACCGAGTCGTGGATCATGGGCGGCAGCGGTATACCGATACCCCCGCAAAGCTATCTGGATTCCGTCAGCGAGCTCTTCATCAATCCCGCAGCCCCGTGGTTCGCCGGCCAGCCGCTGTTCCCCGTGGCTGCCATGAACGGCTTGTTCACCCCGGAGGGCCTGTATCCCAACAGCGGCGTCAAGAGCCTGGAGCTCGACACCTCGCTGGCGCAGGGCGTCAGCATCCTGCATCAGACCATCGACAAGGAGATCGCCGCGGGCAACGATCTCGTCGTGCTGGGCGCCTCGCAGAGCGCCACCATTTCGACCATGGTGATGCGTGACCTGCTGGCGTTGCCGCCCCACCAACAGCCGGCCGCCGACCAGTTGGCCTTCGTGCTGCTCGGGGATCCCAACAACCCCAACGGCGGCCTGTTCGAGCGGATGAACGTCTTCACCGACGGCGGCTACCCGACCATCCCGAGCCTGGGCATCACCTTCAACGGCGCCACCCCAGCCGAAATACCCTGGCACACCGCAATTTACACCGGAGAATACGACGGCTACGCCGACTTCCCCCGCTATCCCATCAACCTGCTCGCCGACCTCAACGCCGTCCTGGGCATCGTGTATGTGCACACCACCTACCCGTCCATGACCCCCGAGCAACTCGCCTCGGCTATCGCACTGCCGGTTTCGGACGGCTACAACGGCAACACCGAATACTTCATGATCCCCACCGAGACGCTGCCGTTGCTTGCGCCACTGCAGTCGATTCCGGTGATCGGACAGCCGCTCTACGACCTGCTGGAACCCACGACACGGATCCTGGTGAACCTGGGCTACGGCAGCATCACCAACGGCTGGGATCCCGGCCCTGCCGATATCGCCACGCCGTACTCGCTGTTCCCGACCGACCTCGACTGGGGCGAGGTGCTCACGGCGCTGGGCAACGGCGCCCGGCAGGGCATCAACGATTTCATCAGCGATCTGTCGAACCTGTCGTTCCCGAGCGCGGCGGAGCTGTTGGGCGCCCCGGCAGCCGATATCGCGGCGTTCTCGATGCCCAGCTTCACCGACATCGTCAATGCGTTCACCGGCGCGGCCAGTGCCGCTTACGCCGCGCTGCTTCCGACCGCGGATCTCGTCAACGCCTTGCTCACGACGGCTCCGGCCTACGCCGCCAATCTGTTCGTGCAGGAACTCGGTTCGGGAGACATCCTCAACGCGCTCGGCATGCCGATCGCCGGCCTGTTCGGGTTGGGCAGCATCGCCCTCGGGTTCGAATACATCGTGATCAACCAGGCGATCTCGGAGATCACCGCCGAGTTCCAGGAGCTCTTCGCGGCCTGACGCGCCGGACTATCCCGCGGCGGCGCTCTCGGCGCCGTCACGGCCGCCGGGCGCCTCCTTGAGGCCACGCCAGAACAGGTCGATCATCAGCTCGCCCGCCTCGTCGACGTCGGTGTCGCCCGTGCTGACCCGGCTGGCGATCGCCTCGCCGGCGCCGACCAGTGCGACCGCCATCATGTCGAAGTCGACGCCGGGCTCGGGGTTGCGGGTGCCGGCCCGCAACAGCCGGCCGACCAACTCGACGATCCGCTCGCGGCCCTCCCGCACGGTGTGGGCGAACGCCTGCGAACTGGTGGCCTGCGAATACATCACGATCCAAGACGCCCGGTTGGTGTCGATGTAGTGCAGGAACGACCGGATCGTGTTCCGCAACAGGTCTTTCGGGCTCTGCTGGAAGTCGATGCTGGTGCGTACCGTCTCGACGAAGCGCGCCAGCTCACGATCCAGACACGCCCCGAAGAGTTCCTCCTTGGAGCCGTAGTACAGGTAGAGCATCGGCTTGGAGATCTGGGCCGCCGCTGCGATCGAGTCCATCGAGGTCTCGTGATAGCCGTTGATCGAGAACATCTGCACCGCGGCGTCGAGCATCTGCTGTTCACGCACAGCCCGCGGTAACCGCTTACTACCAGCCGCCATCGCCTCGGGGTTCCTTCCGCGTACCTTCTGCGGCACGATCTTACCGAAGAGTAACTTCGTGTCCGGCGGTGACGGTATCAGCCGTGGCAGTGCGTTCCGGGTTTCTTGACCGCCGCCAACCGCGCCAACGAGGCATCGATCGCCTCCCGCTTCAGCTCGCCCGCCGCCACCGCCTGCTCCAGCCGGTCCAACACCGCCGGCACCTCGTCGGTGGTGACCCACAGCGCGATGTCCACGCCGGCCTGCAGGCTTCGCAACACCGCATCGGCGACGCCGTAGTGCTCGGTGATGGCGGCCATCGATGACAGGTCGTCGGTGAACACCAGTCCGGAGAACGCCGGGCCGTGATAGTCGGTGCCGGTGCGCAACAGGCTGACCGCGGCCGGACTCAGGCTGGCCGGGTCCTCGGTCAGGCCGGGCACTTCCAGGTGTCCCATCATCACCGCCACCGGTGCCTGGCTGACCAGCGTGCGATACGGCACCAGGTCGTTGTCCTGCAGCTGCGCCAGCGGTGGCGTGGCCACCGCCCCGGCGGTGTGCGAGTCACCGGAGCCGCGGCCGTGGCCGGGGAAGTGTTTGAGTACCGGTAGCAGCCCGGCGTCACGCAGTCCCTGCGCGTACGCTCCGGCGTACTCGGTTACCTTGGCCGGGTCCGAGCCGAACGAGCGGTCGCCGATCACGGTGTCGTCGTCGGTGCCCGCAGCGACCACGTCGACCACGGGTGCGAAGTCGATGGTGATGCCCAGGTCGGCCATCTTGCGGCCGCGCTCGGCCGCCAGCTCGCGCACCTGCGCGGCGCTGTGGGTAGCCGCCAGCTCCTTGGCAGACGGCGAGGACCCGATCAGCGAGGACAGGCGCGCCACCCGGCCGCCCTCTTCGTCGACACTGACCGCCAGCGGCAGCGGGCCGGCGGCGGCCTGGTCTTCCTTGATCTCGGTCAGCGAGCCGTCGGTCAGCATCGACAGCTCGGTCCAGCTGCCGATGAAGATGCCGCCGACATGGTGGTCGGTGACCACCGCGCGCGCGTCGGCCGCGTCACGGACGCCCACCATCACCAACTGCGCGAGCTTGTCGCGGATCGGCAGGGCCGCCAGCTGCTTACAGGCCGGGTCAACCGGCGCGGCGGCTGTCGAGGTGTCCGTCGACTCCGCCTGTGTCGACGGCGCGGGAGTCTCGGTGCGGTGGGAGCAGGCTGTCGTCAGCGCCGGCAGCAACGCGGCCGCCAACAGCAGACCGGGCAGTTGTCGAGTCAGCGATGCAGGCATCGCACCATGCTGTCACGGCTAGAACCGCCGGGCTCATGCGGCGGCCCCAGCCTCACCTCTCCTCCGTCGAGGATCGCTGAACCGCCGGGCACGCCGGGCGCGCATGCTACGTTGGCGGGCGGGAGTCACCGGGGGCGGTGTTATTGGTGCCCCGAGATCACGTCGCGGGACTGCGGAAGGAGCCAGACCATGCCTCGGTTCGTGGTACCGGCGGCCATCAGCATTGTCGTCGGGGTGCTGCTCGGCGCGGCCGCCGTCTTCGGCGTGACCTTGATGGTGCAACAGGACACCAAGCCGCAGATCGCCGGGGGCGACCCGCAGTCCTCGGTGCTGAACAGGGTGGAATACGGCAACCGCGGCTGACCTGCGGACGCCGTCGACTTCCGGCCGTCCGCAGACGGAGTTGCAGGGTGTGACAATGTTGTCGCGGCGCTGGCTGTGGCTGGTCGGCGCAGTCGCGTTGGCCTGCACTTTCATCCAGGCGCCAGGCCGGATCTCCCCGGACACCAAACTGGACCTGACCGCCGATCCGCTGCGGTTCCTGACCCGCGCGGTCAACCTGTGGAGTAGCGAACTGCCGTTCGGTCAGGTGCAGAACCAGGCCTACGGCTACCTGTTCCCCCACGGCGCCTTCTTCCTGCTCGGTGACTTCGTGGGGCTGCCCGGCTGGATCATTCAGCGACTCTGGTGGGCGCTGCTGCTCACGGTGGGCTTCTGGGGCGTGCTGCGGGTGGCCGAGACGTTGCGGATCGGCACCCCCACGGCACGGCTGATCGGCGCCGCCGCATTCGCCCTGTCGCCGCGGGTGTTGACCACCATGGGCTCGATCTCATCGGAAACGCTGCCGATGATGCTGGCCCCGTGGGTGCTGCTGCCGGTGATACGCGCGCTGGGCGCGCCGGGTAGCCAGCCGCCGGGGCGCCCGATGCGAGCGCTGGCGGGTCAAGCCGGCGTGGCGGTGGCACTGATGGGCGCGGTCAACGCCGTCGCGACGCTGGCCGGTTGCCTGCCGGCGATCATCTGGTGGCTGTGTCACCGACCGAACCGACGCTGGTGGTCCTTCACCGGCTGGTGGCTGCTGGCACTGGCGCTGGCGGTGACCTGGTGGCTGGTCGCCCTGCTGTTGCTGGGCCGGGTCAGTCCGCCGTTCCTGGACTTCATCGAATCCGCCGGGGTGACCACCCGGTGGACGTCGCTGACCGAGATTCTGCGCGGCACCCACAGTTGGACGCCCTTCGTCGCACCGAACGCCACGGCCGGCGCACCGCTGGTCACCCGCCCGGTGCTGATCCTGGGCACCTGCCTGGTGGCCGCCGCCGGGCTGGCCGGGCTGACCGGCATGCTGCGCCGGCGACTACCGGGCGCCGGGCGGCTGGTCACCATGCTGCTGATCGGGGTGACGCTGCTGGCAGTGGGCTACGCGGGCGGGCTGGGTTCGCCGCTGGCACACGCCGTGCAGACCTTCCTCGACGCCGGCGGCGCCCCGCTGCGCAACGTGCACAAGCTCGAGTCGGTGATCCGGATCCCGCTGGTGCTCGGAGTCACCTATCTGCTGGGCCGTATACCGCTGCCGGGCAGCGCCCCGGCAGCGGTGTGGCGTCGTGCCTACGTTCACCCCGAACACCACAAGGCGGCGGCGGTCGGCCTGGTGGTGCTGACCGCGCTGATGGTCAGCACGTCGCTGGCCTGGACCGGCCGGCTCACTCCGCCGGGGACATTTCAGGATCTGCCGCAGTATTGGCGCGACGCCGCCGCCTGGCTCGGCGATCACAACACCGGCAGCCCGACGCCGGGCCGGGTGTTGGTGGTGCCGGGGGCTCCGTTCGCCACCCAGACCTGGGGCACCAGTCACGACGAGCCGCTGCAGGTGCTCAGTGAGACAGCGGGCGGTCCCTGGGGGGTGCGCGACTCCATTCCGCTGACCCCGCCGCAGACCATCCGGGCGCTGGACTCGGTGCAGCGGCTCTTCGCCGCCGGCCGCCCCTCGGCCGGGCTGGCCGACACCCTTGCCCGCCAAGGCATTTCCTATCTCGTGGTGCGCAACGACCTGGACCCCGACACCTCGCGGTCGGCCCGGCCGCTGCTGGTTCACCGCGCCGTCGACGGCTCGCCGGGGCTACACCGCGTGGCCCAGTTCGGCGACCCGGTGGGGTCGGGCACGGTGCCCGGATTCGTCTCCGACAGCGGATTGCGCCCGGCCTATCCGGCGATCGAGATCTACCGGGTCGGTGACCCGGCAGCCGGAGCGAACCCGGGCGCACCGTATCTGGCCGACCTCGATGCGATGCAGCGCGTCGCGGGCGGCCCGGAGGTGCTGCTGCGGCTCGACGAGCATCGCCGGTTGCGCGGCGATCCGGTGCTGGGTCCGGTACTGATGACGGCCGACGCGCGCCGAGCCGGGCTCGGTGCCCCGCGAAACGGCGGGATCACTGTCACCGACACGCCGCTGGCCCGCGAGACCGACTACGGCCGCGTCGACGACCACTCTTCGACGCTGCGGGCCGCCGGCGACGCCCGCCACACCCACAGCCGGGTGCCGGACTATCCGACGCCCGGCGCCGCCACGGTGTTCGGCGGCTGGATCGGCGGCCGGATCACCGCGTCGAGTTCGTCCTCGGACGCCACCGCGCTGCCCGACGTGGCGCCGTCGACGTCCCCGGCCGCCGCCATCGACGGCGACTCGGGCACTGCCTGGGTGTCCAACGCGCTGCAGTCGGCGGTCGGCCAATGGCTGCAGATCGACTTCGACCACCCGTTGACCAACGGCACCATCACCGTGACCCCCAGCGCGACGGCCGTCGGCGCGCAGGTACGGCGGATCCAGATCTCCACCGTCAACGGCACCACCACGCTGCGGTTCGACCGCGCCGGCGAGCCGCTGACCGCCGCGCTGCCCTACGGCGAGACGCCGTGGGTGCGGATCACCGCATCAGGAACCGAAGACGGTTCCCCCGGGGTGCAATTCGGCATCACCGACCTGTCGGTCACCCAGTACGACGCCTCGGGTTACGCGCATCCCGTCGACCTGCGCCACACCGCGCTCGTACCGGCCCCACCGGCGGGTGCGCGGGTGTCGCAATGGGATCTCGGGGCGGGCCTGCCCGGCCGGGCCGGCTGTGCCGCCGCCTCGGACGCCGTCCGCTGCGCGGCATCGATGATGCTGGAGCCCGAGGAACCCGCCACCTTCAGCCGCACCCTGAACGTGCCGCAGCCCATCTCGGTGACCCCGACGGTGTGGGTGCGGCCACGGCAGAGCCCCCACCTGGTCGACCTGATCGCCGAGCCGGGCGCGGCGAGGGCCCGCGGTGACGCCGACGTGCTCGACGTGCTCGGGTCGGCATACGCCGCCGCGGACGGTGATCCGGGCACCGCGTGGACCGCGTCGCAGCGGGTGGTCGCCCACCGCTCCCCGCCGACCCTGACCATCACGTTGCCGCGCCCGGTCGAGGTGGCCGGATTGCGGTTCACCGCCAGTAGGTCCCCGTTACCGGCGCGGCCCACGCTGGTGGCCATCGACCTCGGCTCGGGCCCGCAGGTCCGGGAACTGGCGGACTCCGACGAGCAGCGGGTACGGCTGCAGCCGCGGGTGACCGACACCGTCTCGATCAGTCTGCTGGGTTGGCAGGACGTGATCGACCGCACCGCGATCGGCTTCGACCAGCTCAAACCGCCCGGGCTGGCCGACGTGAGCGTGCTCGGCGTCAACGGCCGGCCGATCGCTCCCGCAGACCCCGCCCGCAACCGGTCGCGCCAGGTCACCGTCGATTGCGGCCACGGCCCGATCGTCGCGATCGCCGGCCGGTTCGTGCACACCTCGATCACCACCACCGTGGGCGCCTTGCTCGATGACGAGCCGGTGCGCGCCCAGCCCTGCGATCAGCGACCGATCGCGCTGCCGCCCGGGGCGCAGGAACTGTTGATCAGTCCGGGTTCGGCGTTCGTCGTCGACAGCGCCACGCTGTCCGGGCCGCTGGCAACCCGCGATGCAGTCAGCACCGCGACGACACCCGCCGTCGTCGGCACGTGGAGTCCCGCCCGGCGCGAGGTGACGGTATCCGACGCGCCGGCAACCCGGGTGTTGGTCGTTCCGGAGAGCATCAACCGCGGTTGGGTGGCACGCACAACCGACGGCAGCCGACTGGTCCCGGTCGCGGTCAACGGTTGGCAGCAGGGCTGGGTGGTTCCCGCCGGTACGGACGGCACGGTCACGTTGACGTTCGGCCCCAACCGGATGTACCGCCTGGGGATGGCCGGCGGGCTGGCCCTACTGCCGCTGCTGGCCCTGCTGGCCTGGTGGCCGACACGGCGGATCCGCAGCCCCGGCCCGCCGGCGCGGCCCTGGCAGCCCAGCCGCGGGCAGCTGGGGATCGCCGTGCTCGCGGTCGGCACCCTGATCGCCGGTGCCGCCGGCGCCGTCGTGTTCGGGGCGGCGCTGATCGCGATGTTCGCGCTGCGCCATCGGCAGCGCGCATTCGACGCGATCCGGCTCGGTTTGAGCTCCGGCGGGCTGATCCTGGCCGGTGCGGTGTTGTGCCGGCACCCGTGGCGATCGGTGGACGGCTACGCCGGACATTCCGCGGGCGCGCAGCTGGCTGCCCTGGTCTCGGTCGCCGTGCTGGCTGCGACCGCCGCGGTGGTCAGCAGCGGTGGACGTGATCCCGGCGAGCCCGCGCGCCGAGTGGGGATCTGACGACCGACCCGCCGACAAACCCGGGCCGGCTACTGCGCCGCCTCGAGCTTCTCGATCTGGGTGTTGAACAGTTGCACCAGCTCATCGGCGTGAGTGGCATCATCTGACTCGTCATCGCCGGTTCGAAGCCCGATGTCATTGCTGCTGGCAACGACGAGCACGCCGCGGTAGTAGCCGGAGATCGTGGAGGCGGTGATCGCGATCGGCAGCCGGATGGCCGCCTTGCTGGAACTGGTGATCACCGTCGCGACCGCCCACGACGGCACTCCCTCGGCCTCCAACGGGCTGAGCTGGATATCGGTGGTGACGCTACGTCCGCCGGACTCGAAGGTCTGCTTGAACGACTGGCATTTGTCCACGAACGCCTTGAGGTCCGGGCGGTCCGGCGTCAGGGCCAGCCGAACTCTCATCGAGTGCAGGCCACCGGGTTGCAGCTTGGCCAACGTGGCCGTCGCCGTCTGGGTCGCGGAACTGGGACTCGAGTAGAAGTCAGCGCATTCCGGGGGGTCAACGGTCAGATTCGGCATCTCCGAGGGGCTGTCGCCGGCGCTGTTGACCCCGCTGATCCACTTGCCGCCGGAGGGGTCCGGGAAGGCGGCGCGTTCGACGAGCATGTCCGAGGTCAGCTCGGTGATGTCCGGTTTCCGGGACGGTTTCTCCTCCGCGGTGAGGCGACCACCCAAGCCCACCATCAGCCCTATGCCCACCACGACCGCCGTCGCGGCCGCGGCCAGCGAGAGCCACAGCCGCTTGCGCGAGCCCGGCTCGGGCGCCGGTATCGGCCACGGGGCGCCGTAGGGCGGATACGGCACCGGGGCGCCACCCTGACCGAAGTCGTCCACCCACAACGGCCAGCCGGGTGGCGGAGGCGGCCACGACGGATCCGGCGCCCAGTTCGCGTCCGGCGCCCAGCCGGGCGGCGCAGGCGGCCAGTTGGGCGGAGGGTTGAAACGCATCCAGGACTCCCGTATCGCTGTACTGACGCTGGCTCGTCGCGAGCCTACGCGGTTCGATGGTGGCAGGCTGGACCTACACACCCCACGACGCAGCGCCCCGAAGGAGACTCGCGTGCCCGCAATTGCCACCACCAACCCGGCAACCGGCGAGACGGTCAAGACGTTCACCGCGGCCACTGAAGCGCAGATCGAAGCCGCGATCGCCCGCGCGGCGGCCCGCTTCGCCGACTACCGTCGCACCGATTTCGCCCAGCGCGCCCGCTGGACGCATGCGGCCGCCGACCTACTGGAGGCCGAAGCCGACGACGTCGCCGCGACGATGACGCTGGAGATGGGCAAGACGCTGACCTCGGCCAAGGCCGAAGCGCTCAAATGCGTCAAGGGCTTCCGGTTCTACGCCGACCACAGCGAAGCCCTGCTGGCCGATGAGCCCGCCCCCGACGCCTCGGCGGTCAACGCGTCCAAGGCGTTCGCGCGTTACCAGCCGCTCGGGGTGGTGCTGGCGGTGATGCCGTGGAACTTCCCGCTCTGGCAAGCGGTGCGGTTCGCCGCGCCGGCCCTCATGGCCGGCAACGTCGGTCTGCTCAAGCACGCCTCCAATGTGCCGCAGACCGCGCTGTACCTGGAAGACCTGTTGTCGCGCGCCGGTTTTCCCGACGGCTGCTTTCAGACCCTGCTGATCGGATCGGGCGCCGTGGAGCGGGTGCTGCGCGACCCGCGGGTGGCGGCGGCGACCCTGACCGGCAGTGAGCCGGCCGGACGGTCGGTTGCGGCCATCGCCGGCGACGAGGTGAAACACACGGTGCTGGAGCTGGGCGGCAGCGACCCGTTCATCGTGATGCCGTCTGCCGACCTGGACGCCGCGGTGACGACCGCGGTCAAGGCCCGGGTACAGAACAACGGCCAATCCTGTATCGCGGCAAAGCGATTCATCGTCCACACCGATGTCTACGACGACTTCGTCACCGAGTTCACCGCCCAGATGTCGGCGCTGCGGGTCGGCGATCCGACCGACCCGGACACCGACGTCGGACCGCTGGCCACCGAACAGGGCCGCGACGAGGTGGAACAGCAGGTGGACACCGCGGCGGCGGCCGGCGCGGTGATCCAGTGCGGCGGGAAGCGGCTCGACCGCCCGGGCTGGTTCTACCCGCCGACCGTGATCACCGACATCACCCGTGACATGGCCCTGTTCACCGAGGAGGTGTTCGGGCCGGTGGCCTCGGTGTACCGCGTCGCCGACATTGACGAGGCGATCGAGATCGCCAATGCCACCACCTTCGGGCTGGGATCGAACGCCTGGACCCGCGACGACGCCGAGATCAGCCGGTTCGCCGACGAGATCGAGGCCGGCCAGGTCTTCATCAACGGCATGACGGTGTCCTACCCGGAGTTGCCGTTCGGCGGCATCAAGCGGTCGGGGTATGGCCGGGAACTGTCCGGCCACGGTATTCGGGAGTTCTGCAACCTCAAAACGGTGTGGGTGGCCTGAGACCGGGTCGGCCGTCTCAGGCGGAGACCGCCAGCATCTTGCGGTCTTCGTCGGCGAAGGTGTCCTCCAGCTGTACCGGCGAATAGTCCAGGTCGATCTCGCCGACCGGGCGGCCGCGGGCGCTGCTGATGGTGCCGAACCGGCGCATCCCCTTGTCCATGGAGTACTGCAGCAGTTCGTCGGAGGACAGTCCGAACGGGACGTCCTCACCGTAGATCTCGCTGCCCTCCGCGTTGTAGCTCACCAACAGCGGCAGGAGTTCGTTCATCCGTGTTTCGAACACCTCCCAGTTGGCGTCGTCGGCGGCGATGTGGCGCCGGCACGTGAAGGTGCCCCACGCCATGTGGCGCCGCTCGTCGTCGGCGATGTGCCCGATGAGGGCCTGCATACCCGGAAGCACGCCGCGCTGCACGCAGATCTTGTGCCAGGCGTAGTAACCGGTCAGCGCCAGCGTGCCCTCGACGAAGTGGTTGTAGGTCACCGCCGCACGTACCTGGCTCGCCGGTGAGGGATCGACCGACAGGATGGCCAACGATTCCGGCAATTCCTCGTTGAATATCCGCCGGTAGGACGGGAGCGCGTCGAGGTAGCCATGCAGGTCGTCGGTTATCCCCACCGCGTCCAGCCACATCCGGAACACCTGGGTGTGCTTGGCCTCCTCGAACGCGAACTGGGTCAGATACATCTCGTCGCCGAGTCGGCCTTCGGCGCGCATCGCCGCCATGAACGGCTGGATGTCCTGGGTGACCGACTCCTCGCCGGCGATGAACTGCGCACACAACCGGACGGCGTAATCGCGTTCCCGGTCGGTGAGCGATTCCCAGTCGTCCCGGTCGCGGGAGAAGTCGATGTCGGCGGGATTCCAGAATTTCGCGTTTCCGCCGGCGAACAGCTTGAGTGGCAGGCTGTCCCAGTTCAGCCCGCCGGCGGCCAATGAGTCGTAGTGGGTGCGGGTCATGGAACTGCCTCCTCGGATTGGTGGCGATGGCGAGTTCTCTCGCCGCCGAATGCCGCGGCCAGCACGGCGACCAGCCGGCGGATTGCCAGGGCCGGTTGTTCTGGAGTGTGCTCGTCGAGTCCGAGGACCGGGTCGATGCCGCGGAGGTAAGGGGCCAGCGCCAGGTGCGGGACGATCAGCAGCAGCAGCGACAGCAGCGCACCGGTGTCGGCGTCGGCACGCAGGTCCCCGCGAGCCTGCGCGTCGTCGACCAGCGGGCGCAGCACCTCCAGATAGTGGCGGTGGACGACGGTCCGCACGCTGATCCGGGCGTCGGTGTCGATCTCCATGCTGGCCGCGGCGTGCAGCGCCCGCTCGCGCGGGTGGTCGGCGAAGTAGGCGACCCAGACGTCGAGCATGTCGGTGAGGAACTCGAAGAACGGCCGGCTGGAGTCGAGGTCGACGATCCGTCGCTCCATGTAGGAACGCACTCGCTGGCCGGCGGTGTCGGCGACGAACGCGTACAGGTCGGCCTTGTCGGCGAAGTACTGGAACAAGCTGCCCTTGGCGACCTCGGCGCGCCGAGCGATGACGTTGAGACTGCCGTGCGAGAAGCCGCGCGCGCTGAACTCCGCCTCAGCAGCCTCCAGCACGGCGGCCCGGCGCGCCGGGTCGACCCGTCCCCACGTCACCGTCGGCATCGGACCACCTCACTGGAATGACCACTGGTCATCGTAATGTGAGGTGTGTCACTCTTCAAGGGTCAGTTATGCGCCGGTGTGGCGCGGGGGTCATGCCCCGGCGATCTTCGCGGCCACGCCCACCACCCGGGTGGCCAGGTGATCGAGCGCGGCCAGGGTCGTCTCGTTCAGCTCGTTCTTGTTCTCCGGGCCGGTGATGTGCCCGACGCCGTAGGGGTTGCCGTCGGCGAACTTGATCGGGTCGGTGTAGCCCGGCGGCACCAGAATGCCGCCGAAATGCATCAGCGTGACGTACAGATTCAGCAGCGTGGACTCCTGCCCGCCGTGCGTGGTCTGGCTCGAGGTGAAGCCGGCGTAGACCTTGTCGGCCAGCTTCCCGTTGGCCCACAGTCCACCCAGGCCGTCGATGAAGGTCCGGAATTGCGCTGACGGGGAACCGAATCGGGTGGGCGAGCCGAAGATGACGGCGTCCGCCCAGACGATGTCGTCGCCGGTGGCGGCAGGTTGGTCCTTGGTCGCCTCGTAGTTGGCGCTCCAGGCCGGGTTCTGGGCGAACGACGCCGGATCGCGTGTCTCCTCGATGTGGCGCAGGCGCACCTCCGCGCCGGCGGCCTCGCCCGCCTTCGCCACCCGTTGCGCCATCGCGGTGCCGTGTCCGGTGGCCGAGTAGTAGATAACCGCCAACTTCGTCATTTTCACTGCTCCTTACTGTTGGGCGCCTGCGAGCAGGCGGTGCATCTCATCGAGTTCGGCGCTGACCGCTTCGCTGCGGCCGCGCCCGCACAGTGGTACAAGTCGCGCGAATTCCTTGGCCGCCTTGGCTATCCGCGCGTCGAGCCCGCGCGAGCCGAAATCCGACGTCGCGGCGTAGACCCCGGTGGGGGACACCAGCGCGTGCAGATAGCTGAACATCGGCCGCAGGGCGTGATCGAGCACCAAGGAGTGCCGCTCGGTTCCGCCGGTCGCTGCGATGAGCACCGGCGTGCTGTTCAGGGTCTGCTCGGGAAGTACGTCGAAGAACGACTTGAACAACCCGCTGAAGGTCGCGTTGAACGTGGGCGTCACCACAATCAGCCCGTCGCAGCCGGCGACCTTCTCGAAGACCTGTTCCAGCTCCGGCGAGGCGAAGCCGGTCAGCATGGCGTCGGTGATTGCCCGAGCGAGGTGACGTAGCTCGACGACCTCGATATCGACGTGCCCGAGCTCGGCGCGTACCGCCGCACCCAGCCGGTCGGCCAACAGCCGGGTGGACGACGGCTCACGCAGGCCACCGCTGATCACGATCAACTTCATGACGCCTCCTGGATCTCGGACCGGCTCGCAGCCTCGACCAGCGACTGGTGGGTCGGCGCGCCGGGGACGTGCGCCGGGCGGCCGATCGCGAACTCCTTGCGCAGCACCGGGACGACGTGCTCACCGAGCAGATCGAGCTGCTCCAGCACCGTCTTGAGCGGCAGGCCCGCGTGGTCGATCAGGAACAGTTGGCGTTGATAGTCGCCGACGTAGTTCCGGAACCCCAGCGTCTTGTCGATCACCTGTTGCGGTGAGCCGACCGTCAGCGGGGTCTGGGCGCTGAACTCCTCCAGGCTGGGGCCGTGGCCGTAGACCGGCGCGTTGTCGAAATAGGGCCGGAACTCATCGACCGCGTCCTGACTGTTCGGTCGCAGGAACACCTGGCCGCCCAGACCGACGATCGCCTGATCGGCACTGCCGTGGCCGTAATGCTCGAACCGCTGCCGGTACAACTGCACCATCCGCTTGGTGTGCGACGGCGGCCAGAAAATGTGATTGGCGAAGAACCCGTCGCCGTAATGCGCTGCCAGTTCGGCGATCTCGGGGCTGCGGATCGAGCCGTGCCAGACGAACGGGGGTACCCCGTCCAGCGGTCGCGGCGCCAGACTGAACCCGTGCAACGGGGTGCGGTGCTCCCCGCTCCAATCGACGACCTCCTCGCGCCACAGCCGGCGCAGCAGCCGGTAGTTCTCCACCGTGAGCGGCAGCGCGGCCCGGATGTCCTTGCCGAACCAGGGATACACCGGGCCGGTATTTCCGCGGCCCAGCATCAGGTCCACCCGACCGTCGGCCAGGTGCTGCAACACGCTGTAGTCCTCGGCGACCTTCACCGGATCATTGGTGGTGATCAAGGTGGTGGCGGTGGTCAGCTGGATGCGATCGGTCCGGGCCGCGATGTAGCCCAGCAGGGTCGTCGGCGACGACGGCACGAACGGCGGGTTGTGGTGCTCGCCGGTGGCGAAGACGTCCAAGCCCACCTCCTCGGCCTTCTGGGCGATCGTCACCGTCGCGCGGATCCGCTCGGCCTCGGTCGGCGTGCGTCCCGTGGTCGGGTCGGCGGTGACATCGCCGACAGTGAAGATGCCGAACTGCATATCAGTGCCCGACACGACTGCCCTCCTCATGTTGACTACTCTAGCTGATAGTTGACAACGAAACTAGTTTTGTCGTTATTCCGGCCGCTAACGCGGGAAACTCGTTCCGAAATCAACTACTGTTGAGGCATGGACACGCAGTGGCTCAGCCCCGAGGAACATCGGATGTGGCGGGGGTACCTCGACAGCACCCGACTGCTGCTACGTGCCCTGGACCGGCAACTGGCCACCGACGCGGGGCTGAACCTGTCCGACTTCGAGATCCTCGCGCTGCTGTCGGAGGCCCCGCAACAGCGGATGCGGATGAACGAGTTGGCCGACATCACCGTCGCGACCCGCAGCGGAGTGTCCCGAGCGGTCAGGCGGCTGATCGACGCCGGCTGGGTCCGGCAGGTCGAATGCGACGAAGACAAACGCGGGCTCTACGCCGAACTCACCGAGGCGGGCGCGGCGAAGCTGCGGGCGGCGGCACCCGGGCACGTCGCGGCGGTGCGCTCCCACCTCTTCGATCTGCTGAGCCCGCGCGACGTCGAACAGTTCGCCCACTCCTATGCCCAGATCCGCGACAACCTGCTGGCCAACCCCTAGGCATTCTCGGCGAAGGCGACCGATGGCGCCGCTGGCTCCATACGATCAAGCCATGTCGCAATGTCACACCGTGCGCGGACCGATCGACACCACCGACCTCGGCGTCACCCTGATGCACGAGCACGTGTTCATCATGACCACCGAGATCGCCCAGAACTACCCGGACGCCTGGGGCGACGAGGACGCCCGGGTCGCCGACGCGATCACGCGGCTCAACGCATTGAAGGCCGCCGGAGTCGACACCATCGTCGACCTGACCGTGATCGGCCTCGGTCGCTATATCCCCCGCATCGCGCGGGTCGCCGCCGGCACCGAGTTGAACATCGTGGTGGCCACCGGTGTCTACACCTACAACGACGTACCGTTCTTCTTCCACTACCGGGGCCCGGGCACCATGCTGGACGGCCCGGAGCTCATGGCCGACATGTTCGTCCGCGACATCGAGTCGGGCATCGCCGACACCGGGATCAAGGCGGCAATCCTCAAGTGCGCCACCGACGAGCCCGGCGTCACTCCCGGCGTCGAGCGAGTGCTGCGCGCGGTCGCCCAGGCCCACCGGCGCACCGGTGCGCCGATCTCCACCCACACCCACGCCGGGCTGCGCCGCGGTCTGGAGCAGCAGCGCATCTTCGAAGACGAAGGCGTCGATTTGTCCCGGGTGGTGATCGGGCACTCCGGGGACTCAACCGATCTGGGTTACCTGGAGGAGCTGATCGCGGCCGGGTCCTATCTGGGCATGGACCGGTTCGGTATCGACCTGATCCTGCCGTTCGAGGACCGGGTCAACACCGTGGCGCAGCTGTGCGAGCGCGGCCATGCCGACAAGATGGTGCTCTCGCACGACGCCAACTGCTACTTCGACGCGCTGCCCGGCGAACTGAGCTCGGTGGCCGCCCCCAACTGGCACTACCTGCACATCCACAACGACGTGATCCCGGCGCTGCGGCAGCGCGGCGTCACCGACGAGCAGTTGCGCACCATGCTCGTCGACAACCCCCGCAAGATCTTCGAGCACTCCGGCGGCTACTGACGGCTCATCGGCCGCCGAGACCGGCTGCCGGCGTTGAGTTCCAGCGAACCGAGCACCGCTCGCAGCCGTTCGGGAGTGGCCTGCTCGGGCTCGCTGAGCCGCAGCTGCAGCAGTTCGCGGCCGACGGCCGCCACGATCCGGGCGGTGTAGTCCGGGTCGGGCAGATCCGGCATGGTGCGCAGCAGTTCGCGGCCGAGGAAACCACGCACCGCGGCCTCGGCGCCGGCGAGGCGTTCGTGCAGCTCGGGTGGTGCCCCCTGGGGCGGGAACAGGAACAATCGCCAGGTCGCGGAGTGGCCGTCGGCGGCCCGCAGCACCCCGTCGAACACCCGCGCCAAAAATCCCTCGGCATCCGGGTTCTCGGTGCTGGTGATCGCAGCCGTGAACTGCGCCGCCGCCCGGCCCGCTTCCCGATCGATGAGTGCGACGAAAAGTCCTGCGGGACTACCGAATTGCTGGTAGATCAGCGACCGATTGACGCCGGCTTCCCGAGCGACCCGGTTGGGCGTGGCTGCGTGGAAGCCCTCGGCGTCGACAATGGCGTGGGTGACATCGAGGATCTGCTCGCGCCGCGCCTCGCCTGTCATGCGCCGCCGGCCGGTCGGGATCACGCTTGACAGCATAACTAACACTCTGTTACCTGTAACTAACGAAACGTGAGTTAAGTGGAGATGTCTCGGAGAGGTTCGTCGATGCCCACGCACTACCCAGCGCTGCGCCAGCGGGTCCGCCGGCAAGCCGAGCTGCTGCCGGAGCTCTACGGCGAGTTGGACTTCGACTCCCAGCCGTTCCGCACGACGACCGACCCCGACGACGTGTCGTCGCTGCGCGGCCGGCCCTCCACCCGGGCCAAGCTGCTGGCCGACGAGGCCGCGGTCGAGCTGATTTCGACGGCGACCTGGCTGGGCGATGTGGTGGCGGACTCCTACGCCGCACTGATGGGCCAATACAGCGTCAGCACGCTGATCGGCATGCTCAAGCAGGCGTGCCGCCACGGCATCGAAGCGGTGCCCGACGCGCCACCGGAGTTGGTGGCATTCATCGCCGACATGGAAGCCACCCCGGATTGGCTGGACATGGACCTGGTTCGAAAGGGAGCCGAGCACTCCCGGCTGCCGATGGCACTGTTGGCACCGTTCGTCGTCCGCGGTGCGTTCATCGCAACCTTCCTCAACACCTACGCCGCGCTGCCGATGGCACTGACCGGCGCGCTGTCGGGCAAGCGTGCCGCCGGGCGGGTCAACGAGACCACCAGTTTCTTCGCCGTCACCACGCTGCCGGGTGCACTGGACCGCTACGGCCAGGGTTTCGAGGCGGCGGCCATGGTGCGGCTGATGCACTCGATGGTCCGCTTCAACGCGCTCAAGCGATCCCCGAAATGGGACGTCGGCATCTACGGGCTGCCGATCCCGCAGATTGATCAGATGCCGGCCGGCATGATCAACCTCTACGTGCTGGCGATGGACGCCCGCCGCCAAGGACGCACCGAGTTCACGCCCAGCGAGCGTGCCGAGGTCGAGTTCACCCGCTATCGCTGCGTTCTGCTCGGCCTGCCCGAAGAGCTGCTGCCGACCACGCCCACGGAGATTATTCGGGTGTTCAGCGCCCGTGCCGCGCTGCTGCGCGATGACTTCGACGACGCCACCTGCGGGGAGTTGGTTCGCTCCACGATGGCCGCCTACCTGCGGCAGGACGAAACCCTGCGGGAACGCATCGCCGACGCGGTCGAGAAGAGCTACAGCAAGCTGTTTTTCGTGCGGATGTTCTGCGGCGGCAAGCGCGTGGTGGCCGCGAAGATGGGTGTCACGCTCGGGGCGGGTGACTATCTGCGGATCGCCCTCACGGCGCCGTTCGTCTACGGCCGCGCGTCGGTGGTGCAACGCGCTGTCCGCACTCCCGGCTTGCGCCGGCTCACGAACGCCTACGTGCTGCGCCTGCTCAAGCGGCGGCTGAAGGCCTACGGCACACCGGAGTTCACCAGCGACGTCGCCGACTACACGCCGTCGGGAGCGGCCGCCTGAGTGACGCCGGGCGCCGGTCTCGGCCTCAGCGCACTCCGGCGGGCTCGGGCTCTTCGGGCGCCACCGGACCGGCTGCTGCCGGCATTGCACCGCGGGCAGCACGACGGATCTCCCAACTGCGCAGCATCTCCCGGCACGGTTGTTCCACCAGGGCGTAGCTGACCGCGGCGATCGCGACGGTGAACACCATCGTCAGCGCCAGCACCACCGCCATGTCCCCGGTGAACGCGAATCGGCCGATCACCGGGAACACCATGTCCAGCGCGGCCAGGTGCCAGATGAAGATCCCGTAGGACCAGCGGCCCAGCGTGACCATCGGCGCGCTGGCCAGGAAGCGATGCGGGGTGTCGGGACGGTCCAGCACCAGCGGCGCCAGCAGCGCCCAGGCCAGTACACCCCCCATCGCGGTGCGCACGATGAATTGGCCGACGGTGGCCGAAGTCAGCCCTTCGGGGCCGGCCAGCGGCGAGGCGGCCACCAAGAACGCCGCCAGGGTCAGGCCCGCCATCGGCAATCGCCGGCGGGCCAGCCGGTGCACCCGGGTGACCGGGCTGTGCGCCCACTCGGCCAGCAGCATGCCCGCCCCGAACCAGCAGCCGTAGGCCGGCGCCCAGTTCAGCGGATTCACTCCGTAGGGGGTGTGGATCGGCAGAAAGCCCCAGCCCAGGCTGAGCAGCGACACGGCCGCGATCACCGGCACCCGGGCGCGCACCGACAGCCATCGCGCCGCCAGCGCCAGGAAGGGCAGGGCGATGTAGAAGCTGACCTCCACGGCCAGACTCCACATCTGGGTCAGGCCGGGCGTCAGCGTCAGCGGCACGTAGATCTGCGTCATCGTGAGATTGGCCAGCCACACCGTCAGGCTGGCCCCGCTCGCGTCGGGCAGCAGCGCCAGGATCACCACCACCGACACCAGGTAGGCCGGCATGATCCGCACGATGCGCGAGCGCAGGTAATGCCCGGTGGGCGGCGCCTGCCGCAGCCCGCGCGCGGCCGCGGCATGCCCGCGCCACAACAGAAACCCGCTCAGCGCAAAGAACACCGCCACGGCCATGTCGAAACGGCCCCAGAGCCGGCCGGTGATTCCCGACGAGTGCCCGGTCTGGAAGGCCACGTGGGTGATGACCACGCCGATGGCGGCGCAGGCGCGCATCCCCTCGACGGCGGGCAGAAAGCTGCGTACGCCACCCACCTGCTGGTTCAGCCGATCGCGGTCCAAAGCATCAATGGACACACCCTAGCTGTTTGAACTTCTGCTGTTAGGGTCAGACAGGTTTAGGTACGGGTCGGAAAGGAATGGTGCGGCGACGTGAACCGAGCAGTCATGATGCGTATCGCGGCATGCGCAATCATGGGCCTCGGTGCCGCATTGTTGATCGCTGCCCTGCTGCTGTCCACCTACACCGCCGGCAAGATCGCCAAGATCCCCCTGGACGTCGAGGCCACCCTGATCAGCAACGGCAGCGGCGCCGCGTTGGATCCGGAATCGCTCGGCAGTGAACACGCGGTGGTCGACCAGGATGTGCCGCTGGTGTCCCAGGAGCAGATCGGCGTCGAGGCGCCCGCCAACGCCGACGTCGTGACCCTGCAGGCCGGCTCCTCGCTGCGGCGCGCGGACCGGCAGAAGGACACCGGCCTGTTGCTGGCGATCGTCGACACCGTGACGCTGGATCGCCGTACCGCCGAGGCGATTTCGGATGACAACCACCCGGGTGGCTCGGTGCAGCGGCCGCGGAACTTCGACGACGACAGCCCGCCCACCAACATCGCGCTGCCGCACGAGGGGCTGTCCTACCGGTTCCCCTTCGACACCCAGAAGCAGTCCTACCAGTACTTCGATCCAATCGCGCAGAAGGCCTACGAGGCCAACTACGAGGGCGAGGACGACGTCAACGGGCTGACCGTCTACCGGTTCACCCAGAACGTCGGCTACGACCCGGACGGCACGCTGTCCGAGCCGGTGCGTTACCCGTCGCTGTACGGCCACGACGAGGACGGCGAGATCAGCGCCCCCGCCCGGATGTGGAACATCGAGGGCGTCGACCCCGACGAGGACATCACCATGACGCGGTATTACGCCGCGCAGAAGACCCTGTGGGTGGACCCGGTCTCGGGCACCATCGTCAAGTCGAAGCTGCACGCCAACCACTACTACGCCCGTGACCCGCTGAAGCCGGAGGTGGCGCTGGCCGACTACACCGTCGTCAGCTCCGAAGAGACCATCGAGGCGCAGGTCAACGCCGCCCGTAACGAGCGGGACCGGGTCGCCCTGTGGTCGCGGGTCCTGCCGATCACCTTCACCGCCGCCGGGCTGATCGCCTTGATCGGCGGTGTGCTGGTCGGCTGGTTCAGCCTGCCCGCCGAGGCCGCCCTGGGCCAGCCGGGCCGCGACGGCTCCGACGGGGGGTTCTTCGGCGGCTTCGCTCCCAGGTCGCCGTCCCCCGGACCCGTCACCGGAGCCGAGGCCGAGACCGAGAAACTGCCGACGCAGCGTCCGCAGTTGGACCGCCCTGCCACACCCCCGGAGGCCGACCCGCCGACCCGCGGTCAACCGGATCCCGCTCCCGATCAACCCTGAGCCCGCGGTGGTGCGAGCCGGGCGCTGGGTGGCGCCGTGCTATGCACTGGGACTGACGCTGCTGGTGCTGGCGCCGCTGCTGCGGCCGGGCTATCTGCTGCTGCGCGATGCGGTGTCGACGCCGCGGTCGTATCTGACCGGAAGCGCGCTCGGACTGGGCGAGGCGGCACCGCGGGCGGTACCGCAGGACTTCGCGGTGGCGCTGGCTTCGCGGCTGTTCGATGGCGGCACCGTGGTCAAGGCGTTGCTGATCGCGGCGCTGTGGCTGGCCGGCTGCGGTGCGGCGCGACTGGTGGCGACGGTGCTGCCCGAGGCCGGGCGGCCCGGCCAGCTGGTGGCCGTCACCGTCGCGATCTGGAATCCCTATGTCGCCGAACGACTGCTGCAGGGGCATTGGAGCCTGCTGGTCGGCTACGGGTGCCTGCCCTGGGTGGCCGTGGCGATGCTGCGGCTGCGATCCGGTGGCGGCGGCGGTCTGCTCGGGTTGGTGTTCTTTCTGGCGCTGGCCGGGTTGACCCCGACCGGGCTGCTGCTGGCCGCCGTAGTGGCGCTGGTGTGCGTTGCGGCACCGGGTTCCGGTCCGCCGCGGTGGTGGTGTGCGACCGGCACGGTGGCGACCACCGCGACCGCCGCACTGCCGTGGCTGATGGCCTTGGTGGTGGGCCCGGGGTCTGTTCGCGGCGAGCCGGCCGGGGTGGCGGCGTTCGCGGCCCGCGCCGAGCCGGGTCTGGGCACCCTGAGCAGTCTGGCCGGGCTGGCCGGTATCTGGAATGCCGAGGCGGTACCCGGCTCCCGGACAACGATTTTCGCGCTGGTTGCGACGGCGGTACTGCTGGGCGTGGTGGCACTGGGAGTGCCGACGGTGCGGCAGGTCCCCGCCGCGCGGCCGCTGCTGGTGCTGGCGGGCACGGCCGTACTGGTATTGGCGATGCTGGCGACCGGCCCCGGGTTGGCGGCGCTGGGCTGGGCGG